>NZ_CP122537.1:343750-687500 GCF_029853695.1 Jannaschia sp. GRR-S6-38
CGCCTACGCGGCCGTTGCCCTGATCGGCCTGCTGGGCCTCCTGCCGCTGGCCTTCGTCCGGATGCCCCGGCCCGTCCGGGCCAAGAAGGACGGGCCCGCCGCCGCCGGGGCCGCCCTCCGCGCCGCGCTGCGTCGCCGCCCGGTCCGGCGCGCCGTCGCCATCGCCGCGGTGTCGCAGGGGGTCATGGTCTTCCTGATGATCCCGACCCCGATCGCCATGATCGGCTGCGGGTTCAGCGAGGCCGCCGCCGGCGACGTCGTCCGCTGGCACATCGTCGCGATGTTCGCGCCGAGCTTCTTCACCGGCTTTCTCATTCAGCGGTTCGGGGCGCAGACGATCGCGACGGTCGGGCTCCTCGCGATCATCGCCGCCGCGACCGCCGCCGCGTCGGGCCTGTCGGCGGGCCATTTCTACGGCGCGTTGATCGTCCTCGGCCTCGGCTGGAACTTCGGCTTCATCGGCGCCACGGCGATGCTGGACGCGGCGGTGTCCGAGGCGGAGAAGGCGGCGGTGCAGGGGGCGAATGACACGATCATCGCGCTCGTCTCGACGGGTCTCGCCTTCGCCGCGGGCCTCGTGATCGCGGGGGCCGGATGGGCCGTGCTCGCGATGATGTCAGGCGGCATCGTCCTGTTGGCCGTCGCGGCGCTTGCATGGGATCGAACCGTGGCGGTGGAGACCTAGGGCGCCTGCCCCTCGCGCCCGCGTCATCCCGGGATCGACGGGAGGCCCCTGAAAACGTACCACACCCGGCGCGGCGGGTCCGTGTGGTCGAGGCCCCGGCCGGACGGGATCCGTTGCGGCCGGGTGCCTCATTTCGTAGCAGGAGGCCCGGCTCAGCCGACCAGTTCGAGGCCCGAGAAGAAATAGGCGATTTCTTCCTTGGCGGTGTCCGGCCCGTCCGAGCCGTGGACCGAGTTCTCGCCGATCGACAGCGCGTATTCCTTGCGGATCGTGCCCGGCGCCGCCTCGGCGGGGTTGGTCGCGCCCATGACTTCGCGGTTCTTGGCGATGGCGTCCTCGCCTTCCAGAACCTGAACCACGATCGGCTCGGAGGTCATGAATTCGGTCAGCTCGCCGAAGAAGGGGCGATCCTTGTGGACGCCGTAGAATTCCTGCGCCTGCGCCAGCGTCAGCTGGATCCGCTTGGAGGCGACGACTCGCAGGCCAGCCTCTTCCAGCTTGGCGGTGATCACGCCGGTCAGGTTGCGCTTGGTGGCGTCGGGCTTGATGATCGAGAAGGTGCGTTCGAGGGCCATGGAAAACTCCGTCGGATTGGTTTGGCGGCGGCCTTAGCAGGGGCCGCGGGGGAAGGGAACCGGCGCGTTGACGGCGCCGCGCCGCTGGTCCAAGGCACGCACCATGCTTCAGATCACGGATCTCGGATACTCGGTCGCGGGCCGGCCCCTTTTCGAAGGGGCGACGGCGACGATTCCCGACGGCCACAAGGTCGGGCTGGTGGGCCGCAACGGCACCGGCAAGACGACGCTCTTCCGGTTGATCCGGGGCGAGTTGGCCCTCGACAGCGGCGAGATCGCCCTGCCCTCGCGCGCCCGGATCGGCGGCGTCGCGCAGGAGGTGCCGTCATCCGACGTCTCGGTGCTGGACACGGTGCTGGCCGCCGATGCCGAGCGCGCGGCGCTGCTGGCCGAGGCCGAGACCGCGACCGACCCCGCCCGCATCGCCGAGGTGCAGGCCCGGCTACAGGATATCGACGCCTGGTCCGGCGAGGCGCGCGCCTCCTCGATCCTGCGGGGCTTGGGTTTTGAGGTCGCGGACCAGGCGCGCCCCTGCTCGGACTATTCGGGCGGCTGGCGGATGCGGGTGGCGCTGGCCGGGGTGCTCTTCGCGCGGCCCGACCTGCTGCTCCTCGACGAGCCGACGAATTACCTCGATCTCGAGGGCGCGCTCTGGCTGGAAAGCTATCTCGCGCGCTATCCGCACACCGTCATCATCATCAGCCACGACCGCGGCCTTCTGAACCGCGCGGTGGGCGGCATCCTGCATCTCGAGGACCGGGGGCTGACCTATTACTCGGGCAATTACGACCAGTTCGTGCGGATGCGCGCCGAGAAGCGCGCGGGCCTGGCCGCCGAGGCCGCCAAGCAGGATGCCCGGCGCGCCCATCTGCAAAGCTTCGTGGACCGCTTCAAGGCGAAGGCCTCCAAGGCCAAGCAGGCGCAGAGCCGCATCAAGATGCTGGAGCGGATGGAGACCGTCCGCGCCCCCGAGGACGCGGCCCGGACCGTCTTCACCTTCCCCCAGCCCGAGGAGCTGTCGCCGCCGATCCTGCGGCTGGATGCGGCCGCCGTGGGCTATGACGGCCCGCCCGTCCTGGGGCGCCTGAACGTGCGGATCGACCAGGACGACCGTATCGCGCTCCTTGGCCGCAACGGCGAGGGAAAATCGACGCTTTCCAAGCTGTTGTCGAACAGACTTCATCCTTGCGACGGCCAGCGGATCGCGTCGGGCAAGCTGCGGATCGGCTATTTCGCCCAGCACCAGGTCGACGAGCTGCATGTCGACGAGACCCCGCTCGAACACCTCAAGCGCGAGCGCCCCGACGACGCGCCCGCCAAGCTCCGCGCGCGGCTGGCCTCGTTCGGCCTGGGCGCCGATCAGGCCGAGACGCGGGTGGCGAAGCTGTCGGGCGGGCAGAAGGCGCGGCTCTCGCTGCTGCTGGCCACGCTGGACGCGCCGCATATGCTGATCCTCGACGAGCCGACCAACCACCTCGACATCGAAAGCCGCGAGGCGCTGGTCGAGGCGCTGACCGCCTATACCGGCGCGGTCGTGCTGGTCAGCCACGACATGCACCTTCTCAGCCTCGTGGCCGACCGGCTCTGGCTGGTGGGCGGGGGCACGGTGAAACCCTACGAAGGCGATCTGGAAAGCTATCGCAAGATCCTGCTGGCGGGCGACGACCGGCCCGAGAAGCCGCGGACGAAGCCCGACGCCGCGAAGCCCGCCCCCGTCAGCCGCGACCGGCTGATGGCGCTGCGCTCCGAGGCGCGCAAGGCCGAGGCGCGGGTCCAGAAGATCGACGCGATGCGCGAGAAACTGGCCAAGAAGCTGGCCGATCCGGATCTCTACGAGGATGGGCGCGTGGGCGAGCTGGAGACCTGGAACAAGAAATACGCCGAGGTCATGGAGGCCGCCGATCGCGCCGAGGCGCTGTGGCTGCGCGCCATGGAGGCCGTGGAACAGGCCGAGGCGCGATGACCGCGCCCGAGGCCCTGACCGCCTTCACGGCGCTCTTCGTCATCATCGACCCGATCGGTCTGGTGCCGATCTTCATCGCGCTGACCGCCGGCATGGACGCGCGTCACCGCCGCGCCATCGCGCTGCGCGCCTGCGCGGTCGCGACGGCGCTGCTGATCGTCTTCACCCTGGCGGGCGAGAGCCTGCTGGCCTTCGTCGGCATCTCGATGCCCGCCTTCCGCATCGCGGGGGGAATCCTTCTGTTCCTGACCGCGCTCGACATGCTGTTCGAGCGCCGCAGCCAGCGCCGCGAGGGCCAGGCCGAGTCGCATCCCGAGGACCCGTCGGTCTTTCCGCTCGCCCTCCCGCTGATCGCCGGGCCGGGCGCGATCACGACGATGATCCTGCTGACCGACGGCGCCGATACGGTCGGCACGGTCTCGGCCATCGGCGTGATGCTGGCCGTGATCGCGGTGGTGCTGATCCTGTTCCAGCTCGCCGCGCCGCTGGAGCGTCTGCTGGGCCCGACCGGCATCAACGTCGTCACCCGGCTGCTCGGCATGCTGCTGGCCGCGCTCTCGGTGCAGTTCGTCCTCGACGGCATTTCCGACCTTCCGGGCTGGTAAGCGGGCGGGTCGCGCTTATGTCAGGGCGATGAGCGCGGATCAGGCGGCATATGCGATCTATCTCGGCCTCTTCGGGGTTGTGATCGCGATCGGCTATCTCGCGGCCAATCGCGGGCGGCTGGGACAGACGCTGCAACAGGCGGCGATCTGGGGGTTCATCTTCATCGGCGTGGTGCTGGTCTACGGCATCTGGGACGATATCGAGCGCACGCTGGTGCCACGCCAGAGCATGGCGGTGGACGGCGAGTCGGTGATGATCGACGTGCCGCGCGCGCGAAACGGCCATTACTACCTGACGATGGAGGTGAACGGCGCGCCGATCCGCTTCGTCATCGACACCGGCGCGACGGATCTCGTCCTGACCCAGGAGGATGCGGCCCGGGCGGGCATCGACGTGGACAGCCTGCGCTATTTCGGCCGCGCCATGACCGCGAACGGCCCCGTCGAGACGGCCGAGATACGGCTGGAGACGGTCGGCCTCGGTGCCTTCGTCGACCGCGACGTCCGCGCCGTCGTCAATGCCGGCGAGATGGGCCAGAGCCTGCTGGGCATGTCCTATCTCGGCGCGTTCGGCCGGATCGAGATCGAGGACGAACGGCTGCGGCTGGTGCGCTGAAGAACGGCCCGGAAGCCGCTGAATTCACTACGGGAACGTCTTCCGCGTTCGCCGTCGCCGCGTCGCTCCCGCGTCAGACGTTCTTCGATGCCTTCTCTTCCCACTTACCCGACTCCTCAGACCAGTAACGCGCGCCGATCCCGGCCCCGGTCAGCGCGCTCCATTGCGCGCGTGCTTCCGCGACGGCGGCGTCGTCGTTGCCGTCGAACAGAATGCAGACCCGTGCGAGCGGACCCACCTCCTCGGCCGCGACCGTGGCACCGTCGACGGCCATCACGCAGTCGGGCTCGTTCGCCGCCGCCCCGGTCGTCAGGAGGATCGGCTGCCGCGCATCGTGTTCGCCACCGGCAAGCCCATGCGGCAGGAAGCCGTCATTCGGGCCCTGCCACAGCTTCTGGTCGAGCCAGTCCAGCCGTTCCGGGTCGCCGCCCCGCACCGCGACGCGCCAGCCCTGCTTGAGACTGCGCTCCAGGAGCGGCGCCAGGACCTCGGGCACCGCGCGGCGCGTCAGGTGGTAGAAATAGACCTCACCCATCCTTGGCTTCGAACCGGTCCCGGATCAGCCGGTCCAGCGCGCGCACGCCCCAGCCGGTCGCGCCCGCGGGCGACAGGGCCGTGCCCGACGAGACCGAGGCCACGCCCGCGATGTCGAGATGGATCCAGGGCGTTCCGTCCTTGACGAAGCGCTGCAGGAACTGGGCCGCCGTGATCGACCCGGCGGGCCGGCCGCCCACGTTCTTCATGTCCGCCACGCGGGACTTGAGCTGCTTGTCGTAGGCTTCGCCCAACGGCAGGCGCCAGGCGCCCTCGCCCGTGTCCTTCGCGGCCTTCAGGAAGGCGTCGCAGAGCGCGTCGTCATTCGCAAAGACGCCCGCATTCTCGTGGCCCAGACCGATGATGATGGCGCCGGTCAGCGTGGCGAGGTCGATCATGCCGGTGGGCTCGAACCGGTCCTGCGCGTACCACATGATGTCGCACAGCACGAGACGACCCTCGGCATCGGTGTTGATGACCTCGACCGTGTCGCCCTTCATAGAGCGCACCACGTCGCCGGGCCGCTGCGCGCGGCCGTCGGGCATGTTCTCGACGAGGCCAACGATGGCCACGACATTGGCCTTCGCCTTCCGCGCGGCCAGCGTGTGCATGGCGCCCGCGACGGTGCCCGCGCCGCCCATGTCCATCGTCATGTCTTCCATGCCCGCGGCCGGCTTGATCGAAATGCCGCCGGTGTCGAAGACGACGCCCTTGCCGATCAGCGCGAAGGGCTTCTCGTCGCCACCGCCCTTCCATTGCATGACCACCACCTTGGACGGGCTTTCCGAGCCGTGGCCCACGGCCAGGAGCGTCCGCATCCCGAGCCTTTCGAGATCGGCCTCCTCCAGCACCTCGACCTCGACGCCGAGTGCGCGCAGCTTTTCCAGCCGGGCGGCGAATTCGGTCGTGGTCAGCACGTTGGCAGGCTCGTTGACCAGATCGCGCGTCAGGAACACGCCTTCGGCGGCGGCGCGGGCATCGGCGAAATCGGCCCCGGCCGCGTCGGGATCCTTGACCATCACCGAGATCGCGGCGGTCTCGGGCTTGTCGTCGCCGGTCTTGTGATCGGCGAAATCGTAGCCGCGCAGCACCGCCCCCAGGACGATGTCCGACAGCAGCCGCTGGCTGCCTGCCAGCACCGTCAGCGGACGCGCGCCGCGCAGCTTGGCCAGCGCCGCGCCCGCCGTCATCGCCTTCATCATTCCGGGCCGGCGATCTAGCCGGACGATCGCGACGCAGCTGGCCGCGAGCCCGTTCGGGAAGGCCAGCTCCATCACCTCGCCGGGCTTCAGCTTTTCGAAGGCCGGCGATTCGACGGCGCGCTTGACCGCGCCCTTCGACAGCCGGTTGAGCCGCCGCGCCTCGGGCGAGAGGGTGCCGCCCTCGGGCACGAAACAGGCGATCACCCCCTCGGCCCCGCTCAGCGCGTCGAGATCGGTGGCGGTGAAGGTCACGTCGGCGGGTCGGGTCATGAAGGGCTCCGGTTCGGATGGGAATGGCGTCTCGCGCGGACCCTAGCGCCCGGCCGGGGCCAGTTCCAGCCGCGCGGTCAGATCGGGGCTTTGACGCCCCGGCCCATCCGGCTAGACAGGGCGCAATGGGCCGCCCGGGGGACGGAGTGGGAACGTTCGACAGATACCTCGCGGGGCAACTGCTGGCCTATTTCGGCTTCTTCAGCCTGGTGCTGGTCTCCGTCTATTGGGTGAACCGCGCGATCGGGCTGTTCGACCGGCTGATCGCCGGCGGTTCCTCGGTCGTGATCTTCCTCGAATTCACCGCGCTGGCGCTCCCGGGCGTGATCCAGGCGGTGCTCCCGGTCTCGGCGCTGGTGGCGACGCTTTACGGGATCAACCGGTTGACCAGCGATAGCGAGATGGTCGTCGCGCAGACCACGGGCCTGGGCCCCTGGCGTCTGGCGCGCCCGGCGCTGGCCTTCGGTCTGGTGGTGGCCGTGATGCTGTCGGTGCTCGGCCACTTTCTGGTGCCCCTGTCGCGCGTCGCGCTGGCCGAGCGCGGCGAGGAGCTGGGCCAGGACATCACCGCGCGCTTTCTGACGGAGGGGGAGTTCCTGCACCCCGGCGCGGGCGTCACCGTCTATGTCCGCGAGATCACCGAGGCGGGCGAGCTTCTGGGCCTCTTCCTGCAGGACCGGCGCCGCCCGGACACGCGCACCTCCTACACCGCCGAGCGGGCGATCCTGGTGCGTGCGGAAGGCGGCACGCGCCTCGTGATGTTCGACGGGATGGCGCAGACGCTGCAGGTGCCGACGCGCAGCCTCGTGACCACGACCTTCGAGGATTTCGCCTACGATCTCGAGGGGCTCGCGGGCGGCCGCGGCGAGCGGCGGGCCGATCCGCGCGAGCTGCCGACCGGGGCTTTGCTGCGGGCGGATGCGGTGGCGCAGGCGGCCACCGGCGCCGACGTGGCCAAGCTGCGCTACGAGGGGCATGTCCGCTTCGCCGATCCGCTCTTCGCCGCGGCGCTGCCGCTGATGGCGCTGGGGTTCCTGATGCTGGGCGGCTATTCGCGGCTCGGGCTCTGGCGGCAGATCCTCGCCGCGGTCATGGCCTCGGTCCTCCTCGAGATGCTGGGCAACGTCGCCGAGAACTCCGTGCGCCAGGATGCCGACCTCTGGCCGCTGGTCTATGCCCCGGCGGTTCTGACCTGGTCGCTGGCGGTTTTGTTGCTCTGGCGGGACACGCGCGGGCCGCGGATCATGGGCGCGCCCGCATGATCCTGCCGCTCTATATCGCGCGACGCTTCATCTGGCTGGTCCTGATCGTGACGCTGGTTTTCACCGGCCTTCTGCTGCCCATCGACCTGATGGAGCAACTCCGCCGTCTCGACGGGCAGGATGCGGGCTTCGGCGACGGCTTGCGGCTCGCGCTTCTGAACCTGCCGGCGGCGCTCTACCAGATCCTGCCGCTGATCGTGATCCTGTCGACGCTGGCGCTGTTCCTCGCGCTGGCTCGGTCGTCCGAACTGGTGGTGATCCGCGCGGCGGGGCGCTCGGCCCTGCGCGCGCTGCTGGCGCCGGTCGCGGCGGCGGTCCTGCTGGGCGTCGCGGCGCTGATCGTCGTGAACCCGATCGTCGCCGCCACCCAGGCCGCCTACGAGCGCGAGATCGCGGCCTTCCGGACCGGGCTCAGCTCGGTCCTGTCGGTCAGCGAGGAGGGCGTCTGGCTGCGCCAGGGCGACGCGCAGGGACAGACCGTGATCCGCGCGGCGCGGTCGTCGCTCGACGGCACGGTCCTCTTCGAGGCGACCTTCATCTCCTTCGACGGCTCCGGCAGCCCGACCGAGCGGATCGACGCCGCGCGCGCCGAGCTGGCCGACGCGCAATGGCTGCTGCAGGACGCCAAGCGCTGGCCGCTCGCGCAATCCGACAACCCCGAGCGCGACGCGCAATCGGTGCCCTTCGCGTCGATCCCGTCCTCGCTCACGCGCGAGGGCATCCGCGACAGCTTCGGCGTGCCCTCCTCCATCCCGATCTTCCAGCTTCCGGGCTTCATCCAGCAGCTCGACGCGGCGGGTTTCTCGGGTCGGACGCATCGCGTCTGGTTCCAGACCGAGCTTGCGAACCCGCTCATGCTGGCGGCAATGGTGATGATCGGCGCGGCCTTCACCATGCGCCATGTCCGGGCTGGCGGCTCGGGGCTGATGGTGCTGTCGGCGCTGCTTCTGGGCTTCGGCGTCTTCTTCCTGCGCAACTTCGCGCAGGTGCTGGGCGAAAACGGCCAGCTCCCCGTCATGCTGGCGGTCTGGGCGCCGCCGCTTGCCGCGATCCTGCTGGCGTTGGGCGTGATCCTGCGGCTGGAAGACGGGTGATGCGCCTGGTCCTCGCCCTGATCGCCTGCCTGTGGCTGCCCCTCGCGGCCGCCGCGCAATCCGGGCCCGCGACGCTGGTCGCCGACCGCATCGATTTCGACGCCGAGACGCTGGTCGCCTCGGGCGCGGTCGAGATCTTCGCCGAGGGCGCGATCCTGCGCGCCACGCGCATCACCTATCTGCGCCGCGAGGACCGGATCGTCGCCGAGGGACCCATCACCCTGATCGACGGGCCCGATCGCATCCTCTTCGCGGATTTCGCCTCGCTATCGGCGGATCTGCGGAACTCAGTGCTGCAAGGCGCGCGGCTGGTGCTGGACCGCCAGTTGCAGATCGCCGCGACCGAGATCGCGACGGGGACCGAGGGCCGCTACACGCAGCTCTACCAAGCGGTCGCCTCCTCCTGTGAGGTCTGCCCGGAGAACCCCGTCCCGCTCTGGCAGATCCGGGCCCGACGGATCGTCCACGACACCGAGGAACGGCAGCTCTATTTCGAGGACGCGCGCTTCGAGGTGTTGGGCGTGCCCGTCGCCTGGCTTCCGGTGCTGCGCCTGCCCGATCCGACGCTGGACCGCGCCCGCGGCGTGCTGGCGCCGCGGTTTTCCTCCGACGACCTGCTGGGAACGGGCGTCACGATCCCCTACTTCATCCCCCTGGGCCCGTCGCGGGACCTGACGCTTCTGCCCTACGTGACGAATACCGATACGCGCAGCCTGGGCTTCCGCTATCGCCAGGCCTTCGACAACGGCCGCATCGAGGCGAACGGCGCCTGGTCGCGCGACGACCTGCAGCCGGGCGACGATCGCGGCTATCTCTTCGCCGAGGGCGTCTTCTTCCTGCCACGCGACTACCGGCTGGAATTCGACGTCGAGGCGGTGTCGGACGATGCCTACCTCGTGAATTACGGCATCTCGGAAAAAGACCGGCTGGACAGCCGCATCGCGGTGACGCGGATCGATCGCGACGACCGGGTTCTGGCGGAGGCGATCTATTTCAACAGCCTGCGCGCGGGCGAGAATGACGATTTCCTGCCCACCCGAGTCGTCACCGTCGAACGCCAGCGCCGCGTGCCGCGTGCCTTCCTCGGCGGTCAATCGATCTGGACACTGCAGGCCCATGCGCGCGAACGGACGGCGAATGCGATCCCCCCGGGCGGCCCCGACAACGCCGCGCGCGACGTCACCCGCCTCTCGGCGGCGTATGACTGGCGCCGCACGCATGTGACGGGCGGCGGCCTCGTGATGACCGCGATCGCCGGGCTGCATCTCGACGCCTACGACGTGCGCGAGGATCCCAGCTTCGAGGACACGACCTTCGCGCGCGCGGTGCCCTATGGCGGGCTCGAGCTGCGCTTTCCGATGGCGCGCGGCGGCGCGGGCGGCGTCCGCCACCTGATCGAGCCGGTGGCGCAGGTGCTCTTCGTCCCCGACAATCGCGCCCGCACGCCGAACGAAGACAGCCTGACCCCAGAATTCGACGAGGGGAACCTGTTCTCGCCCCAGCGCTTCGCCGGCCGCGACACGCGCGAGCTGGGCAACCGGATCAATCTCGGCATCTCCTACACGCGCTTCGACCCCTCGGGCTGGAACCTCGGCGGCACCGTCGGGCGCGTGATCCGCGACGACGACCTGGGCCAGTTCCGCCCCGGCACCGGACTGGACGGTCGAAGCTCGGACTGGCTCGTCTCGGCGCAGGCCAGCTACCAGGACCGGTTCTCGGTGCTGCAGCGGGCGCTCTTCGACGACCAGTTCGACTTCGCCCGATCCGAGACGATCCTGCGCTGGAACGGGCCGCGCCACATGCTCGAGACCCGCTACACCTTTCTCGAAAGCGACGTGGCCGCGGGCCGCCCGATCGAGACCTCGGAATGGGCGCTCGACGCGTCCCGGGACCTCGGGGGCGACTGGACGGGACGGGTGAACTGGCGATATGACTTCGTCACGAACGACGCCAGCCGCGCGGGGCTGGGCCTGACCTACAGGTCCGACTGCGTCACCGTGGCCTTCGATGTGGAGCGACGCTTCACCTCGAACACCACGCTGGAGCCCTCGACCCGCTTCGGGCTTGGGATCGAGCTGGCCGGGTTCGGGGCGGAGGACCGGCGCGACCGACGCCGGCGCTGCGGAATATGAGGGGCGAGAGCATGACACGATTCCTGGGCGCGATCTTCCTCGCGATGGCGGCGCTTCTGACGGCGCTGCCCGCGACGGCGCAGCAGAACCCCTTCGCGGTGCTGGCCTCGGTCAACGGCCAGGGCATCACCCGCTACCAGGTCGATCAGCGCGCGCTGTTCCTGTCGCTCCTGCGCGCACCCAACGCCACGCCCGACGCCGCGCTCGACCGGCTGATCGACGAGACGCTTCAGGTCCAGGCGGCGCGCGGCGCCGGAATCGAGGTCACCGCCGAGGAGCTCGACTCCGGGCTCACGTCCTTCGCCTCGCGCGCCAACCTGACGCCCGACGAGTTCATCGCCGCGCTGGAACAGGCCGGCGTCGCGGGCGAGACGTTCCGCGACTTCGTGCAGAACGGCATCCTGTGGCGCAATTTCGTCCAGCAGCGCTTCGGCCCGCAATCGCGCCCCACCCCCGAGGAGGTCGAGCGCACGCTGGCCCGCGGCGCGGGTCCGCAGGTCCGCGTTCTGCTGTCCGAGATCGCGTTGCCGCTCGCGCCCGAGACCCAGGACGAGGTCTCGGCCCTGGCGCTGCGCCTGTCCGAGACGATTTCAGGCCAGGCCGCCTTCGAGGCCGCGGCGCGCCGCTACAGCCGGGCCGCCTCGGCGCGCCGGGGCGGGCGCGTCGACTGGGTGCCCCTGTCGCAACTGGCCCCGCCAATCGCGGCGCGCGTGCTGACGCTCGCCCCGGGCGAGGTCTCCGAGCCGGTCAATCTCGGCTCCTTCATCGGTCTGTTCCTGCTGCGCGGCCTCGACGAGACGGGCGGCGGACCGGCGGCCGCGCTTTCCGTCGATTACGCCGAATACCTGATCCCAGGCGGCAACTCGGCCGAGGCGCGGAGCCAGGCGGGGCGCGTCGCGAACCGCGTGGACACCTGCGACGATCTCTACGGCGTGGCGCGGGGCCAGCCGCCCGAGCGGCTGATCCGCGAGACGCGGCCCACGGCCGAGCTGCCCGACGATCTGCGCCAGACGCTTGCGGTGCTGGACGAGGGCGAGATCTCGACCCTCGTTTCGCCCACGGGCAACCTGCGGCTGATCATGATGTGCGGCCGCGTTGCCGAGCCCGCCGAAGGCGCCTTCGATGCGGCCGGTCAGCAGATCCTGAACCAGCGGCTTCAGGGCTATGCCGAAAGCTACCTGTCGGAGCTGCGCGCCGAGGCCATCATTGAACGCAGTTGAACGCGCGCCGCTCGCCGTCACCTGCGGCGAGCCCGCGGGGATCGGCCCCGAGGTCGTCGCCAAGGCCCGCGCCGTCGCCCCCGAGGTGCCGTTCTTCGTCATCGGCAACCCGGCGCATTTCGAGGGCTTCGGCGTCGCCACCCGCGTGATCGACGACCCCGCGGCGGCGGGCACGGACGCGCTCTGCATCCTGCCCCACGACATCCCCGGCCCGGCGCGCCCCGGCCGGCCCGACGGCGCGCAGGCGGCGGGCGTGATCTCGGCCATCGCGCGGGCCGTCGCGCTGGCGCAGGGCGGGACGGCCTCGGCCATGTGCACTGCGCCGATCCACAAGAAGGCGCTGAAGGACGGGGCCGATTTCGCCTATCCGGGCCATACCGAATACCTGGCCGCGCTGGGCGGGGTCGAGCAGGTGGTGATGATGCTGGCCTGCCCCGAGCTGCGCGTCGTCCCCGCCACAATCCATATCGCGCTGGAGGAGGTGCCCGCCGCGCTGACGCAAGCGGGGCTGGAGGCCACCCTGCGCATCACCCATGCCGGCCTGCGCCGCGATTTCGGCATCGCCGCGCCGCGCATCGCGGTTGCGGGGCTAAACCCGCATGCCGGCGAAGGCGGGACGATGGGCCGGCAGGAGGTCGACTGGATCGCCGATCTCGTCGCGCGTCTCGCTCCCGAGCTGGGCTGTTTCGGCCCCCTGCCCGCCGACACGATGTTCCATGCCGGCGCGCGGGCGCATTACGACGCGGCGGTCGCGATGTATCACGACCAGGCGCTGATCCCGATCAAGACGGTCGATTTCGCGGGCGGCGTGAACGTCACGCTGGGCCTGCCCTTCATCCGCACCTCGCCCGATCACGGCACCGCCTTCGACATCGCGGGCACGGGCCGGGCCGATCCGACCTCGATGGTCGCGGCCCTTCGGATGGCCTGGGACATGGCCGGACGGCGCGACGGACGGGGCTGACCGCTCCCGGATCATCACGGGTCCCGAAATACTCCAATCCCGGCCTCGCAGCCGGCCATCCGCCGGGCTATTGGCGGGTCCATGGCCCAGATCGACGACCTGCCCCCTCTGCGCGACGTGATCGCCGCCCATGACCTGCGGGCGAAGAAATCGCTCGGGCAGAACTTCCTCCTGGATCTGAACCTGACGGCCCGGATCGCCCGCGTCGGCGGCTCGCTGGAGGGCGCGCGCGTGCTCGAAGTCGGGCCGGGGCCCGGCGGGCTGACCCGGGCGCTTCTGGCCGAGGGCGCGGAAGAGGTGCTGGCCGTGGAAAAGGACGCGCGCTGCCTGCCCGCGCTCGCGCAGATCGCCGCGCACTATCCCGGGCGGCTGGAGGTGGTGAGCGCGGATGCGCTCGAGATCGATCCCGGCGCCTATCTGGAGGCGCCGTGGCGGGTGATCTCCAACCTGCCCTATAATGTCGGCACCGAACTGCTGATCCGCTGGCTGACCCCGCCCGACTGGCCGCCCCGGTGGGAGAGCCTGACGCTGATGTTCCAGCGCGAGGTCGCGGAGCGGATCGTGGCGCAGCCGGGTGGCAAGGCCTATGGCCGCCTCGCGATCCTGTCGCAATGGCGCTGCGACGCGCGGATCGCGCTGTCCTTGCCGCCGGAGGCCTTCTCTCCGCCGCCCAAGGTGTCCTCGGCCGTGGTGCATCTGACCGCCCTGCCCGCGCCGCGCTTCCCCGCGCCGCCGGCGGTGCTGGAACGGGTCGTGGCGAAGGGGTTCAACCAGCGTCGCAAGATGCTGCGGGCCGCGCTGAAGGGGCTCGCCCCCGATATCGAAGGCACGCTGCGCGATGCGGGGCTCGAGCCGACGATGCGGGCCGAGCAGGTGCCGCTCGAAGGGTGGTGCGCGCTGGCCCGCGCGCTGGGCTGAGCGCCGCGGCGGCGCTCAGGCGTCTTCGCTGGACGGGCTGGGATTGCTGCCTTCGGCCTCGGGGGCGGGCGCCTTCTTGCGGGGGCGCCGCTTGGGCTTGGGCATATCCTCGGGCGTGTCGACGACATGGGACGCGCCGTCCTGCGCCTCGGCCGGTCGATCGCTCGACCGATCGTCGCGCGGCTGGTCGTCGCGCGGCCGATCCTCGCGAGACTGGTCGCGGCTCTCGTCGCGATGGCCCTCGGAGCGATCAGAGTGCTCGCCGCGATCCTTGCGCCGGCTTCCGCCGCGGCGCCCGCGGCCCTGGCCGTCCTGGCCGTCGCCCTGCTGGCCGCCGCCCTGCTGACCCTGCGAGCCGGCCTGCTGGCCGCCTTGGTCGCCGCCGCCCTGCTGCTGACCGCCGCCCTGCTGGCCGCCTTGCTGCCCGCCTTGCTGGCCGCCGCCCTGCTGGCTTTGCTGGTGCTGCTGCTGGCGGGCGTCGATCTCCTTCTGCGCGGCGGCGAGCATACGGGTGTAATGCTCGGAATGCTGCTGGAAATTCTCGACCGCAACGCGGTCGCCCGACAGCTGCGCGTCCCGCGCGAGCTGGTTGTACTTGTCGATGATCTGCTGAGGGGTGCCGCGCACCTTCCCCTCGGGGCCGGAGCTGTCGAAGACGCGATTGACGATGTTGCCGCCCTGCGGACGGTTGTTCCGGTTCTTGCTCCGCGAACGGGACTTGCTGCTTCTCATGCGTGAGGGTTTCCGCTGATCGTTGCCGTGGACCGTGCCCGCGTTGCGGGTCGAACGGTCCGGGATTGCTCGGGCAGGCACCGGGAGCGAAGAGGTCGCATCCGCCGTCGTGCTGGATGTCTTATGGGTGCGCCGAACACAGGTTACAAGCGGATTCGTGGGGTTTCGCACCCGTCATCGGGGTTTTTCCGCCTGCACGACCCGGTCGCGACCATCCAGGTCGGGGCGGATCGCGATCCCGGCGAGGCCGGCATCGCGAAACAGCGCGGCGACCGCGTCCCCCTGCGTCGGCCCGATCTCGACCATCAGCCGCCCGCCCGGGGCCAGCCGCGCGGGCGCGTCCCGCGCGATCACGCGATAGGCGTCGAGCCCGTCGCCGCCCGGGGTCAGCGCGCCGCGCGGCTCGCGCAGGACTTCGGGCAAAAGCGCCGCCATCTCGTCCTCGGCGATATAGGGCGGATTGGAGACGATCAGGTCGAACGGGCCCTCGACCCCGTCCAGCCAGTCGGCCCGCGAGAATTCCGCACGCGCCGCGACCCCCGTGGCGGCGGCGTTCCGGCGCGCGACCGCGAGCGCTGCGTCCGAGACGTCGGTGCCGAGCCCCGTGGCCTCGGGCCGTTCCGCCAGCAGCGAACAGAGGATGCAGCCCGAGCCGGTGCCGAGGTCGAGCAGGCGGGCGAAGGGCGCCGCCAGCGCCGCGGCGACCAGCGTTTCGGTCTCCGGGCGCGGGTCGAGCACGTCGGGCGTGACCTCGAACTCGTGCCGCCAGAAAGCGCGCCGCCCCGTCAGGTGCGACACCGGCTCGCGCGCGGCGCGGCGCGCGACCAACGCCTCGAACCGCGCCAGCGCGGCCGCATCCGGCGCCTCGACGGGGCCCGCCACCGCGCGCATCAGGATCTCGGCGTCGCGCGCCGCGCCCGGCACGCCCGCCGCCTCCAGAGCGGCGCGTGCGCGGGCCAGCGCATCGCGGCGGCTCACGCCTCCATCTCGGCCAGAAGCGTCGCCTGGCGGTCGGCGATCAGCGCATCGATCACCTCGTCGAGGTCGCCCGCCAGCACCGCGTCCAGCTTGTAGAGCGTCAGGTTGATGCGGTGATCGGTCATCCGGCCCTGCGGGAAATTGTAGGTCCGGATCCGCTCGGAGCGGTCGCCCGACCCGACCTGGGCGCGGCGATCGGCGCTGCGCTCGGCATCGGCGGCGGCGCGGCTCGCCTCGTAGAGCCGGGCGCGCAGCACCTCCATCGCGATCTCGCGGTTCCGATGCTGGGATTTCTCGGAGGAAGTCACGACGATCCCGGTCGGCAGATGGGTAATGCGGACCGCCGAATCCGTCGTGTTGACGTGCTGCCCCCCGGCCCCGCTGGCGCGCATCGTGTCGATGCGGATCTCGCTCGCGGGAATGTCGATATCGACGGCCTGCGCCTCGGGCAGCACCGCAACGGTCGCCGCCGAGGTGTGGATGCGCCCGCCGCTCTCGGTCGCGGGCACGCGCTGGACGCGGTGGACGCCGCTTTCGAACTTGAGCCGGGCGAAGACGTTCTCGCCCTCGATCCGCGCGACGAGTTCCTTGACGCCGCCCAGGTCGCTCTCCTGCCGCTCGACCGTCTCCATCCGCCAGCCGCGGGCTTCGGCATAGCGGCGATACATCGCCTCCAGATCGGCGGCGAAGAGCGCCGCTTCCTCGCCACCCGTACCGGGCCGGATCTCTAGGATGGCCGGGCGGGCGTCGGCCGCGTCCTTCGGCAGGAGCGCGATCTGCAGCGCGGCTTCCGCGGCCGCGCGCCGCGCCTCCAGCGCCGGCAGCTCGGCGCGGGCCAGTTCGGCCATCTCGGGGTCTTCCAGCATCGCGCGGGTCTCGGCCAGCTCGCGCTCCAGCGCCTGCCAACCACGCACCTGCTCGGCCACGGGGCGCAGATCGCTGTATTCGCGCGTCAGCGTGGCGATCTCGGAGGCGTCGGGCCCCGCGTTCAGACGCGCTTCGAGGTACTCGAAACGGTCGAGGATCTGGGCAAGGCGATCGGCGGGGATCATGGCCCCGGGGCATGGGCGGTCTTCCTCATTTGGTCAAGGGGCGCGCGCGTGATACGCTCGACCCACGGGAGGTATCCGACATGCGCCTGATCTCATTCGCCGCCGCTGCCGCTCTCTGCCTTGTCACGACCGCGCAGGCCACGACCTCGGCCATTCCGTGCCAGTGCCGCGACACCAACGGCAACCTGCACGAGGTCGGGACGCAGATGTGCCTCCAGGTCGACGGGCGCGCGTTCATGGCGCTTTGCGACATGTCGCTCAACGTCACGATCTGGCGCGATACGGGCGATGCCTGCCCGACGGGCTGAAGCGTCCCCCTAGACATCCCGCCGGTAGCGCGTGAGCGCGCGGTAATCCTTGCGTGGCCCCGTGACCCGCCAGCGCACCGACCAGCGCGGCCAGGCCGACAGATCGTAGCGCAGAAGGTACGTATCGGGAGCGCAATCGTGATGCGCGCGCCCGTCGGGGCCGATGACGTGGAATGGCCGGCCGTCGCCGAAGGCCACCTCGATCCCGTCGGGCCCCTCTCGCCAGAGCGTTTCGCGCCGCGCGGCGAAGACCTGACCGCCCTGCCGTATCTCGCCCGTCTCCACGCCGCGCAGCCAGGCCCCCTCCGGCCGCCACTCGGCCGCGCCCGCGAACCGCACGGTCGCGCCGTCGGCGTGGCGGATCACGCGGTTGACCCGCCAGCGGCCCGCCAGCCCCGCAATCATCGCGCGAGCAGCGCCGCGCCCACGACCCAGACGGCATGCCCGCCGAAGACCAGCACGGCGCAGAACACCGCGAAACTGCCCAGGTCCTTCGCCTGCTTGGCGAAATTGCTGATCTCGGGCGAGACGCGATCGACGATCAGCTCGATCGCCGTGTTCAGCGCCTCGACCAGGAGCGAGTTCAGGAACAGCGCGACCGCCACCGCCCATTGCGCGGGCCGCACGCCCACCAGCGCGAAGGCCAGCGCGGTCGCGACGAACATCGCCAGTTGCAGCCGCGCCGCGCGTTGCGCGGCCAGGACGCGCCCGCCGGCGAGCGAATAGCCCAGCGCCCCCCAGGTATGCGCCACCGCGTTGCGCGTGCCCTTGGCGGGCGGTTCGGGTCGGTCCAGTTCCGTCACGGGACTTCCTTTCCTTCGGTCGCGCGCCACCCTAGAACGCGCGCGACCCGACCCGAAAGGCCCGCGCATGATCCCTCGATATTCCCGTCCCGAGATGGTGGCCATCTGGTCGCCCGAGCAGAAGTTCCGCATCTGGTTCGAGATCGAGGCCCATGCCTGCGACGCGATGGCGGATCTGGGCGTCATCCCCCGCGCGAATGCCGAGGCCGTCTGGAAGGCGAAGGATGCCGAGTTCGACGTGGCGCGCATCGACGAGATCGAGGCCGTCACCAAGCACGACGTCATCGCCTTCCTGACCCACCTGTCCGAGATCGTGGGCGCCGACGCCGCGCGCTTCGTGCATCAGGGCATGACCAGCTCGGACGTGCTCGACACGACCTTCAACGTCCAGCTCACCCGCGCCGCCGACATCCTGATCGCCGACATGGAAGGGCTTCTGGCCGCGCTGAAGCGGCGCGCGCTGGAGCACAAGGATACCGTCCGCATCGGGCGCAGCCACGGCATCCATGCCGAGCCCACGACGATGGGCCTGACCTTCGCGCGCTTCTACGCCGAAATGGACCGCAACCTGCGCCGGCTGAAGACCGCGCGCGCCGAGGTGGCGACGGGCGCCATCTCGGGTGCGGTGGGGACCTTCGCCAATATCGATCCGCGCGTGGAGGCGCATGTCTGCGAGAAGCTGGGCCTTCTGCCCGAGCCGATCAGCACGCAGGTCATCCCGCGCGACCGCCACGCGGCCTTCTTCGCCGCGCTGGGCGTCGTGGCCAGCTCGGTCGAGAACGTCGCGACCGAAATCCGGCACATGCAGCGCACCGAAGTCCTCGAGGCGGAGGAATTCTTCAGCGCGGGGCAGAAGGGCTCCTCGGCCATGCCGCACAAGCGCAACCCGGTGCTGACCGAGAACCTGACCGGGCTCGCGCGGCTGGTGCGCTCGGCGGTAGTGCCGGCGCTGGAGAACGTGGCGCTCTGGCACGAGCGCGACATCTCGCACAGTTCGGTCGAGCGGATGATCGGCCCGGATGCGACGGTGACGCTGGACTTCGCGCTGGCGCGCCTGACCGGCGTGATCGACAAGCTGGTCGTCTATCCCGAGAACATGCTCGCGAACATGAACAAGTTCCGCGGCCTCGTCATGTCGCAGCGGGTGCTGCTGGCGCTGACGCAGGCGGGCGTCAGCCGCGAGGATGCCTATAGGCTCGTGCAGCGCAACGCGATGAAGGTCTGGGAGCAGGGCGCCGATTTCCAAGAGGAGCTGCTGGCCGACACGGATGTTCGGGCCGCGCTGTCGGAGGCGGAGATCGCCGAGAAATTCGACCTCGGCTACCACACCAAGCATGTCGACACGATCTTCGCGCGGGTCTTCGGCGACTGATCCTTCGCGTCGCGGGGACGGATTTTCCGGCCCGCGTCATGGTACCGGCGAAGACGGCCGGGGCCAAAGCGGCCCGTCGCGCCGGGCGGCCAGGGCCCGCGCCTGCCGGTTGTGAAGGATCGGGCGGCAGGGCCGGGTCGCGCCGGGCGGCACGTTGGAGCGGTCCATGCCGGCCAGAAGCCGCTCGGACCGGTCGGTGCGCAGCATCGTCTCGGCATGCATCCCGTTGGCGATGACGATGTCATGCGCATCGGTCAGCAGGTGGACGTATCGCAGGCCGACCAGAGGCCGCGCCTGCCGGACGCCCGGCAGACCGGCCAGCGCGTGGATCGCCGCGAGGGCCCCGTCGGCGCCCGCGCCGCCGAGCAGCACGCGATGCTGGCGCGACAGGAGCAGCGCGCAGTCCGGACGGCCCGGCCCGAAGGTCCCGGGCTCGATCCGGAACGGTGCGAGCCGCGGCGCCTGCCGGATCTCGGCCGCCGCGATGTCGCGCCCCCCGGTCCAGACCAACGCCTGCGCCCCCGGTCGAGCGTCGAGACCGGATCGCCGGGCCGCAGCGTCTCGACCGGACGCGGGCCGGCCGGCGTCGCAATCAGCGTGCCCGCCACGAAGCAGGCCACACCGGTGGACGAGAATTCGCTGTAGTTGGTGCTGTTGGGGCTGGTGACGCTGGTGACCGTGTAGGTCGTGTTCAGGTCGGGCGCGGGTTCCTGGAAGATGTAGTAGTAGCTGTTGGACGAGGCGATGAAGATCCGCGTCATGTAGACGGTGTTGGTGCCGTCGCTCAGCGCGATTTCCTCGCGCGGCTGGACCTGGCCGGAGGTTTCGACATTGCCGAACTCGTCATAGATCGTGGCGATCTGGTCGCCATCCTCGTCGTCGCGGTCGTCGGTGCCGTCCTGCAGCTGGGTGTCGTTGTCCGAGATCGAGATCAGGTGGTCGGAAGGCGCGGTGAAGGTGATCGTCTCGCCCACGGACGCCGTGCCGCCCGGGAACGTCACTTGGTCGTCGTCATACCCGTAGTAGTCGTAGATCGCCAATGGTCCGCATGCTCCTTATGCGGGCAGCTATTGCCGCAGAAGGTCAATTCTTCGTCAAGAATGGGCCGAAGGTCAGGCCGGTCCGAATGTCTGCGACATTTCGCGATTTTGCGCCCGGCGCCCCGCGCGCTACTCTTGCGTCACCCAAGTCCAACCGGGAGACGACAATGAAGACGATGAAGACCCTTCTCGTGGCCGCCGTCCTGACGGGCGCGCCGGGCCTGGCCTTGGCGCAAGGCTGCAACTGGATGAAGGACCGTCAGGCGACGATGTCCTGCGCTCCGGGCAGCGTGTTCGACCACGAGTCGGGGACCTGCGTCGCCGAGGCCACGAGCTGATTTCTTCGCCGGGCCGCCCGCGCGCGGCCCGGACCTATTCGGGCCGCACGGCCCGCCCGGCGACATAGACCTGCGCGACGGCCCGGTCGTCGCCCATCATGATCGTCGGGAACACCGCCTCCCAGATATCCGCCGCCCGCGCGCTGCGCTGCGCGATGGCGGGCGTCGCCCCGAGATCGAGGACCACCAGATCCGCCGCGCTGCCTTCGGAAAGCGTGCCGATCCGGTCCGCCGCGTGCAGCGCGCGGGCCGAGCCTTCCGTCGCGAGCCACAGAAGCTGCGCGGGATGCAGCGCCAAGCCGCGCAGCTGCCCGATCTCGTAGGCGGCGGCCATCGTCCGAAGCATCGAGAAGCTGGACCCGCCCCCCGTATCCGTCGCCAAGCCCACCCGCATCCGCGCGGCGAGGCCCATGTCGAAGAGCCCCGAGCCGATGAAGCTGTTCGAGGTCGGGCAATGCACGACGGCGGCCCCGACCTCGCCCAGCCGGTCGATCTCACGCGGCTCCAGGTGGATGGCGTGACCGTAGAGGCCGCGTTCGCCCAGCAGGCCATGCGACTCGTAGGTGTCGAGATAATCGCGCGCCTCGGGGAAGAGCGTCTTTACCCAGGCGACCTCGTCGGTCTGCTCGCTCAGATGGGTCTGCATCAAGCAGGACGGGTTCGCGGCCCATAGCGCGCCCAGCGCCTCGAGCTGCTCGGGTGTCGAGGTGGGCGAGAAGCGCGGCGTGATGACGTATTCGGCGCGGCCCTGCCCGTGCCAGCGCGCGAGAAGCTGCGCGCTGTCGTCATGGGCGCTCTGCGCATCGTCGCGCAGGTTATCCGGCGCGTTGCGATCCATGCAGGTCTTGCCCGCCCAGACCGCCATGTCGCGGGACGCCGCCGCCTCGAAGAATGCGTCGACGCTGCCCGGGTGGATCGTGCAAAAGCTGGCGACGCTGGTCGTGCCATTGGCCAGCAGCAGGTCCAGATAGCGCGCGGCGATCGTCGCGGCGTATCCGGGATCGGCGAAGCGCGCCTCCTCGGGGAAGGTGTAGTCGTTCAGCCAGTCGATCAGCCGCTTGCCCCAGGAGGCGATCATCGCCGTTTGCGGGTAATGCGCATGGGCGTCGACGAAGCCCGGCAGGATCAGCGCGTCGCCGTGGTCGATCTCGACCGCTTGCGGAAAGCGCGCGCGCATCGCGTCGATCGGGCCGTGGCCGGCGATCCGTCCGTGGGCGACCGCGACGGCCCCGGCGGCGTCGTGGCGGGCCGCGTCGGGCGCCGGCACGGCGAAGGGATCGGCATGGAAGGCCAGCACCTGGCCGCGGATGAGCGTCGTCATGCCCCGCCCTACCGCGCGCGCGAAATCGCCGCTACCCCTCTGGATCGCCCCGCGCTATCCGTCCGGCGACGCTAGCCCCGGAGGCCGCCATGGCAGACCCAGCCGACACGCAGGACCCCCCCTACGAGGACGAGGTCGAGCTGGACGAACCGCGATTGCGCGCCATCCGCGAGGCCATCGAGGCCCGCGACCGGACCCAGCTCGACGATCTGCTGGAGCCGATGCACGGCGCCGACATCGCCGACCTTCTGGAACAGATCACCGAGGCCGAGCGCGCCACACTCCTGGAGCTGTGGTCGGGCCATGTCGACGGCGAGATCCTGTCGGAGCTGGAGGAGAGCCTGCGCGAGGAGATCCTCGACGCGCTGCCGGCCGAGGACGTGGCCGAGGCGGTGCGCGAGCTCGACACCGACGACGTGGTCGACCTGATCGAGAACCTGGAGGACACCGACCAGGCCGACGCGATCCTGGGCGCGCTGGATGAGATCGACCGCGCTGCGGTCGAGCAGGCGCTGACCTACCCCGAATATTCCGCCGGCCGCCTGATGCAGCGCGAGGTGGTGATGGTGCCGTCCTTCTGGACGGTCGGCCAGGCCATCGACCACATGCGCCACGCCGAGAGCCTGCCCGAGCAGTTCTACCACGTCATCCTGACCGACCCGCGGATGCGGCCCGTCGGACACGTGACGCTGGGCAAGATCCTGTCGAGCCCGCGCGAGACGCCGCTCTCGGAGATCGAGGAGGAGAGCTTCCGCACCTTCGAGGTGACCGAGCCCGAGGCCGAGGTCGCCTATGCCTTCAACCAGTATCACCTGATCTCGGCCCCGGTGGTCGATCACAACGATCGGCTGCTGGGCGTGATCACCATCGACGACGCGATCCGGATCCTCGACGAGGAAGCGGGCGAGGACATCCTGCGCCTCGCCGGCGTCGACAGCGAGGAGGCGATCTCGAACCGCACCTTCGACGTGGTCCGGCGCCGTTTCCCGTGGCTCGCGGTCAACCTGGTGACGGCGATCCTGGCCTCGATGGTGATCTCGCAATTCGAGAACGTCATCGCCGAGGTCGTCGCGCTGGCCGTGCTGATGCCGATCGTGGCCTCGATGGGCGGCAATGCCGGCACCCAGTCGCTGACCGTGGCGGTGCGCGCGCTGGCCACGCGCGACCTGACCGGCGCGAATGTCTGGCGCGTCATCCGGCGCGAGGTCGTGGCGGGCGGGATCAACGGCCTGGCCTTCGCGGTGATCATGGGCATCGTCGGCGTGGTCTGGTTTGGCACGCCGATGCTGGGCCTGGTGATCGCGGTGGCGATGGTGATCAACCTGGTGGTCGCGGGACTGGCCGGCGTCGGCATCCCGGTCGTGCTGCAGAAGGCCGGGATCGACCCGGCGCTGGCCTCGGGCGCCTTCGTTACGACGGTGACCGACGTGGTGGGCTTCTTCGCCTTCCTCGGGCTCGCGGCGGTCTGGCTGCTCTGAGCGCGGGCGGCCGCGACGGGTCCGCGGCGCTGCCCGATTGTCGTCCGATTCGGATGCCATGGCTTGAGGCGCGCGCCCTTACGCGCCCCGACCCGACCGCATTCGAGAGACGCTTCATGTTCCATTACATTTTCCCGGGCGCGCGCCGGAAGCGCGTCATCGTCCCCGACGCCGTCCTGGGGCCCGACGCCCAGCCCTACGCGCTGATCGGCGCGGTGGTCGACTGGACCAACGCCGCGCGCGACCGGGGCTTCTATGCCGCGGGCGAAATCGACGAAGTGGCGCCGCAGGCCTACAATGCCGATTATTATTACGCGCAGGTCTGCAACGGCGGCCACGCGCAGTTCCGCCACAATTCGCGGATGGATCCGCTGACGATCGCCCATGCGCTGACGGGGCTGCGGGCCGCGGGGCTGGAGCCGCTGGCCGCCTGCCTGGCGGAGCTGGAGGCCGCGGGTGAGAATGCGGATACGACGCTCTGCGAGGCGCTGGACAGCCGCTTCTTCGCGGCCAACGACGTCTACCACGCCAAGATGAATGCCTGGCTGCGCCCGCGCGTGCAGATCGTGCCCGCGCGCGCCTATGACCGCCGCATGGCCGCCTTCCTGAAGCGCGACCGCAGGCGCGAGCGGCGCTTCCAGGACCGGCAGGCCCTACGGCTTCAGGGGCTGAGCGAGAGCGGGGACATCCTGGGGTTCGCCTGGGCCGCGATGAAGCAGAACGCGATCTTCGACCGGGTCATGCCGGGCCGCTTCGTCACCGCGCTGGGCCGGGAGACCGTGCTCTGGGGCATCCTGACGGGGCCCGCCGGGGCGCAGCTTCGGCTGGAGGGGATCGCGCTGAACGGTCTGGTCATCGTGGCGCCGGACTTGCCCAGCAAGCCCGCGTTCGACGACGAGGATCTTCGCGCCGCCGCCAAGGCGGGCGCCTATTGCAGCGCCAAGGACATCGCCATGCGCACGGATTTGGCCGGCGAGCGGAAGCTCGGCGCGACCGTGGCCTTCCTGATCGCCGAGGCGAAGGGCGTGCAGGCCGAGGATGTCAGCGCCATCGTCCCGCTGCCGGGCCGGACCGACCTGCCCGACGGCCGGATCGTGGCCAGCGTCACGCTGCGCGGCGGGGCGTTCCTGGTGGCGACGTTCCTCGCGGAGGCCAGCGTCCTCTCCGACACGGACGGGCGCGAGATCGCGCGGCTGAGCGCCGCGGAGATCGCTCGCCGCCATGCGGAGTTGGAGACGCCCCCGACGCGGCACTAGGGCCGGCTTCGGACCCACGGGGGCACGGCCCCGGAGCCCCGATAGCCTTGGAGCACGGGGACCGGGTGCACGCGGTCAGGACAGGCCGCCGCCCTTCGGCGGGGCGTCGCGCTGGTGCAGGCGGCTCTGGCGCAGGGTCTCGACCAGCATCGCGGTCAGCAGGCCGAAGATCAAAAGCCCGTTCGCCGCCGCCAGGCCGCCCAGCAGCCGCCATTCCGGCGGCATCAGCACGTCGCCGAAGCCCAACGTCGTGAACACGACGAGCGAGAAATAGACCGAGGTCTCCATCGTGATGAAGACGCCCAGGCCCCAGAACGCGAGCGCCCAGATCCAGACGGCGACCGTCAGCATCAGGATCGACATCAGCATCGCGAGCCCGAGCGAGACCGTCAGCTTCGGACCGTGTGGCGGACGGGCGATCCAGGGCCGCAGGCGCAGGAGCATCACCTCCAGCGCCCACCAGCCCGGGGCGGTGAAGAACGCGGTGACGAGGATCAGCCCCCCGCCGAAGAGTAGCTGGGTCAGCATCGCGCCTCAGGCCGCCGCGTCGAGCAGCGCGCGGGCGGCGCCGCGCGCGGCTTCGGTGACGGTGTCGCCGGCCAGCATCCGCGCGATCTCGTCCACGCGGTCGGCCTCGGCCACGGGAATGACGCGGCTGAGGGTGGCATCGTCCTCGACGCGCTTCTCGACACGCCAATGGTGCAGCCCGAGCGCCGCGACCTGCGGGCTATGGGTGACGACGAGAACCTGGCCGCCCGCGGCCAGCGCCTTCAGCCGTCGGCCCACCGCGTCGGCCGTCGCCCCGCCCACGCCGCGGTCGATCTCGTCAAAGATCAGCGTGCGCGAGCGGTCGCCGCCGGTCAGGCAGACCTTCAGCGCCAGAAGGAAGCGGCTAAGCTCGCCCCCCGAGGCGATCTTGTTGAGGGGGCCGGACGGCGCGCCGGGATTGGTGGCGACCTCGAAGGCCACCTCGTCGACGCCCTCCGGGCTGGGGCCCGCTTCGGCGAGCCGCGTCGCGAAGACCGCGCGCTCCATCTTGAGGGGGGCGAGCTCCGCGGCCATCGCCGCGTCGAGCCGGGTCGCGGCGTCCCGGCGCAGGGCGGTCAGCGCGCTTGCGGCGGCGGCATAGGCGGCTTGCGCCTCGGCTTCGGCGGCGCGCAGCTTGCCCATGTTGCCCTCGGTCGTGTCGAGAAGGTCGAGCTTGCCGCGCAGATCCGCGCCGAAGGCCGCCAGGTCGTCGGCCAGCACGCCGTGCTTGCGGGCGAGCGCGCGGATCGCGAAGAGCCGCTCCTCCGCCTCCTCCAATTCGCGCGGATCGAAGCTGAGCGCGTCGAGGCAGCTCTCGACGCCCGCCTGCGCCTCGCCCAGCTCGACCATCGCGCGGCCCAGCGCGTCGAGCGCGGGGCCCAGCCGGTCGCCCGCCCCGTCGGCCGCGTCATCGAGCCAGCGGGTCGCATCCATCATCTGCCCCTCGGCCCCGTCGAGCCCGATGGCTTGCAACGCGCGGGCCACGTCCTCGCGGATCCGCTCGGCGCCCTGCATCAGGCGGCGACGTGCGTCGAGTTCGGCCTCCTCCCCGGGCCGGGGGTCGAGTTTGTCGAACTCGCTCACGGCGTGGCGCAGGAAGTCCTCCTCGGCGCGGGCCGCCTCGACCTGCGCCTCGGCGTCGCGCAGCGCACGGCGGGCGGCGGCGAGGTCCCGCCAGGCGGCGCGGGTGGCGGCGAGCGCGGGCTCGGCCCCGGCGAAGGCGTCGAGCAGCGCGCGGTGGCCGCGGATGTCCAAGAGGCCGCGATCGTCGTGCTGGCCGTGCAGCTCCAGCAGCGTGTCGGACAGCTGGCGCAGCACCTCGCCCGAGACGCGGCTGCCATTGACCCAGGCCGTCTTGCGCCCGTCGCGGGCGTTGACGCGGCGCAGAAGCAGCTCGCCATCCTCGGCGGCGATCCCGTGTTCGTCGAGCACGGCGCGGGCCGCGTGGCCCTCGGGCAGGTCGAAGCCGGCCACTACCTCGCCCTGCTCGGCGCCCTGGCGCACCAACTCGGCCCGCCCGCGCCAGCCCAGCACGAAGCCGAGACTGTCGAGCAGGATCGACTTGCCCGCCCCGGTCTCGCCGGTCAGCACGTTCAGCCCCGCGCCGAATTCCAGCGAGAGGCGGTCGATGATGAGCATGTCGCGGATGTCGAGCGAGCGAAGCATGGCGGCTAGATAGCGCGCGCCGGGGCGGGGTGCGAGGGGCGAGGCGTCCCCCCGCCCCTTATAGCCAGCGGCCCCGGATCGTGCGGTCGTAGATCGCGCGCAGCCAGCCCTGCCCGCGCGC
This sequence comes from Jannaschia sp. GRR-S6-38, assembly GCF_029853695.1. Classification (NCBI taxonomy): domain Bacteria; kingdom Pseudomonadati; phylum Pseudomonadota; class Alphaproteobacteria; order Rhodobacterales; family Roseobacteraceae; genus Jannaschia; species Jannaschia ovalis. The sequence goes on from NZ_CP122537.1 coordinate 370,783, forward strand.
CTCGGGCGAAAGCCCCTGCCCGGTCAATTGCCGGAACGCGTCGTCATAGAAGGGCGAGGACTGGAAGTTGTAGCCGAGGATCGCGCCCGCGGTCTGCGCCTCTTCCGTCAGGCCGAGCGCAAGATAGGCCTCGACCAGCCGCATCAGCGCCTCGGGCGTTTGGGTGGTGGTCTGGAACTCCTCGACCACGGCGCGGAAGCGGTTGATTGCCGCCGGGTAATGGCCCCGCTTCAGGTAGTAGCGACCGATCTCCATCTCCTTGGCGGCAAGGTGATCGAAGGCGAGGTCGAATTTCAGGATCGACGAGCGGGCATATTCGCTGTCGGGGTAGCGCTCGATCACGGTGCGGAGCGATTGCAGCGCCTGGAAGGTCAGGCCTTGGTCGCGGCCCACCTGGTCGATCTGGTCGTAATAGCTGAGCGCGAGGAGGTACTGCGCATAGGCCGCATCCTCGTCGGCGGGGTAGAAATCGATATAGCGCTGCGCCGCGGCGCGCGCGTTCTCGTAGTCGCGGTCCTCGTGATAGGCGAAGGCCTGCATGATCAGGGCGCGCTTGGCCCATTCGGAATAGGGATAGAGCCGCTCGACCTCGCCGAAGAGGACGGCCGCGTCATCGGGATCGTTATTGGCCAATTCCTGCTCGGCCTGTTGGTAGATCGCTTCCGGCGCGGTGTCCTCGAGCGCGAGCTCGTCGGAGCCGCCGCAGGCCGCGAGCGCGCCCGCCAGACCCAAGGCCCCGAAAAACCGCGTCTTTCGCCGGATCGTCATGGACCGCGTCCCCCACCCCTTGCCCCTTTCCGGGGCTTGCGCCGCACCATAGCCGCGCGATCGCGGGCTGTGAAGCGGGCCGGCGGCGAAATCGCGCGCTCAGAGATGGGTGAAGACGTCCCGGTCGAGACCCGCGCCGGGCAGGATGCCGCATTCCGACGGCGAGAGCGTGCGGATGCGGTAGGCCAGCGGGTCGGCGAAGAGCTTGTGCAGCAGCTTATTCGTCATCGCGTGACCCGCGCGGATGCCGGTGTAACGGCCGAGAATCGGCGCGCCCGCAAGCGCCAGGTCGCCCAGCGCGTCCAGCATCTTGTGGCGCACCGCCTCGTCGGCATGGCGGAAGCCCTCGGGGTTCACGACCCGGTCGCCATCGACGACCACCGCGTTCAACAGGCTGCCGCCCAACGCCTTGCCCGCGGCGCGCATGGCGTCGACATCGGACTGGCGGCAGAAGGTACGGCTGTCGCAGAGCTCGCGCACGAAGGTGCCGTTCGACAGGCGCAGGACCTTGCGCTGCGTGCCGATGGCGCGGTCGGCGAAGTCGATGCAGAAATCGATCTCGAGCTCGCTCGCGGGGTCGAGCGTCGCGGTGGACGCGCCCTCCTCGACCCGGACGCGGCGCAGCACCTCGATGGCGTGGACCGGCGTGTCGAGCTTGCGCACACCCGCCTTCAGGATCGCCCGGACGAACTCGGCGGCGGAGCCGTCGAGGATCGGGACCTCGGGGCCGTCGATCTCGATGATGGCGTTCAGCACGCCGCAGCCCGAGAGCGCGGCCATGATGTGCTCGACGGTCGAGACCGAGATGCCGGCCTCATTGACCAGCAACGTGCAGAGCGGCGAGACCTCGACGCTGTCGTGGCGCGCGGCGATCATCGCGTTACCGTCGATATCGGTGCGGCGGAACCAGATGCCGTGACTGGCGGGCGCGGGGTGGACAGTCATGCGCGCGGGCCGGCCCTGGTGAAGGCCGATCCCGTCGAAGCGGACCGCGTGGCGGATCGTCGTTTGCATCGTCTGTCCTCCGGGCGCCGTGGGGCGCCGTGGTGTCGAGGATCAGCTAAGCGGGACGCCCCCTGCGGGCAATTCAACGCCTGTTACGCGGTGAAACAGCGCCCGCTTCAATATGGCGAAAATTCGCCGATCGGCCGCAGCGGTCATTCCGGCCTGCGTTTTCAATGGCTTGGACTGCGCTTGATGAGCGCATCGTGGGGCGGGCGCGGCGGATCGTGAACGCGACGTCACGGCATCTGTAACGGAAAGCGGCGACCCCGAGGGGCCGCCGCCGGTCTTCGCTTGGGTGGGGTGTCCGCTCAGTTCGCCTGACGGCGCAGGAAAGCGGGGATCTCGATGCGCTCCTCCTCGGGATCCGCGGCGGGCGCGGCCTCCGGGGCGGGGCTGGCCGCGGCCGGGCGCGCGACCGGCGCGTCGGCCCCGGTGCCCGTCATGCGGTTGATGAGGTTGCCGATGCCGAAGCGCGCGGCCGCGTCGCCGCGGGGCGCTTCGGGCTGGACCCGCTGCTCGCCCTTCAGAACGGCGGCGCGCAGTCGCTCCATCGCCTCGGGCGTCGGACCACCGGCCCCGGCGGGCCGCGGCGCCGGCGCGAAGGCGGCCTGCGCGGGCTCGGCGGCCATCGGCTGCTGCGGCGCGGGCGCGGGCTGGTAGGCCGGCGGCGGCAAGTCGTCGGCGGCGGCGGTCTCGGTCGGGCGGCCGAAGAAGTCGTCCGCCATCGCCTCCTCCTCGGCCTCCTGCTGGTCGCTGGCGTCGAAGAAGCTGGACGCCGCGGCGGCGGGCTGGGCCGGGGCGGGCTCGGGCGTGGGCGCGACGCTCGCGGCGGCGGCCTGCTGGGCCTCGACCGGCGCGGCCGGCTCGGAGAGACGGCGGCGCGGGGCGGGCGCCTCATGCGCGCCCTCGGCCACGTCGATGCCGGTCGCGACGACCGAGACGCGCATCACGCCTTCCATCGCCGGATCGAGTGTCGAGCCGACGATGATGTTGGCGTCCTCGTCCACTTCCTGGCGGATGCGGTTGGCGGCCTCGTCCATCTCGAAGAGCGTCAGGTCGTGCCCGCCGGTAATGTTGATCAGCACACCGCGCGCGCCCTTTAGCGACAGCTCGTCGAGCAGCGGGTTGGCGATGGCGCGCTCGGCGGCCTCGACGGCGCGCTCCTCGCCCGTGCCCTCGCCGGTGCCCATCATGGCCTTGCCCATCTCGTCCATGACCGAGCGGACATCGTTGAAATCGAGGTTGATCATGCCCGGCCGGACCATCAGGTCGGTCACGCCCTTGACGCCCTGATAAAGCACGTCGTCGGCCATCGAGAACGCCTCGGTGAAGGTCGTCTTCTCGTTGGCGAGCCGGAAGAGGTTCTGGTTGGGGATGATGATCAGCGTGTCGACCACCTTCTGCAGAGCTTCGACGCCCTGCTCGGCCTGGCGCATGCGGCGCGAGCCCTCGAACTGGAAGGGCTTGGTGACGACGCCGACGGTCAGGATGCCCAGCTCGCGGGCGGCCTGCGCGATGATCGGCGCGGCGCCGGTGCCGGTGCCGCCGCCCATGCCGGCGGTGATGAAGCACATATGCGCGCCGGCCAGCCGGTCCACGATCTCCTCGATCGTCTCCTCGGCGGCGGAGGCGCCGACCTCGGGGCGCGCGCCCGCGCCGAGCCCCTCGGTGACCCGGGCGCCCAGCTGGATGCGGGCCTGCGCGTGGGCCTGGGCCAGCGCCTGCGCGTCGGTGTTGGCGACGACGAACTCGACGCCTTCGAGATCCTTCTGGATCATGTTGTTGACTGCGTTGCCGCCTGCCCCGCCGACACCGAAGACGGTGATGCGCGGACGCAGATCGGTTTCGGCGGTGCCGCCGGGCATGGTGAGATTCAACGTCATTGCTCTGTCCACCTGTATGTTGGGCCCTGCCTCAGGCCATCTCGATCACTCGGCATTCGCCGTATTTTTGCCCGAAAGTAACCAATCCGACTCCTTGCGTCACCCCAAAATCGATTCGGATCACCAATTGTCTCTGAACCAGCGCATCGCGCGCCGCAGGGACCGGCCGGCCTCGCGCTCGGGCACGGCGTCGAAATCCCAGAATTCATCCTGCGGCTCGGCGCCCTGCATGCACAATCCGACGCAGGCGGCGAAGGCCGGACCCTTCGCGGCCTCGGGCAGGCCCGACACGCGCAGCGGGCGCCCGAGGCGGACCTGATTGCCCAGGATGCGGGCGGCCAGACCGTCGAGCCCCGGGATCTGGCTCGCGCCGCCGGTCAACACGATGCGCTGGCTGGGCAGGTCGCCGAACCCCGCCGTGTCGAGCCGGGCGCGCGCCTCCTCGAGGATCTCCTCGACCCGGGGGCGGATGATGCCGATGAGCTCGGTCCGGGTGACCGAGCGGCGGTCGTGGTGCCAGTCGCCGGTATCGGCCTCGAGCGGAATGACCTCGCGGTCGTCCATGCCGGTGGCGACCACGCCGCCGAAGCGGCACTTGATCTGCTCGGCGGTGGCCCGCGGCACGCGCAGGCCCTGGCTGATATCGGAGGTGACGTGCTCGCCGCCCTGCCGAACGGTGTCGGCATAGACCATCTGCTTGCGCATGAAGATCGACAGCCCCGTCGTCCCCCCGCCCATGTCGATGCAGGCCGCGCCCAGCTCCTTCTCGTCCTCGACCAGCGCGGAGGTGGCGGCGGCATAGGGCGCCGAGGCCAGCCCCGCGAGTTCGAGATCGCAGCGATGGATGCAGGTCAGCAGGTTCTCGATCGCGTGGGCGTCGATCGACAGAAGATGCATGTCGGCGCGCAGGATCTCGCCCGTCTGGCCGCGCGGGTCGCGGAGCGTGGTGCGGTGGTCGATGCCGAAATTCACCGGCTGGGCGTGCAGCACCTCGCGACCCGGCCCGAGGTCGGGCGTGTCGACTGAGGCGAGAACCCGCGCGACGTCATGCACGGTGCAGGGCCCGGCATCGAGCGTCACCTCGCCCGCGAGCCCGTAAGACGCCGGGCGGCCGCCCGAGAAGCAGGCGATGACGTGATCGACGCGCACTCCGGCCATCTTCTGCGCGCCCTGCACGGCGGTGCGGATCGCGCGCTCGGTCTCGGGCATGGCGTCCACCTCGCCCATCCGGACCCCGCGCGAGCGGGTGTTGGCGACGCCGATGACGCGGAAATTGGACTGGCCCGCCATGTGGCCCACGCCCTCGCCCTGGGGCGTGTTTTCCTCGAAGCGGAGGACGAGGCAGGCGGTCTTGTGGCTGCCCACGTCGAGGATGGCGACGACGCCGCGCTGCAGGGCGGCCTGGCGCTTGCGGCGCATCGCGCGTTGGGCCTGGAACAATCGGCTCATCAGTCCTCCGAGAAATAGCTCAGGCGCTCCAGCTCCTGCAGGCGGCGCAATTCGTCGCGAGCGGGGCCGGTCAGGCGCAGAATGGGGCGGTCGGGAATGCGAAGATCGACGACGGAAATATCGCGGTTCAGCACGTCCTTGGCGGCGTGCATCGCCAGCGCGCGGTCGAGCGCCGCGGCGGGCGCCGTCTCGGGCAGGGCGATGCGCTGGCCGCGGGTCAGCACGACGTCCCAGCGGCGGTCGCCCACGCGGGTCAGGCCGACCAGCCGGTCGGTCACCGGGTCGGCCGCGCGCACCAGGCGCAGGGCCTGCGGCACGTGGGCCGAGGCTCCTTCGCCCGCGATGATCGGCAGCGCGCCCGCCGCGGCGAGGTCGTCCAGCGTGGCGACGCGATGGCCTTCGGCGTCCAGCACGTCGATCCCCTCGGCATGGCGCCAGACCACGGCCGGCTCGCGCTCGGTCACCTTCAGAAGCAGCACGCCCCCCGCCTTCACCCGGACCTCGGCGTCGAGCACCGGGTCGAGATCGACCAGCATCGCGCGCAGGCCGTCCATGTCGAGCTGGAACTGCGAGAGCGGAAGATCCACCGGCAGCGCTTCGAGGATATCGGCCTGCAACTCGTCCGAGGCGCCTTCGATCCGCAGCAGCGAGACCATGAATTCCGGGCGGTCCTGCACGGCGCGGACCGTCTCCTCCCAGGTGTCCACGATGGCGCGGATGCGCGCGGGGTCGTTGATGTACCAGGTGAACAGGATCACGAAGCCGAAGCTGGGGATGCCGGTGCGGATCAGCGCGCGGAAGAGCGGCGTCAGCCACAGCCGCTGCGCCCGGTAGCGCCATTTCGAGGGCGCGGGGTCGCTCGGGGCCGGGCGGCGCGCCTTCACCTGTCGCATGAGGCGTCCTCGACCAGTTCGCGACAGAGCCCGCCGAAGGTGATGCCGGCATGGGCCGCCTGCTCGGGCGTGAGCGAGGTGGGCGTCATCCCGGGCTGGGTGTTGGTTTCCAGAAGGATCAGCCCGGCGGGGCCCCGCGTCTCGTCCCAGCGGAAATCGGTGCGGCTGATCGTGCGGCAGCCCAGGACGCGGTGGGCCTGCAGCGCGTGGTCGCGGCAGGCCGAGAACACCTCGGGCGCGATCTGCGCGGGCAAGACGTGCCGGCTGCCGCCCTCGGCGTATTTCGCCTCGTAGTCGTACCAGCCGTCGGTGACGATCTCGGTCACGGTGAGCGCGCGCTCCCGGCCGGGCGCGCCGAGGACCGTGCAGGTCAGCTCGCGCCCGGGGGCGTAGGCTTCGACCATCACCGTATCGGGCATGCTGTCGGGCAGCGCGGGCGGCCCCTCCGCCCCTTCTTCGACGATCCAGATGCCGACGGACGAGCCTTCGTTGTTGGGCTTGATGACGTAGGGCGGCGGCAGGACGTGGCAGGCCGAGGCGGCGGCGCGCGCGACCATGCGGCTTTCGACCACCGGCAGCCCCTCGGCCCGGTAGGCGGCCTTGGTCAGGGTCTTGTCCATGGCGCGGGCCGAGGCCAGCACGCCCGAATGCGTATAGGGAATGCGCAGCCATTCCAGGAGGCCCTGGACGCATCCATCCTCGCCCCAGCGGCCATGCAGCGCGTTGAAGACGACGTCGGGGCGCAGGTCGGAGAGCCGCTGCGCAAGGTCCGGCCCGGCGTCGATTTCGGTCACATCGAAGCCCTCGCCGCGCAGGGCCTCCGCGCAGCCGCGACCGGTCGAGAGCGAGACCTCGCGCTCGGCGGATGGTCCGCCCATCAGGACGGCGACGTGGTGGAATGCCCTGCCCGACATGCCCGTATGCCCAATCTCTGCGCCTCGCCCCGGTCGCGCTGACGCGCCGCGGCTTGCTCTTATTGTCCCCGGCCTCTGGTGGACCGTTCTGGGGTTAGCCGGGCTCTCCGACCCGCTTGATTTCCCACTCTAGCGTCAGACCGGAGGTCTCGAAAACCCTTTTCCGCACCGCCTCGCCAAGCCCTTCGAGGTCTGCGGCCGTCGCGCCACCCTGGTTGACCAGGAAATTCGGATGCTTGGGCGACATGATCGCCCCGCCCCGCGTGGCCCCGCGCATGCCGGCGTCGTCGATCACCTTCCACGCCTTCAGCTCATGCGTGTCATCCGCCTGCCCGGTCGAGGAATGGCCCGCGGGGTTGCGGAAGGTGCTGCCGGCGCTGCGGTCCTTGGTGGGCTGGGTCGCGTCGCGGCGGTCGAGCTGCGCCGCCATCCGCGCCGCCAGCTCGGCGGGATCGCCCGCGGGCGCGCGGAAGGTGGCCCGGGTCAGGATCGTGTCCTCGGGCAGGTCGGACTGGCGATAGGCCAGGCGCAGATCGGCGGCGGGGATCGTGACGCGTTCGCCCGCGCGGGTCACCGCCTCGACTGAGACGAGGTGATCGGACACGTAGACGCCGTAGCAGCCCGCGTTCATCCGCACCGCGCCCCCGATGGCGCCGGGGATGGTGCGCAGGAAGGTCAGGTCGCGGCCCGCCTCGGCCGCGCGCCGCGCGACATGCGCGTCCAGCGCGGCGGCCCCGGCATGGACCAGATCGCCCGCAATCTCGATCCCGTTGAAGCCGCGGCCCAGCCGGATGACCACGGCGCGCAGCCCGCCGTCGCGCACGATGAGGTTCGAGCCGACGCCCATCGGGAAGACCGGCACCTCGGGCTCCAGCGCGGCAAGGAACGCCGTCAGATCCGCGAGATCGGCCGGCTGGAACAGCGCATCCGCCGGCCCGCCGACGCGCAGCCAGGTCAGATCGGCCAGCGGCCGGTTCGGCGTGAGCGTGCCGCGCACCTGCGGGAAGTTCATCGGATCATCCTGGTCAGCCAGCGCCCGAAATAGCGCAGGGGCCAGCGCAGGATCAACGCCATCGCCGCAAGGCCAAGCGCGGCCCAGCCCGGGCCCGCCGAGAGCCAGAGCCAGACGAGAAGCGGCGCGCCCAGCGCCATCAGGCCATAAGCGGCCGGCCAGGACTGGCGCGCCGTCAGCACGGCCTGGAGGCCCGCCGCCAGAACGACCCACAGGCAAAGACCGACAAGCGCCATCGCGGTTTTCCTTCCTCTGGCCCGAAATACTTTCGGGGGTGTCCGAGTCGGCGGAACGTCCCATCGGCGGCGGCGCAGGGGTGGCGGCCCCCGCCTTCCCCGGCCCTAGCTCGCCAGCCGTTGCGGCAGGTTGCCCGCCCATTGCGAGATCGTGCCCGCGCCGAGGCAGACGACGATATCGCCCTGCCGCGCCTCATCGCGCACGAGACGTTCCAGATCGTCCTCGTCGGTGACGGCCCGCGCGTGGCGGTGGCCGGTGCGGATCAGACCGGCGACCAGGTCGTCGCGGCCCGCGCCGGGGATCGGGTCCTCGCCGGCGGCATAGACATCGGCGATGCCCACGACATCGGCCTCGGTGAAGGCGCCGCAGAACTCGTCGAAGAGCGAATGCAGCCGCGAGTAGCGGTGCGGCTGGTGGACCGCGATGACCCGGCCGCTGTCGCCGATCGATTGGCGCGCAGCCTTCAGGACGGCGGCGATCTCGACCGGGTGGTGGCCGTAATCGTCGATGATCGGCACGCCGCGCCACTCGCCCACGCGGGTGAAGCGGCGATTGACGCCGCCGAAGCTCGCCAGCCCGTCGCGGATGACCTCCTTCGGGATGCCCAGCTCGCGGGCGACGGCCACCGCGGCCAGCGCGTTCGAGACGTTGTGATCGCCCGGCATCGGCAGCGCGCAATTCTCGATCACCGCGTCCTCGGCCTGCAGCTGGATGTCGAAATGCGCCACGCCGCCCTCGTAGCGCAGCCCCGTGGCGCGCACGTCGGCCTGGGCGTTGAAGCCGAAGGTCGCGACGCGGCGGTCGGTGACGCGGCCGACCAGCGCGCGCACCTCCGGGTGGTCGGTGCAGCAGACGGCCAGCCCGTAGAAGGGGATGTTCGAGACGAAATCGGTGAAGCCCTGGCGCAGCGCCTCGATCGATCCCCAATGGTCCATGTGCTCGGGGTCGATATTGGTGACGATGGCGATGGTCGCGGGCAGGCGGTTGAAAGTGCCGTCGCTCTCGTCGGCCTCGACCACCATCCACTCGCCCTGCCCCATCCGCGCGTTCGAGCCGTAGGCGTGGATGATGCCGCCATTGATGACGGTGGGATCCTCCTGCCCCGCGTCCAGCAGCGCGGCGACCATCGTGGTGGTGGTCGTCTTGCCGTGGGTGCCGGCCACTGCGATGTTCGACTTCATCCGCATCAGCTCGGCCAGCATCTCGGCGCGGCGCACGACCGGAAGGCCGCGCGCGCGCGCGGCGTCGAGCTCCGGATTGCCGGGCTTGATCGCCGAGGAGATCACCACGACCTCCGCGCCCTCCAGGTTCTCGGCGCGCTGGCCTTCGAAGATGCGCGCCCCCTTGGCGGCCAGGCGATCGGTGATCGCGCTCGTCTTCGCGTCCGAGCCCTGCACGGTGTAGCCATGGGCGATCAGCACCTCGGCGATGCCGGACATGCCGATGCCGCCGATGCCGACGAAATGGATGGGGCCCATCTGCTGGGGCAGCTTGGTGGCGTTCATCGCTGGCTCGCTTCTTCGACGAGGGCGGCCAGCCGCTCGCGCGCGTCGGACATGCCCACGGACATGGCCGCGCGCGCCATCCGGCGGGCGCCGTCGGGGTTGGAGAGGATCAGCTCGGCCTGCTCGGCCAGGCTTTCGGAGGTGAGCTTGCGCTCGGGGATGAGGATCGCCGCGCCCGCCTCGGAGAGCGCGCGGGCATTGGCGGTCTGGTGGTCGGCGGTGGCGTGCGGATAGGGAATGAGGATCGCGGGACGGCCGATGATCGACAGGTCCGCCACCGTCGAGGCGCCGGCGCGGCAGATCACCAGCTGCGCCTCGGCCATCAGGTTCGGCACGTCGTCGAAGAAGGGCCGGATCTCGGCCGCCATCCCGGCCTCGTCGTAGAACTGCGCGACGCGCGCCTCGTCCTCGGGGCGGGCCTGCTGATAGACGCGGAGCTGGCTCCGGATCGCCTCGGGCAGCGCGGCCAGCGCGGGCGGGACGGCGTCCGACAGCGCGCGGGCACCCTGGCTGCCGCCGATCACCAGCACCGTCATCGGGTAGTCGCCGGGCGGGATATATGGGCTGGCCGCGCGGCCTAGTACCGCGGCGCGGACCGGGTTGCCGACATGCAGGCCATGCGCGCCCTGCGGCAGCACCGTGGGCCAGGTGCCGCAGGCCACGGCATCGACGCGCGGCGCGAAGATCGTGTTCACCCGGCCCAGCACGCCATTCTGTTCGTGGATGAGGCGCGGCAGCTTCATCATCACCGCCGCCGCCATCGCCGGGATCGTGGGATAGCCGCCGAAGCCCGCGATTACCGCCGGTGGGTCGGCGCGGAAGCTGCGCAGCGCCCGCAAGACGCCCCGCGCGAGCTTGGGGCCGACGAAGAGCTTCGACACCACGCCGCCGCGGGCGGTCGTGGCGGCGGGCAGGATCTCGATCTCGACGGCATCGGGAAAGCCGCCCGCGAAGCGCGCGCCGCGGTCGTCGGTGGCAAGCTTCACGCGCCAGCCGCGGGTCAGCATCTCCTCCGCGAGGGCCTGGGCGGGGAACATGTGACCCCCGGTGCCGCCGGCGGCGATGACGAGAAGCTGGGACATGGGTGCGGCGCGCTCAGCGATATCCGTTGGACAGCAGGTGATCCCCGATCTCGGCCTGGGGCCGGGTCCGGGTGAAGCACAGCAGCATCCCGGTCAAGAGGCCCATCGCGATGAGCGAGGACCCGCCGTAGCTGACGAAGGGCAGCGTCATGCCCTTGGCGGGAAGCAGCCGGACCGCGACGCCGAGGTTGATGAAGGCCTGGCTGGCCAGCAGCACGGTCAGCCCCGTGCCGGCCAGGCGGATGAACATGTCGCGCTCGATGCAGAGCCGGATCAGGCAGCGCGCGGCGATGAAGCCGAACAGCGCGACGATGAAGAGGACCATCACCAGCCCGTATTCCTCGGCCGCGACGGCGATGATGAAATCGGTATGCGCATCCGGAAGGATCCATTTCACCCGGCCCTCGTTGACGCCGGTCCCGAAGAAGCCGCCCTCGCGGATCGCGTCGATGGCATAGCCCATCTGGGTGCGCGGATCGACATCGGGCGACAGGAAGCCGTCGATGCGCCGGGCGAAATGTTCGGAGTTCTGGTAGGCGAGGATGCCAGCCACGCCGACGGCCGCGACGACGCCGGTCAGCAGCACGATCGGGGCGCCCGCGACGAAATAGATGGCCGACCAGGCGACGACGGTCAGCATCGCCTGGCCGAAATCGGGCTGCAGCGCGAGGAAGGCGATCACCACGACGAGGATCGCGAAGCTGATCGATTTGCCCGGCGGGCCGTCCGGTTCGGCGGCGGAGGCCATCAGCCAGGCGGTCATGATGACGAAGACGGGCTTGAGGAATTCCGAGGGCTGCAGCGAGGCGAAGCCCAGCGAGTACCAGCGCGTGGCACCCTTGCCGAAATCGGTCCCGAAGATCGGCAGCAGCATCAGCGCCGCGGCGGCGACGAAGAACCCCACGACGCCCAAGCGGCGCACGACATGCGGCTGCATCATCGACACGACCAGCATCACCGCGAAGGCCAGCCCGCCGAAGACCGCCTGCCGGTAGACGTAATGGAAGGGTTCGAGCCCGTTGCGTTCGGCCAGCGGCACCGAGGCCGCGAAGCCCAGCAACAGCCCGACGGCGAAGAGCAGCACGACCGCCCCCAGCACGCCCTTGTCGAGCGTCCGCCACCAACGTGAAACGATGGCCTCGCCCGGGAGGGCGACGACCGCACCATGCGCGATTTCGGTCATGGGTCCGCCTGCATTTCGTTACTGCCCGCCCGGTTTTCCGGGTCTGTGTCGGGACTGTAACGCAATCGCGCGAATCAGGCTAGAGCCAAGCGCACCCGAAAGAAATTCAAAGGACGGAGGCGATCTTGGCCTTGGCGATCTCGGGATTCTCGCCGAAGCCGATCAGGTCCACGACCTGCCCCTCGGTATTGAGCACGAAGACCGAGGCGTAGTGATCCATCGTGTATTCGCCCTCGCCCAGCGGGCGTTTCTGGAAGTAGACCCGCCAGCTTTTCGCCATCGCCCAGACATCCTCGGGCGCGCCGGTGATGCCGATGATCCGCTCCGATTGCGGCTCGAGGTAATCCGCCAGGAATTCGGGCGTGTCGCGCTCAGGGTCGATGGTCACGAAGAACGCGCCCAGCGCGTCGGGCGCGACGTCGAGCTCGGTCAGCCAGGTCTCCATGTCGTAGACCGTGGTCGGGCAGATCTCGGGGCAGTGGGTGAAGCCGAAGAACAGAAGGCTGGGCCGGCCCTCGAAGGCCGCCTCGGTGATCGGCGCGCCGGTGTGGTCGACCAGCTCGAACGGCGCGCCCAGCTCGGTGCCGACGGCGGTCGAGACGGTGCGGCTGTCCATCAGCTGCCGCGCGGCGAAGCCGCCGCCCAGCGCGAGCGCCGCGACGGCGAGGCCCAGGAGGATTGTGCGGGTCCGCGCGATCATCGGCTTAATTCCCCCTCGCCTTCCGGCATCTCCATCCCGTCGAGCATCTCGGCGGCGGCCTCGCGGATCTCGGCCAGGGTCAGGACGGGCATGGCGAGGGTGATCTCGCCGGCCTTCTCGAAGCTGAGCGTCACGTCATGGGCCTGGCCGGGCTCCAGCGGCTGCGTCATCTGCATCAGCATCAAGTGCAGCCCGCCGGGCACGAGATCGACCTTGGCGCCGGGCGGCAGCAGGATGCCGTCGGTCATCTCGCTCATCTGCATCACGCCGTCGGCCATCGCCATCTGGTGCAGCTGGACCATGCCGGCCACCGCGGGGTCGATATCGGCGCCGATGAGCTTGTCTTCCATCGCGCCGGTGTTCTCGACGGACAGGAAGCCGGCCGCCACCGGGGCGGCGGGCGGCGTGGCCCGGAGCGCTGGGCGGGTGATGACCAGATCGCCCAGCGTCACCGTCTCGGCGGCGGCAGGAAGCGCGAGGGTCACGGCGAGGGCGGTCAGGATGGCACGCATGGGTCGTCTCCGGGCGATCAGCATCTGCCGCCTAGATGTCAGTCCGACCGGGAAATTTGAAGGGGCATGCCGTCGCATGCCGCCCGAAGGGCGTGACCCCGCGGGGCCGCGCCCGTTCCGTCAGTTGCCGTAGGCGACGGATGGCAGCCAGGTGGTCAGCGACGGGTACCAGAACACGATGGCGAGGCCCGTCAACTGCAGCAGCACGAAGGGGATCACGCCGCGGTAGATATGGCCGAGATTCACCCCCGGCGGGCAGACGCCCTTGAGGTAGAACAGCGCGAATCCGACTGGTGGCGTCAGGAAACTGGTCTGTAGCGTCACCGCCACGAGGATTGCGAACCAGACCACCTGCGGATCGCGGACCACGTCGAAGCCCGGCACCGCCAGTTCCAGCCCCTGAATGATGGGCAGCATCAGCGGCATGATGATGATGGTGATCTCGATCCAGTCCAGCAGGAAGCCCAGCAGGAACACGATGAACAGGATGAACAGCACCACCATGTAGGGATCCTGGAAGATGCCCAGCACGTGGTTCTGGACGATCTCGTCCCCGCCATAGCGGCGCAACACCAGCGCGAAGAAATTCGCCGCCAGGAAAATGCCGACGATGTAGCCCGAGGTGTTCAGCGTCGAGCGCGCCACTTCGAGGAAGACCTTGAAGTTGAGCTTGCGGTTGGCCACCGCCAGAAGCGTCGCGCCCATCGCGCCGAGGCCCGAGGCCTCGGTCGGGGTGGCGAGCCCGGCGAAGATCGAGCCGAGGACCAGCAGGATGAGCAGGAGCGGCGGGACCACGGCCAGCAGCACCTCCTTCACCACGGGCCAGCCGACATGGTCGCCGTGATCGGGCGCGGGCATCGCGCCCGGCTTGATGAAGCCGTAGACCACGATGAACAGGATATAGAGGCCGCCCAGGATCAGCCCGGGGAACAGCGCCCCCATGAACAGGTCGCCCAGCGAGATGGCGAGCTGGTCGGACATGATGACCAGCATGATCGAGGGCGGGATCAGGATGCCGAGCGTGCCGGCCGCGGCGATCGTGCCGGTCGAAATCGGCTTGGAATAGCCCTGGCTCATCATCTGCGGCAGCGCCATCACGCCCAGCAGCGTCACCGACGCACCAATCACGCCGGTCGATGCGGCGAGGATGATGCCGATCAGCAGGACCGTCAGCGCCAGCCCGCCTCGCAGACCACCGAAGAGGCGCTGCATCGAGATCATCATGCGCTGCGCGACGCCGGACTGGTCCAGCATCAGCCCCATGTAGATGAACATCGGCAGCGCCACGAGCACGGGGTTCTGCACGATGTTGCCGAAGAGCCGGTTGGAGAGGACCGAGAGGCGCTGGTAGTCGATGCCGGTGCGGTCGAACTCGATGATGTCCTCGAAGGCGCGGCGATAGGGGTCGAGCAGGATCTCGGCGAAAAGCGCGTAGATCAGCGACACGCCCACCAGCGCGAAGGCCACCGGGATGCCGCGGAACAGCATCCAGATGAAGGACAGGAACATGACGAGCACGACGAGCTCGTTCAGCGTCATGAGCTGCCCGATCGCTTCAAGGATGAACATCAGGCGGGCTCCTCGGACTTGTCACGCAGCAGGTAGGCCGCGCCGATGACGAGGGCCGTGACGATCAGGGCCGCGAGCACCGTGATCTTCATCTCCTGGTTCGCGATCAGGTCGATCTCGTCGAAGAACCAGTGGCGCGTCGCCTGGCGTGTTGTCGTGCCCGGCTCGGACATCAGCAGCACGATGCCGAGGCCCGCGTAGTAGATGACGAGGTTGATGGCGAAGGCCACCGAAGGCAGCGCGTAGAACAGCTTGCGCCACATCAGCGGGCGCACCAGCTTCGCGAGCATGCGCAGATAAGCGAACCAGATCGCGATCCCGATGAAGAGGAACGCGATGTTCACGAAACTTTTAAGATAATAGAGGCCGTGGAGCCCGTTGGGACTGCTGGAGCCTTCGCCCGAGGCGATGGATTGCAGCGCATAAGCCAGCGTCACGTCCCAGCACAGGATGATGAACGGCAGGAACAGCCAGGACAGCCCGAAAATGTCGATCTTGCGCTGCTTCCGCTCGGGATAGCCGTCGTAGAAGATGTCGACTCGCACATGGCTGTTGGTCGTGACCGCATAGGCCACCCCGATCAGGACGGCGGCGCCGTAGAGCCACCATTGCAGGTCGTCCATCCAGGCCTGGTTGCCGGGGCCGATGCCGATGCGGCCGAAATTGCGCAGGAACACCTGCGCCACGATGACCACCATCAGGATCGGGAAGAGCCAGGCGAAGACGTTCGAGACGTGGACGACGAAGCGGTCGCCGCGATTGTGTTCGGCGCGCCCGATCTCGCCCGGGTCGGTGATGGCGACGATGGGGCCTTCCAGCCCGCCGACGTCGACCGTTTCCTGTGGTGTCTGGCTCATGGCCGCCCCCTTCCCTGGCCCCGCCCCCGGGACCTGTCCGCAAGGGGCCGGGCGGAAGGATCCGCCCGGCCCGTCTCAAGAGGTCCGACGAGGGCCCGGTCTCCCCATGGGGGCGCGGGCCTCGTCGCTATCGATCAGTTCCGCGGGCGCGGCAGATAGATCGTGTCACCCCAGGTCTTGTAGCCGGCGCGGAACTCCTGGAGGTCGGCCCAGACCTCGGCGAAATAGGCGTCCTCGGCGGCCAGCTCCTCGGCGACGGCGTTCCAGTTCTCCTCGAACGCGGCCAGCATCTCGGGCGACCAGGTCTTGATGGTCACGCCGTTCTGCTCGGTGTTCTCGATCATGGCCTCGAAATTCGTGGCCTCGCCTTCGGCGTAGTTCGTGGTGATGTTGGCCAGGCAGGCGATCTCGATCTGGCGCTGCGTGCGCTCGTCGAGACCGTCCCAGACGTCCTTGTTGACTAGAAGCTCGAACATGGTGGCGGGCTGGTGCCAGCCGGGGAAGTAGTTGAACTTCGCGATCTGGTGGAAGCCCAGGCGCGCGTCGATGCGGGGCATCGAGAACTCGGTCGCGTCGATGGCGCCGCGCTCCAGCGCGGGGAAGATGTCGCCGCCCGCCAGGAGCGAGGTCGAGACGCCCAGGCGCTGCATGACCTCGGCGCCGAGGCCGAAGAAGCGCATGTTCAGGCCTTCCAAGTCGGCCATCGAGTTGATCTCGTTCTTGAACCAGCCCGAGGTCTCGGGCGCGATGATGCCGCAGGGCTGGACGTGAACGTTATAGCCGTTCTCGTCATACATGCGCTGGAACAGCTCGTGTCCGTCATCGTAGAGCATCCAGGCCAGGAATTCGCCGGCCTCGGGGCCGAACGGCACGGCCGCGAACAGCGAGGCGGCGGTGATCTTGCCCTGCCAGTAGCCAGAGGTCGTGTAGGCCGCGTCGACCGAACCGTTGGACACGGCGTCCAGCGCCTCGAGCGTCGGGACCAGCTCGCCCGGATCGAAATGCTCGAACTCGACCTCGTCGGAGATGGCGTTGATCTTGTCGGTGAAGTCGACACCGGCGGTGCCGAGGATCGGCAGGTTCTTACCGAAGGCCGAGGTCATCTCGATCACGTCCTGCGCCTGCGCGCCGGTGGTCAGGAGCGCGGCCGAGCTGGCGAGCGCGATTGCCTTGAGTTTCATGGATTAAATCCTCCCTTTAGGTCCCGTTTGCCGGGCATTCCCCGCGATTTGGCGGATGACCCCCTTTGCGTGGTCAGTTTTCCTTACCGATTCCCCCGGTTTCTGACCAGAGCAAACCCGGCCACGGCGACAGGAAATTGCGCGAAACGCGCGCTCAGGCCTGCATTCGCGAATAGGTCCGGACGGTCTTGTCGACGATCATGTCCCGGACCGCGGCGTCGAAGGTCTTGTAATGCGGCGTCGCGCGATGCGCGTCGAAACCCGCGGCATCGTCATAGAGCTCGTAGAGATAGACCTCGTCGGGCCGCTCCGGCTCGGCCCAGACGTCGAAGCGGTGGCAGGCGGGCTCGTCCAGCGAGGCGCGGGCATTCTCCAGAACGGCGGGCAGGAACTCGGGCATCCGGCCCTTCGCGATCTCGAGGGTGACGGTGACGGCGAACATGCTTCCTCCCGCGCGCGGCGCTGCTATCAAGACCGGGACTGTCGCAGGAGGGCGCGGATTGGCCAAGACCTATGACATCGCCGTCTTTCACGGCGACGGGATCGGGCCCGAGATCATGGCCCCGACGCTGGAGCTGTTGCGCGGGCTGGGCCACGGCTTCGCGTTCCACGACTGCCCGGCGGGCGCGGCCTGCTATCTCGACTGCGGCTCGGACCTGCCGGAGGCGTCGCTGGCGACGGCGCGCGCGGCCGACGCGATCCTTCTCTCGGCGCTGGGCGATCCGAAGGTGCGCTTCCCCGACGGGACCGAGATGACGCCGCAGATCGACATCCGCATCGCGCTCGACCTCTATGCCGGCGTCCGACCGGTCCGCGTGGTCCCGGGCATGCGCGCGCCGATCCAGCCCCCCGAGGGCCGCACGATCGATTTCGTCCTGATCCGCGAGAGCACGGAGGGGCTGTTCCACACCCAGGGAAGGGGCCGCGTCGAAGCCGATTTCGCCGAGGAGACGCTGCGCATCACCCGGCCCGTCACCGAAGCTGTCTGCCGCTTCGCCTGCGACCTGGCCCGGACGCGGAAGGCCGACGGCCATCCGGGGCGCGTGACCAGCGTCGACAAGGCCAACGTCTTCCGCGCCTTCGCCTTCTGGCGCGAGATCTTCGACAGCGTCGCCGCGGAGTATCCGGACCTGACCGCCGACCACGCCTATGTCGACGCGATGGCGCTGTGGATGGTGCAGCGGCCCTGGGATTGGGACGTGATGGTCACCGAGAACATGTTCGGCGACATCCTGTCCGACCTGGGCGCCGGGCTGATGGGCGGGCTGGGGATGGCGCCGTCGGCCGATATCGGCGACAGGCACGCGGTGTTCCAGCCCTGCCACGGCTCGGCCCCCGACATCGCGGGGCGCGGCATCGCCAATCCCTTCGCGATGATCCTATCGGCGGGGCTGATGCTGGACTGGCTGGGCCGGCGGCACGGGGACGCGGCGCTGATCCGCGACGGCGCGCGCGTGCAGGCGGCGGTGGAGGCCTGTCTCGCCGCGGGCGAGACGACCGGCGACCTGGGCGGGACGCTCGACACGCGGGGCGCCGCGGCGGCGGTCGGACGGCGGCTGTGAGCCTGCGCGTCGGGCTGCTGGGACTGGGCTATTTCGCGCAGTTCCACCGCGAGGCCTGGACCAGGATCCCCGGCGCGACGCTGGTGGCGACCGCCGATGCCGACCCGGCGACGGGGGCCGAGCATGCCGATCTCGCGGGGCTGCTGGAGGCGGGGCTCGACATCCTCGACATCGCGACGCCCCCGCCCACCCACGCGGCGGCGATCCGGGCCGCCCTGCCCCGCGGCCTGCGGGCGATCATCTGCCAGAAGCCGTTCTGCAGCTCGCTCGACGAGGCCCGCGCCGTGACCGACGCGGCGGAGGCGGCGGGTGTGCCCTTGATCGTTCACGAGAATTTCCGCTTTCAGCCGTGGTTCCGCGCGATGAAGGCGGCGCTGGATGCGGGCCGGATCGGCCGACCGCTGAGCCTGACCTTCCGGCTGCGCACCGGCGACGGGCGCGGGCCCGATGCCTATCTCGCCCGCCAGCCATATTTCCAGACGATGCCGCGCCTGCTGATCCACGAGACGGGCGTGCATTACCTCGACACGTTCCGCTTCCTGCTGGGCGAGCCCGAGGGGCTTTATGCCGATCTGCGCCGCCTGAACCCGGCGATCAGGGGCGAGGATGCGGGGCTCGTGGTGCTGGATTACGGCGGCGGCGTGCGGGCGCTTTTCGACGGCAACCGGCTGGCCGATTTCGACACGGACGACCCGCGCCGCACCTTCGGCGACGCGGTGCTGGAGGGCGAGGAGGCCACGCTGACGCTGACCGGGGACGGGGCCGTCCACCTCCGCGCGCAAGGACACCGCGCGGCCGAGACGATCCTCGCCGCGCAGGATTGGCCGGGCTTCGCCGGCGACTGCGTGCACGCTTTCCAGGCCCATGTCGTCGCCGGGCTGGAAACCGGCGGGTTCGAGACCGCGGCCCGCGACTACCTGCGCACGATGGAGCTGGTCGAGCTGGCCTATGCGAGCGCGGAGGCGGGGTGCCGCCTGCCCGTCCGTTCCGGCGCATTCGATTGAAATCCGCAGGATTGGCCCCGCACCGATTCACCGGCTCTTAGGCCGGGGCGTCCATAGCTCGGGGTCATGGGCGGTTCCCGTCGGACCGCCCCGTCCGCGCCCCCCGGTGGCGTCGACTTGGATGGCCGAACCGTCATCCCGCGACCCCCTTGGGGTCGCCCGCGGCCGGGTGAAACCCGGCCCTCCGGCACGGGCTGCCTCGCGGCCCGGGCCCCGGTCGAAATCGAAAGCCTCTCCGATGCCCGTACTCGCCCGCGCCCTGTGGCGCTGCCCCCGCACCGATCTGCTGGCCGTCGCCGTCTTCGCGCTGACCCTCGTCCTGACCCTCCTGCCCGCGACGCCGCCCCTGGGCGAGGTCGAGGTCCGGCCGATGCGCGCCGTGTCCTGCGAGGCGCCGCTCGAAGACGGCGCACGCCTGCGCTGCGGGCTGACGTCCCGCGGCGATCAGCGCGCGGCTTCGGCGGCCTCGCGGATGGTCCGGATGTTGCGACCGTAAGCCTCGGGCCGCGCGACGCTGCCGCCCTTGAAGACCGCCGAGCCGGCGACCAGCGCATCGGCTCCCGCCGCCGCGACCAGCGGCGCCGTCACCGGGTCCACGCCGCCATCGACTTCGATATGGACCGGCCGGTCGCCGATCATCTCGCGCAGGCGGGCGACCTTGGCCACCGCGCTTTCGATGAATTTTTGCCCGCCGAAGCCGGGATTGACACTCATCACGCAGACGAGGTCGATATCGTCGAGCAGCCCCGCCGCGGCCTCGGCCGGGGTGCCGGGATTGAGCGCGAGCCCAGCCTTCGCGCCCGCCGCGCGGATCGCCTGCAGGGTGCGGTGAATATGCGGCCCGGCCTCGAGATGGGCGGTGATGATGTCGGCGCCGGCCTGCGCGAAGGCGACGATATAGGGATCGACCGGCGCGATCATGAGATGCACGTCCATCACGCCCTTGATATGCGGCCGGATCGCCGCGCAGGTGGTGGGTCCGAAGCTGATATTGGGCACGAAATGCCCGTCCATCACGTCGACATGGACCCAGTCGGCGCCCTGGGCCTCGATGGCCTCGCACTCGGCGCCGAAATTGGCGAAATCTGAGGCGAGGATCGACGGCGCGATCTTGATGGAACGGTCGAACGTCATGGGCGGTCCCTCCTGCTGGGCCGGGCCTTAATCGCTCGCGGGCGGGTGATAAACCCCCGCCTCGGTGATCACCGCGTCGAGCGCCACGTCATGGGGCCCGCGCGGCACCCGGTCCAGGCGCTGCGCCTCGAAGCCGAAGCCGATGGTCTGCGCATCGCCCATCCCCGCGAGCGTGCGGTCGTAGAAGCCGCCGCCATAGCCCAGCCGCGCGCAATCGGCGTCGAAGCCCACCAGCGGCACGATCAGAAGGTCGGGCACGCGCCAGCCGCCCTCGGTCGGGACGGGCACGCCGAAGGCGCCCTCCTCCAGCGCACAGCCGGGCCACCATTCGCGGAACCGCAGCGGCGCGCCCTTCGCGGTCACCACCGGCACGCAGATGCGGTTGGCGCCGAAGAGCGCGCGCATCGCGCCGCGGGGATCGGCCTCCGACCCGATGGGCAGGTAGCCCGCGATCGTCCGGTCCCGCAGATGCATCAGCCGCGCGAAAAGACGCGTCGCCGCCGCCGCGCGCGCCAGGCGGCCCACGCCGTCACGCGCCGCAAGGCAGGCCTTGCGCGATTGCGCCTTGGCGGCGTCGGGATTAGCGTCCGCGTCCATGCCCGTCTTCGATCATTTCGCCGTCTCCGCCGCAACGCTCGCCGAAGGGGTCGCCCATGTCGAGGCGCAAACCGGTCATGTCATGGGACCGGGCGGCGTGCACGAGCTGATGGGCACGCATAATCGGCTCAGCGGGCTGGCCCCCGGCGAATACATGGAAGTGATCGCGATCGACCCCGCGGCCCCCGCGCCGGGGCGCGCGCGGTGGTTCGACCTCGACCGGCGCAGCGGCCCGCCGCGTCTGTCGAACTGGATCGCGCGCACCGACGACCTGGAGGGGCGGATCGCCGCCTTCCCGCGGGCGGGGCGTATCCTGTCCTTCGCGCGCGGGCCCTTCCGCTGGCGCATGGCGGTGCCCGATGACGGCATCCTGCCCTTCGAGGGCTGCTTTCCCGCGCTGATCCAGTGGGACAGCGCGCGGCCGCGCTTTCCCGATGACGGGCTGCGGCTGACGCGGCTGGAATTGCGCCATCCCGAGGCGCCGGCGCTGGCGGAGGCCCTTGCCGGGCTGATCGACGACCCGCGCATTTCCGTGGCGCCGGGCGCGCTGCGGCTGACGGCGACGCTCGACACGCCCGAGGGCGCGCGGACCCTGATATGAGCGCCCTGCCCGGCGCGGCCCCCGACGCGGAGGCGATCCGCCGCGTGGCCGAGCGTGCGCGCGCGGGCTTCCCGGCGCCCTTCGCGCGCCTCGCCGCCGAGGTCCGGCTGGTGGTCGAGGACTGGCCGTCCGAGGCGGTGCTCGACGACATGGAGATCGAGGACGGCTACGACCTGACCGGGCTCTACGAAGGCGTGCCGCTGACCGAGCGCAGCGTCGAATGGCCCGAACCGCCCTCGACCGTGACGCTCTTCCGGCGCCCGATCCTGGACGAATGGGCGGCGCGGGGCGACGTGACGCTGGCGGCGCTGGTGGCCCATGTCACGGTGCATGAATTCGCGCATCATTTCGGCTGGTCCGACGACGATATCGCCCGCATCGACCGCTGGTGGGAGTGAGTGGCGAACGTGAACGTCGCCGCGCAAGGCTTTGAAACGAAACGGGGCGCCCCGAAGGACGCCCCGTAGGATCGGATCGGCCGCGATCAGGCGGCGGCGGAGGGCCGGCTCGACAGGATCTCGTCGACGGCCTTCAGCGCGCCGTCCTCGTCCATGTCGTTCACGGCGGCCAGTTCGCGCGTCAGGCGGTCGAGCGCGGCCTCGTAGAGCTGACGCTCGGAATAGGACTGCTCGCGCTGCTCGTCGTTGCGGTGCAGGTCGCGCACCACCTCGGCGATGGCGATCAGGTCGCCGGAGTTGATCTTGGCTTCGTATTCCTGCGCGCGGCGCGACCACATCGCACGCTTGACGCGGGCCTTGCCCTTCAGCGTCGCCATGGCCTTGGTGACCACCTCGGGCGAGCTGAGCGAGCGCAGGCCCGCATCGGTCGCCTTGTGGGTCGGAACGCGCAGGGTCATCTTGTCCTTCACGAAGGAGATGACGAAGAGTTCCAACTCGTGGCCCGCGACTTCCTGCTTCTCGATCGAGACGATCTGGCCCACCCCGTGTGCCGGGTAGACGACGAAATCATTGGGGCGGAACTCGGACTTCTTGGCCATGGGCATCCTCTTGTCATGATGCGATCCGCCTCCGCGCCGGTGACCCGGCGAAAGAAAGGCCGCCGCGGGGAGATCCTGCGGTCAGCGTGTGCGTATCGCGATATCCGTCCCGGTTCGAAAGCTGCCTCCCGAGCGGGCGAATTGTGGCAGATAAAGGCGGACCAGAGCCCGCTTCGCCACAATATATAGCACAGAATCGGCGATCGCGAAAGCGTCACGAAGACTGACCCATCGCGGCGGTGGCTTGACGCGGCGTCAGCCGCCCTCGCCCGGCGCCTCGGAGAAGAGCTCCATCTTCCCGTCCTTGCCGTCCATCTCCTCGGCCGCGGGAAGCGGGTCCTTCTTGGTTATGATGACCGGCCAGGCCTCGGAATACTTGCGGTTGAACTCGACCCATTTCTCCATCTCCGGCTCGGTGTCGGGCCGGATCGCATCGGCGGGGCATTCGGGCTCGCAGACGCCGCAATCGATGCATTCGTCGGGATGGATCACCAGCATGTTCTCGCCCTCGTAGAAGCAATCCACGGGGCAGACCTCGACGCAGTCGGTATATTTGCAGGCGATGCAATTGTCGGTGACGACATAGGTCATGCAGGGTGTCCTTTCCGATGCCCGCTGCATCTAGCGGCCACCCCGCCGGGGTTCAAGCGGGCCGCGGGATCACGTTTCCGGATCGTCGCGAAGCGCGTCCATCCGTCGCCGGTCGCGCCCCGTGGGCCGGGGTCCCAGCCGCGGCTGGGGCGGTGGCGTGTGATCGGCATAGAGCGTCTGCGCCTCGGCCGCGGGGCCGCGCCGTTCGCCAAGCGCGGCGATCTCTACCACGCGGATGCGGTCGCCTTGCGGGAAGGTCAGCGCGTCGCCCGGGACCACGGCCTGCGCGGGCTTGGTGACCCGCGCGCCGTTCAGCCGGACGCGGCCCTCCCCGATCATCCGGGCGGCGAGGCTGCGGGTCTTGAAGAACCGCGCCTGCCAGAGCCACTTGTCCAGCCGGAGCCGCCCGGGCGCGTCGCTCAATTGTCCTTGAGCGCGGCCAGCGCGGCGAAGGGATTGTCGGGATCGACCTTCTTTTCGCGTTCGGGGCGGGCCTCGTAGGTCTTGGGCCCGCGGTCGCCGCCCTTCGCCGGGCCGCCCTTGCCCTTGGGCCCGCGCGCGCCCTTGCCCTGCGGCTTGCCGCCGCGACGCGGCTTGGCGTCGGGCCGCGGTCCCCGGCCCTGGCGCTTCGGGGCCCAGGTGAAGGTGTAGAAGGTCTCGGTCTCCTCGACCTCCGCGGCGGTGGCGACGGCTTCGCCCACGGGCGACGCGGCATCCGCCGGGGCCTCCGGCGCGTCGCCGCTCACCTCCTGCGCCGCGGCGACGGCGGCGCCCGTCGCGGGCGGCATCTCGGGCGGCAGGTCGGGCACGGGCGTCTCGACCGGGGGATTGACCGGCGTCTCGGACGGGGGCGTCTCGGGCGTCTCGACGGGGCCGCCCGGCGCGGGCTCCTCGGAGGGCGAATTGGGCGCGGGCTCCTCGGGCGGAGTTTCGGGCGCCTCCTTCGGGTCGCCGCCGCGGGTTTTCGCCCGCTCGCCCTTCTCGGCGTTGTAGCCCAGGCCCTCCATCAGGTCGGCGAACTGCTCCAGCGTCATGCCGGTGATCGACAGCATGTCGGCCGTCGCCTCGAACCCGGCGCGGGTGTCCATCGGACGGATCATGTCGGCCAGCCGCTCGAGCATGTCGATGCGAATGGCGCGCGCGCCGGCGAGGCGGTAGCCGGCCATCGCGTAATAGCCCTCGGGCGCGCCTTCGAGCTTCGGCACGGTCACGAGGCCCGGCGGCGGCGCTTCGGGGAAATCGTCGAGCTTCTGCGACAGGGCCCAGAGAACCAGCCGCAGCCGCGTCGGCGCGGGCTTCAGCATGAGCTGCTGGAAGATGGTGAACTGGCCGAAGCGCACGCCGTGCTTGCGAAGCTGGCCGCGCGCGTCCTGATCGAGCTCCTTGACCTCCTGCGCGACCTGCGCGCGTGGCAGGACGCCCAGCCCTTCGAGCATCCGGAAGGCGAAGCCGCGGGCGAGGCCCGTCACGGCCTCGTCCTTCGACATGGCCAGCAGCGGCTCGAACAGCGCTGCGATCTTGCGGTCGACGAAATGCTGCAGGCGGCGCTGGACCTTCTGCATCACCTCGGGGCCGGCCTCCTCGTCGACGAAGGCCTCGACGCCGGGCTTCAGGGGCTCGGGGCCGGGCACCAGCTTGCCCACCGCCTGCTCGCCCCACATCAGGCCGCCCTGCTCGGTGAAGTCCATCTGCGTATCGGGCGCGTTGTAGAAGCGGTCGGCGCGAAGGTGGAATTCCGGGCGCAGCGCCTGGGTGGCGGCCTGGCGCACGGTCTTGGCCTCGTCGGGCGAGGTCGTCCCGGTCTGGTGGAAGCGGAAGCCTTCGATCCGGCCCAGCGATTCCCCCTCGACGATCACTTCGCCCCTATCGTTGATGTCGGCCAAAAGGCCCTCCTTCATTTTCAGGCGGCGCAGCAGAACGCTGGTGCGCCGGTCCACGAACCGCAATGTCAGCGCCTGGTGCAGCGCATCCGACAGGCGGTCTTCTACCAACCGGGTCGCCTCGCGCCAATGGGCCTCGTCGTCGACCCAGCCCTTTCGCTGGGCGACGTAGGTCCATGTGCGGATATATGCCAACCGCTTGCTCAGGGCGTCGATATCGCCCTGCGTGCGGTCGATGCGCTTGACCTGGCGGGCCAGCCAGTCGCCGTCGATGCGCCCGCGATCGTGCAGGAAGGCGAAGATCCGCTGCAGCATGCTGGCATGTTCGCCATGGCTGATGCCCTGGAAATCGGGAATGCGGCACACGTCCCACAGAAGGCGTACGTCGCGGGCGTCTTGCAGCCGGCTGGCCACGGCCTCCAGGTCGTTGAGTGTCTTGAGCGATTGCAGATCGTCCGCCTCGCGCCCGCGGGTCAGGATGCGCTCGGGGCTGGGCGCCTCGAGCGAGGCGATGAGCGCCTCGGCGGAGCCGAAATCCAGCCGCTCGTTGCGCCAGGACAGCCGGTCGATGGGCTTGAAGCGGTGGTTCTGGATGGCGTCGACCACGTCCTCGTCCAGCGGCCCCGCCTCACCGGTGATCCCGAAGGTGCCCGGCTGCTGGTAGCGGCCCGCGCGCCCCGCGATCTGCGCCAGCTCATGCGGCATGAGCGGACGAATGCGGCGGCCGTCGAACTTGGAGGTGGCCGAAAAGGCGACGTGCCGGATGTCGAGGTTGAGCCCCATCCCGATGGCGTCCGTCGCGACGAGGTAGTCCACGTCGCCGTTCTGGTACATCGCCACCTGCGCGTTGCGCGTCCGGGGGCTGAGCGCGCCCATCACGACCGCCGCGCCGCCTTTCTGGCGGCGCAACAATTCGGCGATGGCATATACATTGTCCACACTGAAGCCGACAATCGCGGTACGGCCGGGCATCCGGCTTATCTTTTTCGAACCTGTGTAGGTTAACTCGCTGAACCGCTCGCGACGCGCGAACTGCGCCTTGGGGATCAGGTGCTGGATCGCCGGGCGCATCGTGTCGGAGCCCATGAAGAGCGTCTCGTGCAGCCCGCGCATGTTCAGAAGGCGGTCGGTGAAGACATGACCGCGCTCGGGATCGGCGCAGAGCTGGATCTCGTCCACGGCGACGAAGTCGGCGCCCATGCCCTGCGGCATCGCTTCGGTGGTGCAGACCCAGTACGCCGCGCGCGGCGGCACGATCCGCTCCTCGCCGGTCAGAAGCGCCACGACCGAGGGACCGCGGATGGCCACGATCCGGTCATAGACCTCGCGCGCCAGCAGGCGCAGCGGCAGGCCGATGATGCCGGTGCGATGGCCCAGCATCCGCTCGATGGCGTAATGCGTCTTGCCGGTGTTCGTCGGCCCGAGGACCGCCGTCACCCGGCCGAGCTTGCTATCCACTCAGAGCGTCCGCCCGCCCGTCTGCGCTCGAAGCCGGTCCACCGCGGCGTTCACGTTCGCCTCGGCGGGGTGGATCTTCTGCGCGGCCTCCAGCGCGCGCAACGCGGCCCGGTCGTCGCCCAGCCGCTCCATGATGATGCCCAGCCCCGCCAATGCGCCGAAATGGCGCGGCTCGAGGACCAGGACCTGTTCGATATCGGACACCGCCGCCCCGTAGCGCTCCAAATAGAAGAAAGCCGTCGCCCGCTGGTTCCAGGCTTCCGCGAAATCCGGCGCGTGATCTGTCAGCGCGGTCAGATGCGTGATCGCCTTGGGGTAATCCTCGGCCGCGATGGCCTCGATCCCGCGCTGCAGGAGCAGATCGCCGGTCGCGCTGCCCGAATGGGTCCAGCGCTCCTGGATTTCGCGGGCGAGCCGCGCGGCCTCATCCGCGTCGTGCTCGGCCGTCAGCGTCGACAACCGGTTGAGAAGGGCGTCGGCATCGCCTTCCAGCTCCTGCGCGGCGGAAAACGTGGCGTAACCGGCGACAACGGAGAGGATCAGGGCCTTGAGGGTGACGCGCAGGTTCATCATCCTAGTCTCAATCCAATCCCGCGCCGTCCGGCGCGTCCGCAATCCAGAGGATCTCATGAGCGACATCATCAACGAAGCCGTCACGCAACTCTCGGCAAAGATCGGTACCTTCGACGGCTCCGTCAAGTTCGTGATCCCCGGTGAGGGGTCCATCATGGTCGACGAGGCCGGCGTTCGCGAGGGCGACGAGGACGCGGCCTGCACCATGACGGCCGAGGCCGACACGTTCAAAGGCATCCTCGACGGCGACGTCAACGCGACCTCCGCCTTCATGTCCGGCCAGCTCAAGGTCGATGGCGACATGGGCCAGGCGATGAAGCTCGGCGCGCAGCTCTGAAAGCGGTCCGGGATATCGGCGGGGCGGCGGGTGCCGCCCCGTATTTCGCAACGGTGGCCGAGGGGCCCGTACCCGAGGCGCGCTGGATCGAGACGCGCGACGGGCTGCGGCTTCGCGCGGCGCTCTGGCCCGAAGGCACGCGCGGCACCGTCGTGATGTTCCAGGGCCGCACCGAGTATATCGAGAAGTATTCCGACGCGGCGCGCCACCTGGCGGAACGGGGCTTCGCCGCGGCGGCGCTGGATTGGCAGGGCCAGGGCCTGTCGACCCGGTCGCAAGCCGATCGGCGCATCGGCCATGTGAACGATTTCAATGATTTCCAGACCGACGTTGACGCATTTCTCGACCATTGCGCGGCGCGGCGCCTGCCCCGGCCCTGGCACCTTCTGGGCCATTCGATGGGCGGCGCGATCGGCCTGCGCGCGCTGCTGCGCGTGTTGCCCTTCGAGCGGGCGGTATTCTCGGCCCCGATGTGGGGTCTCAAGATGCTGCCGCAGCAGCGGATCCTCGGCTGGACCGTCTCGGCGCTCGGCAGCTCGCTGGGCCTCAGCGGCCGGCTGACGCCGGGCTCCGGCAAGGTCGCCGATCCCGCAAGCCAGCCCTTCGAGGGCAATCTTCTGACCAGCGACCCCGAGATGTTCGCCTGGATGAAGGCGCAGATCCAGGCGCATCCGGACCTCGCGCTGGGCGGGCCGTCCATCGGCTGGCTCTGGTCGGCCCTGCGCGAGATGCATGCGCTGGCGCGCGCGGCCGCGCCGGACGTGCCGACGCTGACGCTGCTGGGCACCGAGGAAGGCATCGTCGATCCCGACGCGATCCATGTCCGGATGGCCTCCTGGCCGAAAGGCGCGCTCGAGATGGTCGAGGGCGCCCGGCACGAGGTGCTGATGGAGGGTGCCGCGACCCGCGCGCGGCTCTACGACCGGATCGCGGCGCATCTGGACGGCTAGGTCGCGACCAGCCGCCCCTCCTGCATCCGCAGCACCCGGTCCATCCGCCCCGCGAGTTCGAGGTTATGCGTCGCGATCAGCGCCGCCATGCCGGTCTCGCGCACCAGCGCCACCAGCGTGTCGAAGACCGTATCCGACGAGCCCGGATCGAGATTGCCCGTGGGCTCGTCGGCCAAAAGAAGGCTCGGCGCGTTGGCGAGCGCGCGGCAGAAGGCGGTGCGCTGCTGCTCGCCGCCCGACATCTCGGCCGGGCGATGATCGAGCCGGTGCGACAGGCCGACGCGGCCCAGCAGATCCTCGGCCCGGGCGCGGGCGATTTTCGGATCGGTCCCGTCGGCCAGCTGCGGCAGGACGATGTTCTCGGCGGCGGTGAACTCGGGCAGCAGGTGATGGAACTGGTAGACGAAGCCGATGCGCTGGCGTCGGGCGCGGGTGCGCGCGCGGTCGCCCTTGCCGCTCATCTCCTCGCCGCCGATCAGCACCCGGCCCGCATCGGCGGTGTCGAGCAGCCCCGCGATATGCAGGAGCGTCGACTTGCCCGCCCCCGAGGGCGCCACGAGCGCCGCCATCTCGCCCGGCGCCAGGGCCAGGTCGGCCCCGTTCAAGACGCGGATCTCGTTGGGCTTTCCGAGGTGGTAGCCCTTCTCGATCCCCTCCAGCCGCAGCGCGTCATTCATAGCGCAGCGCCTCGACCGGGTTCATCCGCGCCGCGCGGCGGGCCGGGAAGATCGTCACCACGAAGCTGAGCCCCAGCGACAGCGCCACCGCGGTCAGCACGTCGCCCGCCTCCAGCCGCGCGGGCAGGGCCGAGATGTAGCGGACCTGCGGGTCCCAGACCCCGCCGCCGGCCAGCGCGTTCACGACGTTGAAGATCGGGTCGATATAGATCGCAAAGAGACACCCCAGCACCACGCCGATCGCCGTGCCCACCACGCCGATCGAGGCGCCGCAGATGAAGAAGACGCGCAGGATGGTGCCCTCCGTCAGGCCCATCGTCCGGAGGATGCCGATATCGCGGCCCTTGTTCTTGACCAGCATCACGAGGCCGGACGTGATGTTGAGCGTGGCGATCAGCACGAGGATCGAGAGGATGACGAACATGATGTTGTCCTCCATCTGCAGGGCCCGCAGGAAGGCGCCAGAGGCGTTCTGCCAGGTCCAGAGATAGGTCCCCTCGCCCCCCGCCTCGATCAGCGCCGCGGCGAAGGCGTCGACCGCCTCGGGATCGTCGACGGAGACCTGGATGGCGTCGGCCACGCCCTCGCGATTGAAATAGGTCTGGGCCTCGGCGAAGGGCATGTAGACGCGGGTCGAGTCGATGTCGAAGCGCCCGACCTGGAAGATGAAGGTGATCGGGTAGGCCTTGACCCGCGGGCTGGTGCCGAAGGCCGTACGCACCCCGTCGGGCGAGATCAGCCGCACCGTGTCGCCCACCCCCACGCCCAGGTTGCGCGCCACGCCGGAGCCCAGCGCGACGCCGTCCTCGAAGGCGTCGAGCGAGCCCTGCGCCTCCTCCGGCTCGGCGATGCGGGGGATGCGGGCGAGATCCTCGGTGCGGATGCCCACGACCTGCACGCCGGTGTTGCGGCCCTGCGCGGCGGCCATGACCTGCCCCTCGACCACCGGCGCGGCGCGGGTCACGCCGGGCAGCGCGGCGATCCGGTCGGTCGCGGCCTCGAAGCCGGCGATGGTCCGCGTGGGCTGGCCGTTGGGCAGCAACTCGCCGTAGTTCAGCACCTCGACATGCGGGTTGGCGCCGATGATCGTGTCGACGAATTCGTAGCGGAAGCCCGAGCGCACGGCGAGCGTGGCGATCAGCGCGAAGACGGCGAGCGCGATGCCCACCAGGCTGATCCAGGTCATCACGCTGATGCCCCCCTCGGAGCGGCGCGCCCGCAGGTAGCGCCAGGCGATCATCCATTCGTGGCGGGCGAACATCGGTGGCTCCTGCGGCGGGGCGGTTGCCGGTTGGTGATGGAGCGTGTCCGGAACGTCAAGCCGCGCGCGGCGTCACCGCTTTCGATAGGGCGGAAGGTCCGGCGCAAGGGGGATCGAGCCGATCATGCCGCCTTCACGCAAAAGGCGGGCGTCGCCGCCGAACCGACGTGGCGCGCGCCGCCAGGTCCGCCGCGCCTCTTTCATCAGGCGATAGTCCAACGGACCGCGCGCCGGCGGCTGATTGACGCGCGGATCCGCGGCCGGCTCGCCCTCGGCGACCGATGCGGGCATGTCCGCATCCGCCCAAACACCCTGCACTGCGACGGCCGGCGTCAATTGGACCGGATGCCAGTCCGAGCGCGGCGTGAAAAGAAGGTCATCGGGGTGGTCGCAAAACGAGCTCGACCTCGACAGGAGCGCCGCCGCGTGCCGCCTGTGAAGGACATAGGCGCCCGCACTACTGATCGTTTGCCTGATCTCGCGCGTGCAAAGGCCGGCGCTCTCGCGGATCGCGCCGAACCGCGCAGGCAGATCGATCCCATCAAGTTTCAGGACCGACCCAGGCCAGTCCGAGAACGCAAGGCCCGCCAAGCGGTCCAGGGCCGCAGGCAACTCGGCAGATAGGAAGACATCGTCCTCCATGACGAGCCCGGCATCGTCCTCTCCCTCGGCGATGCGACGCCAAGCGAGGCGATGCGACAAAAAACAAGCCATCGTCGAACGGGCGATTTCCCAACGGGGATGGCGGCGCGAGTGTGGATCGTACTCCGGAGGGATGCCTTGAAGCGCCTGCGCATCGACCGCTTCGATGCGATGCAGAGTCAAGCCGATCCGCTCGGCCTGATCCTGCATGAACGCTGCCCGGGCGGGCATCCGCGCCAGGTTGATGTAAAGCGCCTCCGCCTTCATACCCACTAGTCTTTCTCAGCTTCCAAACCTACAACGAGCCGAATTTCACAAGAGGCACGTTATGTCGAATCCCAAGGCTCTGATCCTTCTGTCCGAGGCACGAAGCGGGACGAATTACCTTGCTTCTCGCTTAAACCAGACCGGGCTTTTCGGACAACTCGGCGAATGGCTGGATCTTCCCAAACCACAAGAGCGGGGCCGGTCGGAAGCGGATGCGTTCGACGAGACAGTCTTCAAAAAGGGATCATCGGAAAACGGCGTCTTCGCGATAAAGGTCTTCCCGCGCCACCTGCACCATTACAGCAGGCGATACGGACGCGATTTTCTCGATCAGGTCCGAGTGCGCTTCGACCCTAAGCTCGTCATTCTTGAGCGACAGGACAGCCTGAAGCAGGCGGTCTCCCTCGCGCGGGCTCTACAAAACGACCAGTGGACAAGCGGAAGCGCGCCGAAAAAGACGGCTGCATACGATCCCGAACTGATTTCCCGATGCGCCTTCACCATCGAAGAGAGCTTCGCATTCTGGCGTGTTTACCTTCTGATGAAGCAGATGCGCGCAACACACATATACTATGAGGACCTTGTTCGGAACGACGAAACGCTCCAGCTTTGCATCGACGGACTTGGCATCGGATTAGAGGAATTTCCAGCATCGGTGACCAAGCGGCAGTCTGACCAGACGACAAAGGAATGGCTCGCACAGTTCAGAGAGGACGCCAAACAGATGAATTTGGTGTCGACGCATCGCGCCCAACGGTCCGCGAACTTGACCGGTCGCAACTTCCTTCGCCTGCTCGGCGGAAAACTCCAGAAGCCGTATCCGTATCTCTATTAAACAATACCATGCGACCGAGCGCGAAAGGGAGAGCAAGTGCCTTTCAAGACTTGGCAAATACAACGCTCAGGTCGCGGCACAGCCGTACACGTCCTTCAGCCGCGCGATGGCTGCCTCGGGCGCCATTTCCTCGCTCTCGCCCGTGCGCCGCGAAGTCAGCTCGATCTTGCCGTTCGCCAGCCCGCGGGGTCCGACCGTGATGCGCCAGGGCAGGCCGATCAGGTCCATCGTGGCGAACTTGGCGCCGGCCCGCTCCGCGCGGTCGTCGTAGAGCGCCTCGAGCCCCTCGACGGCGAGCTGCTTGTAGATTCCCTCGCAGGCCGAGTCGGTCGACGGGTCGCCCTGGCGCAGGTTCACGATGCCGGCGTGAAAGGGCGTGACGCCCTCGGGCCAGATGATGCCCTTTTCGTCGTGGCTGGCCTCGATGATCGCGCCCACCAGCCGGCTGACGCCGAT
Source organism: Jannaschia sp. GRR-S6-38 (assembly GCF_029853695.1). Taxonomy (NCBI): domain Bacteria; kingdom Pseudomonadati; phylum Pseudomonadota; class Alphaproteobacteria; order Rhodobacterales; family Roseobacteraceae; genus Jannaschia; species Jannaschia ovalis. The sequence continues at coordinate 403,355 of NZ_CP122537.1, forward strand.
CCCGTGCGAGCCCATATGGACCGGCACGGGCTTGCCGTCGGGCCCCTGGACCGTGGCGCCCATCGGCTCGGAATACTTGGTGCCGAAATAGAAGATCTGCCCGACCTCGATCCCCCGGGCGCTGCGGCGCCGCTCCTCGGGGACCTGGGCCTCGAACTTGGCCTGGTCGTGGGTTTCGTCGGTGCGGGCGTAGCGGGTCGTGAATTCCTCCAGCACGCCTTGGCACTGGGCCATATCGTCATAGTCGATCTCGCGGTCGCCGAAGGTCAGCTCGGTGACGGCGCTGTCGTAGAACACCTCGCTTTCGCCCGTCTCGGCGAGGACGAGGAATTCATGCGTGTTGTCGCCGCCGATGGCGCCGCTGTCGGCGCGCATTGGGATCGCCTGCAGGCCCATGCGCTCATAGGTCCGCAGGTAGCTGACGAGATGGCGGTTATAGGCATGCATCGCGTCGGCTTCGGTCAGGTCGAAATTGTAGCCGTCCTTCATCAGGAATTCCCGGCCGCGCATGACGCCGAAGCGGGGGCGGATCTCGTCGCGGAACTTCCACTGGATCTGGTAGAGCGTCAGCGGCAGGTCGCGGTAGCTCGACACGTTGGCGCGGAAGATGTCGGTCACCAGCTCCTCGGCCGTCGGCGTGTAGAGCATCTCGCGCCCGCCGCGGTCGGTGATGCGCAGCATCTCCTCACCGAAGGCATCGTAGCGGCCGGTCTCGCGCCAGAGGTCGGAGGATTGCAGCGTCGGCATCAGGATCGGGACATGTCCGGCCCGGGCCTGCTCCTCGTGCACGATCGCCTCGATCCGGCGCATCACCTTCAGGCCCAGGGGCAGCCACGAATAGATGCCGGCGCTGGCCTGCTTGATCATCCCCGCCCGCAGCATCAGCCGGTGGCTGGCGATCTGCGCCTCGGCGGGCGTCTCTTTCAGAACGGGCAGGAAATAGCGGCTGAGGCGCATGGACGGGCTCCGGATGACTGCTTCACGGGCGATAGCCGCAGGGACGGGCCGGGGCAAGCGGGGCGGGCGCCGACGGCTGGGCCTTCGCGGCGCGGCTGGTCGGGTGCGGCGTGACATCCGAAGGCCGGCCTCGCCAAGCGATGATGCCGGCCGCGGGCTTCCGGCCCCGACACTGGCCGACAGACCCAGGTGCCAGGTCCCGCGCGGCCCGGCTTATGACCGGACGACCCGGACCTGCGGCTCGGCCCCGAGGCTGGAAGCGAGCGACTTGAAGCGCGCCTCCGCCACCTCACCGTAGAGCGCTTCGCCATCGCCCTTGGGCAGCGACAGCTCCAGAAGGCCCTTCTTCGGGAAGAGCTTCATCTTGCCCATCAGCCCGGGATCCTGGGCCGAGAACATCGCACCGAAGCGCATGGCCTTGCCCACCACCTCGGCCTGCAGCGTATCCTCCTCGCCCAGAAGCGGGGCGAGGCGCTCGAAGGGCGTGCCCTGGCGCTTGTTGCGGTAGCGATGCAGCAGCGCGAGGCCCAGGAAGACCCGTTCGGAATGCGTCAGGCCGCCCAGATTGGCGCGCGTTGCGTTGTCGAAACAGATCTCCGCCCGGTAATCGGGATGCGCCCGCCAGGACACGTCATGCAGCAGGCAGCAGGCACGGATCAGGCGCAATCGCCGGTCGCCCGCCCGCGAGAAGAGCGGCGAGACGAACTTGTAGAGGACCCGCCCGAACCCCGGCAGCCGGGCCGAGGCCGCCTCGGAGGCCCGGGCGCTTTCGATCAGCGGATCGCGGGCGCGCAGAAGCTCCGGCATGCGCTCGTAGAGCAGCCCCTCGCGGATCCCGTAGGAGGAGATCGCGATCTCCTTCGGGCGGAAGGTCTTGATGACCCGGCTCAGCACCTCGGAGGCGATCGGAACGAGCGACATCCGCGCCGAGGACGTGCCGGTCCGCTTGCCGAGATCGTCCATCTCCTGCCCTTCGATATAGTCGAAGGTCGCGCGAAGATCCTTGGCCGTCATCGTGTATTCGTGCAGCACCTGAAGGGGATAGCCGCGCCGCTCCATGTCGATCCGGGCGATGGCCCGCCAGGAGCCGCCGACGAGATACAGCCGGTCGTAGCGGTCGCCGTCCAGCGCCTCGGCCATCTCCGCCACGCCCGCGTCGATCTCCTTGCGGCGCGCGCCCTTGCCGCCCGCGCCCTCGAGCTTGAGCGGCCCGAGCTTGCCCGAGACGGTCTTGCCGACCGCCCCGCCCTTCAGCTCGGCCAGTTCCATCGACGAGCCGCCGATATCGCACATCAGCCCCTCGGCCTCGGGCCAGCCCAGCAGCACGCCCTGCCCCGAAAGCCGCGCCTCCTCGGTGCCGTCGATGACCCAGAGCTTCAGGCCGGTCGCGTCGCGTACCTCGCGCTCGAAGGCGGGGCCGTCCTCGGCCTCGCGGACGGCGGCGGTGGCGACGACGGTCAGCGAGTTCACCTCCATGCCGCGGGCGAGGATCGCGAAGCGTTTGAGCGCCGACATCGCGCGCTCGCGACCCTCGGGGTTCAGGCGGCCGCTTTCGGCAAGGCCCGAGCCCAGTCCGCAGAGGATCTTCTCGTTGTAGAAATAGGCCGGCGAACGGGCCGCGCCGTCGAAGACCACGAGGCGGACGGAGTTCGAGCCGACATCGATCACCCCCACCCGTCGCAGCGCCCGCGCCTCCGGCCCGTCGAAGAGCGGCGCGCCGAAGGGGCCGTAATCGGCAGGGTCGATCGTCATACCGGCCATGCGGGTCCCCCGGGGCTTGATCCGGGGGCAGGAGTGCACGGGCGCGCGGGAAGCGTCAATCGCGCCGGGCCGGCGCGGCGCCTAGTCCGGCGCGTGGGTCAGTTCCGGCACATCCTTCGCGCCCGCGCTGCCGCGGCCCGACAAGGACGGGTTCTCCATGAAGAAGCGATGGCAGGAGAACGGGTTCTCCAGCTTCGACAGGTCGGGCCGCGTCCATTCGCCCTCGGGGCCGAGCACCCAGCTCTGCGCGACATCGGCGAGGTTGGCGGCCATGATCTGGTCGACGATCTGCGCCTTCACGGTCGGATTGGTGCATTCCACCAGCGTCTCGACGCGGCGGTTGAGATTGCGGCCCATCCAGTCGGCCGAACTGATATAGACCCGCGCCTTCTTGTGCGGCAGCCCGTGGCCATTGCCGAAGCAGACGATGCGGCTGTGCTCGAGGAAGCGGCCGACGACCGACTTGACGCGGATCGTCTCGGACAGTCCTTCGACGCCGGGGCGCAGGCCGCAGATGCCGCGCACGACCAGCTCGATGCGGACGCCTGCCTGGCTGGCCGCGTAGAGCGCGTCGATCACATCGGGCTCGATCAGCGCGTTCATCTTGGCCCATATCACCGCGGGCCGGCCGGCGCGGGCATGCTCGATCTCGGCGGCGATCGAGGTGAGCAGGTGGTCCTTCAGGTGAACCGGCGAGATCCGCAGCGCCTCCAGTCCCTCGGGGGGCGCGTAGCCCGAGATGTAGTTGAAGACCTTCGTCGCATCGCGGGCCAGCTTCTCGTTGGCGGTGAAGAGGCTGAGATCGGTGTAGATGCGCGCGGTGATAGGGTGGTAGTTGCCGGTGCCGAAATGCGAATAGGTCACCAGCCGGTCGTTCTCGCGGCGGACCACGGTGCTGATCTTGGCGTGGGTCTTGTAGCTGGTGAAGCCGTAGACGACATGCGCGCCCGCCCGCTCCAGACGCCGCGACTGCCGGATATTGGCGGCCTCGTCGAAACGCGCCTTCAGCTCGACCAGCGCGGTCACCGTCTTGCCCGCCTCCGCCGCCTCGCAGAGCGCGGCGACGATCGGGCTGTCGCGCGAGGTGCGGTAGAGCGTCTGCTTGATCGCCACGACATTCGAATCGGTGGCCGCCTGAGTCAGAAAGCGGATGACCATGTCGAAGGTCTCGTAGGGATGGTGCAGCAGCATGTCTTTCTGACGGATCGCCGCGAACATGTCGCCGTCATGGTCCTGCACGCGCTCGGGCACGCGCGGGGTGAAGGTGTTCCAGAGCAGGTCCTTGCGGTCGTCGACGACCAGTTCCTTGAGCGCGGCGAGCCCGATCAGGCCGTCGACCTCGATCACTTCGTGCTCGGCCACCCCGATCTCGTCCACGATCTCGCCGCGCAGGCTCGCGGGGGCGCCGGCGGTGATCTTCATGCGCACGATCTCGCCCCGGCGGCGGCGCTTCAGCGCGGTCTCGAACTCGCGCACCAGGTCCTCGGCCTCCTCCTCGACCTCCAGATCGCTGTCGCGCAGCACCCGGAAGGAGCAGTGGCCCTTGAGCCCATAGCCGGGGAAGAGCTGCTCGATCTGCATCAGCAGAAGCTCCTCCAGCGGCAGGAACCGGATCGGCGTCTCCTCGCCCTCGCCCGCGGGCAGGCGGATGAAGCGGTCGATCTGCGCGGGGATGGGCAGAAGCGCGCGCAGGGTGCGCCCGTCGGATTTGCGCTCCAGCTCGACGGCCAGCGCGAAGCCTTCGTTCGGGATGAAGGGGAACGGATGCGCCGGGTCGATGGCCAAGGGCGAGAGCACGGGGAAGACCTCGCGCAGGAAGTGATCGGCCAGCGCCGTCCGCTCCGGCTTGGTCAGCGCGCCGCGGTCCAGAAGGCAGAGGCCCGCCGTCTCCATCTCGCGCTTCAGCGCCTTCCAGACATCCTGCTGGCGCGACAGCAGGGCCGTGGCATCGACGTCGATCATGGTCAGCTGCTCGGCAGGGGTGCGGCCATCGGCGGCCGGCGTGCGGTTGCCCGCGCGCGCCAGCTCGCGCAGGCCGGCGACGCGAACGGTGTAGAATTCGTCGAGATTCGCCGCCGAGATCGACAGGAAGCGCAGCCGCTCCAGCAGGGGCACGCGAGGGTTCTCGGCCTCCTCCAGCACGCGGGAATTGAAGCTGAGCCAGCTGATCTCCCGGTTGAAGAAGCGCCGGGGGCCGGTGCGACGGTCGTCATCCAGCGCGCGCGGCGCGGGCAGTGGGGCGTTGAGGAAATCTGCGGCGGGGACGGACTCGGGCATGAAAACGGGCTGACGGTTTGCTGAAATAATCGGGTGATGCGGGCGCCGAGCCTAGCCGCTTTTCCCCCCGAAGCGCCAGAGCCGGCCGCTCAGCCTTCCAGAAGCTCACGGGCGAGCGCGCCGTTGATCGGCACGCCGCGCGCCAGCGATGCGCGGTCCAGCCGGTCGACCAATGCGCTGGCGGCGGCGAAGCTGCGTTCCATCCGGGGCAGGAGATAGCCGATCAGCGCGGGCTTCACCTGCAATTGCCGGTCGGAGAAGAGCTTCAGTAGCACCACCGACAGAAGCGTGTCGTCGGGATCCTCGATCGCCGCGGGCGTGGTGGCCGACAAGCGGCTGGCCAGGTCCGGCAGCGCCACGCGCCATGTCGCCGGCGGGGTCCGGCCCGTCAGCAGAAGCCCCCGTCCCGCCGCCGCGCAGGCGTTCAGCAGGTGGAAAAGCGCCGTCTCATCGCAGCCGCGGTCGCAATCCTCCAGGACCAGCGGGGCCGTGGCGAGCTGCGGCGCTTCGTCCGCGGAGAGCGCGGCGCAGGGCAGGATCCGCGCGCCCGCCTCCTCGGCCCAGATGGCGGCCAGGTGCGATTTCCCCGCGCCCGCCGGTCCGATCAGGGCCAGCCGCCCCTCGGGCCAGTCGGGCCATGTCTCGACCAGCCGCAGCGCCGTGGCGTTGGAGGGCGAGACCATGAAATCCTCGCGCCCCCGCGCCTCCAGGCGCGGCAGGGGAATGCTGAGCTGGTCCATGGTCAGGCGCCGGGCCCCCGGCCCGCCGAGCCGCGATAGAGCATGCTGGACTTGTAATTCGACACTGCGAACCGCGTGACGACGCCCAGCGCTGCGGCCAGCGGCACGGCCACCAGCATGCCCACGAAGCCGTAGATCGAGCCGAAGGCCGAGAGGGCGAAGAGCAGCCAGACCGGGTGCAGCCCGACCGACCCGCCGACCAGCTTCGGCGTCAGGACGTTGCCTTCGAGGAACTGCCCGGCCGCGAAGATCGCCGCCACCAGCCCGATCGACAGCCAGTCGCCCCAGAACTGGAACAGCGCCAGCCCGATGGCCAGCACCCCGCCGACCAGCGCGCCGACATAGGGAATGAAGGTGATGAGCCCGGCGACGGCGCCGACGATCAGGCCGAATTGCAGCCCCACCGCGATCAGTCCGACCGAATAGAAGGTACCGAGGATCAGGCAGACCGTCCCCTGCCCGCGCACGAAGCTGGCCAGCGTCGCGTCGATCTCGCGCGCGAGGTCGCGGATCGTGCCGACATGCTCCCGCGGGAGGAGGTCGTCGATGCGGGCGACCATGTTGTCCCAGTCGAGCAGCAGGTAGAAGGCCACGACCGGCACGACGATGATGAAGACCAGCGCGTTGACGACGCCGAAGAGCCCCGAGACCACGCCCTGCGCCAGTTGGCCGCCGCGGGCGCGCACCGCCTCGCCCAAGTCGCGCAGCGTGGTCTGGATCAGCCCGTCCGCGGCGGCGGTCTCGGGGAAGCGGACGCGCAGCCAGTCGCGGAAGGCGCCGAAATACTCGGGCGCCTTCAGGATCAGCGCCTGCGCCTGGTCGACGAGAAGCGGGATCAGGAAGGCGATGGCCCCCGTCAGGGCCAGCACGCCCACCAACGTTATCACCGTCGTCGCGGCGGCGCGGGGCAGACCCAGCGACTCCAGCCGGTCGGCCAGCGGATCGAGGATATAGGCGATGGCGCCGCCCACGATGAAGGGCAGCAGGATCGGGCCGAGATACCACAGGATCACGAGAAACAGCGCCGCGGCGATGCCCCAATAGGTCATCTGTTGCCTGACGGACAAAGCCATGTCGGGGACGCCTCTCGTGCCGCAATGCGGCGCAGGATGCCCGCCCCGGGCGGGGCGCGCAAGCGGCCTTCGGCGGCGCGCTTAGCGGGCGGGCCCGGCCTAGGCCAGCCGCTCCTTCACCATCGGGCCCACGCGGCCGAAATCGATCTGGCCGGGATGGCGCGCCTTCAGCACGCCCATCACCTTGCCCATGTCGCGCACCGAGCTGGCGCCGGTCTCGGCGATGGCGGCCGCGACGGCGGCGTCGACCTGCTTCTCGGTCAGCTTGCGCGGCAGGTACTCCTCGACGATCTCGATCTCGGCGCGTTCCTGCTCGGCCAGCTCCAGCCGGCCCGCCTCCTCATAGGCGCGGGCGGATTCCTGGCGCTGCTTGACCATCTTCGACAGGATCGCGGTCGCCTCAGCGTCGCCGACGCTGCGCCCCTCGGCGCGCAGCGCGATATCCTGGTCCTTCAGCGCGGCGTTGATCAGACGCAGCGTGCCCACGCGCCGCTGGTCCTTGTCGCGCATCGCATCCTTGAGCGCGGCGTTCAGCTTCTCTCGCAAATCCATCGCTTCCTCGTCCGGTCGGGGCTCAGAGCGGGCAGACATAGTGCCGATAGCGGCCGGCGCAAACCCTTCCCCGAAGTCAGGCCATCGCGTAGGGCTGGCGGGGCGCGTCGCTTGACGGCCTTCCTGCCGCTCCCTAGAAGCCCGCGAGTTTGCCCGTCTTCCAGCCGCACCGGAGAGGTCCCATGACCCAGATGCCGACCGCCTGCCTCGCCCTCGCCGACGGGACGATCTTCCGCGGCCGCGGCTTCGGGGCCACGGGCACGGCGGTAGCGGAGCTGTGCTTCAACACCGCGATGACCGGCTACCAGGAGATCATGACCGACCCGTCCTATGCCGGGCAGATCGTGACTTTCACTTTCCCGCATATCGGAAATACCGGCATCACGCCCGAGGATGACGAGACCGCCGACCCGGTCGCCGCGGGCATGGTGGTCAAGTGGGACCCGACCGAGCCGTCGAACTGGCGCGCGACGCGCGATCTGGAGAGCTGGCTCGCCGCGCGCGGCCGGATCGGGATGGGCGGGGTCGACACCCGGCGCCTGACCCGCGCGATCCGCCAGCAGGGCGCGCCGCATGTCGCGCTCGCCCACGACCCGGATGGCAATTTCGACATCGAGGATCTGGTCGCCCGGGCGCGCGCCTTCCGCGGGCTGGAAGGCATGGACCTCGCCCGCGACGTCACCACCCGGCAATCCTATCGCTGGTCCGAGACGAAATGGGCCTGGCCCGGCGGCTATGGCACGCAGGACGCCCCCAAGCACAAGGTCGTCGCCATCGATTACGGCGCCAAGCGCAACATCCTGCGCTCGCTGGCCTCGTCGGGCTGCGACGTGACCGTCCTGCCCGCCACCGCCACCGCCGAGGACGTGCGCGCGCTGAACCCCGACGGGCTGTTCCTGTCGAACGGTCCGGGCGATCCGGCCGCGACCGGCGAATACGCGGTGCCGATGATCCGCGAGATCGTCGAGAGCGGCCTGCCGGTCTTCGGCATCTGCCTCGGCCACCAGATGCTGGCCATGGCGCTGGGCGCGCGCACGGTGAAGATGAACCACGGCCATCACGGCGCGAACCACCCCGTGCAGCGCAAGCGCGACGGCAAGGTCGAGATCACGTCGATGAACCACGGCTTCACCGTCGACGCGCAAAGCCTGCCCGATGGCGTCGAGGAGACGCATGTCAGCCTGTTCGACGGCTCGAATTGCGGCATCCGCCTGTCCGGTCGCCCGGTCTTCTCGGTCCAGTACCACCCCGAGGCGAGCCCCGGGCCGCATGACAGCGCCTATCTGTTCGACGATTTCGCGGCCGCGATGGCCGCCCGGACGAGCTGATCCCGCTGCGCGCGCTTAACCTTGCGTTAACCATCCTGCCTTAGCCGCCGGACTCCCAAGGGGGAGAGCCGGATGTCCGTCAACGAGCCCGGAATCGGGCGCAGCCGGGCGGGGCCGACCGCCGCCGCGCCGCACTGGATCATCGATCCGGACGCGTCGCGTGCGCTGCGCAGCACCGTCGATCCCCGAACCGCCCCCTCCTGCGCCGGGCCCGCCGCCCGGTCGAGCCTCTGGCCAATCGCGCCGATACGCCCCGCACCCTGGGACATATCCTGCTCGGCATGGGGGCACTCGACCGGTTCGACCTGGCCCGCGCTCTGATCGCGCAGCGCGAGACCGGCGCGCCGCTGGGCGAGACCCTTCTGGCGCGGGGCATCATCTCGGCCGACGCGCTCGCGGATGCGCTCGCCACGCAATTCCGGCGGCCCCGCGCCGATCCGCGCCCCGACGGCCGCGCGCGCGACGACCTGGTCCGCCAGTTTCCGGCAGAGCTCGCGCTGCGGCTGGGGGCCGTGCCGTGGTCGCGCCGGGGCGGCCGGGTCGTCATCGCCACGTCGCGCCCCGAGGACGCGAAGGCGATCCTGCGCGCCGCCGCGCCGCATTTCGGGCAATGCCACCTGGCCGTCGCGACACGGGCCGAGGTCGAGGCGCGCATCGCCGCCGTCCACGGCCCGGCGCTGGCCCGACTGGCCGAATGCCGCGCGCCCGGGGACCAGACCTGCCGCGCCATGCAGGGGCGCTCGGTCACGGTCGCGATGATCGGGCTGCTGGCGGCGGCGCTCGGCGCGCTCTCGCTCTGGCCCGGCCCGGTGGTCGCGGGCCTGACCCTTCTGGCGGTGCTGGTCGCGGTCCTGAACGCCGGCCTGCGTGTGGCCGCCGCGATCGCCAGCCGCCGGCCCGCGCCGCGCCGCTTCGCCAGCATCCGGCCCGCCCGCGAGGCCAGGCACGGCCCGCCCATCGTCACGATCTTCGTGCCGCTGCACCGCGAGCCCGACATTGCCGGCCCGCTCACCCGGCGCCTGTCGCGGATCGAATACCCGCGCGAGCGTCTGGATATCTGCCTCGTGGTCGAGGAAGACGACCAGCTCACCCGCGCCGCGCTCGAGGCTGCGAGCCTCCCGGCCTGGATCCGCGTCATCGTCGTCCCCGACGGCCAGCCGCGGACGAAACCGCGGGCGATGAACTATGCGCTCAACTTCGCGCGCGGCAGCATCGTGGGCATCTACGACGCCGAGGACGCGCCCGCGCCCGACCAGATCCGCCAGGTGGTCGCGCGCTTTCACGCCGCGCCGCCCGACCTGGCCTGCCTCCAGGGCCGGCTCGATTTCTACAACCCCGAGCGCAACTGGATCGCCCGGTGCTTCACGATGGAATACGCCAACTGGTTCCGGCTGGTCCTGCCCGGGATCGCGCGCATGGGTCTCGTCGTGCCGCTGGGCGGGACCACGCTGTTCTTCCGCCGCGACCTGCTCGAGGAGATCGGCGCCTGGGACGCCCATAACGTGACCGAGGATGCCGATCTGGGCGTCCGGCTCGCGCGCCGCGGCTACCGGACCGAGATCATCGACACCACCACGCTGGAGGAGGCGAACGCGAAGCCGCTCGCCTGGGTCAAGCAGCGCTCGCGCTGGATCAAGGGCTATCTGCTGACCTGGGCCGTCCACAGCCGCCAGCCGCTCCGGCTCTGGCGCGAACTCGGGCCGAAGCGTGCCCTGGGCTTCCACCTCCTGTTCCTCGGGGCGCTGCTCAGCCCCGCGCTCCTGCCGCTTCTGTGGTCGCTGGGCCTCCTGAGTTTCGGCATCGCGCACCCGGTGGCGGCGCTGCTGCCGGAAGCGGGCATGACCGCACTGGTCGCGGCGATGATCTCGCTGCTGGTGGTCGACATCGCCGCGACGCTGGTCAGCCTGTCGGCCCCGCATCACCGGCCGCTGCGGAAATGGATCTTCCTGCTGCCGCTCTATTTCCCGCTCGCCACGCTGGCCCTGGTGAAGGCCATAGCCGAAGTGCTGCGCAGCCCGTTCCACTGGGACAAGACCGAGCATGGCGCCTTCGGCGGCACCGGGAGCGCCGAGGACATCGCCCGACTGGAAGGCCTGTTGAGCCGCGCCGCGGCGCGGCCCGGCGCCTGACCGCGCCACCGCCTCAGATGCGCCGCGCCTCTTCGCGCAGCCGCACCTCGAACGCCGTCGAGAGATGCTGGCGCAGGGCCTCCGCCGCGCGATCCCCGTCGCGATCGGCGATCGCCGCGACGATGGTCTCGTGCTCGTCGAGCGCCGCGGGCCCGCGCCCGTCCGCCGCCAGCGAGGTCGTCGCCATCAGCGCCATCGAGCGGTGCACCATCCCGAGCTGCTGGACGAGATAGCGATTGTGCGAGGCGCGGTGGATCTGTTCGTGGAAGCGGCGATTTGCCCGCGACAGCGCGCGCGCGTCGTCAAGCAGGTCCCGGTCCTCGGCGATCATGTCGCGCAGGACATTGATCTCCTCGCGCGCGGCATGCTGGGCGGCCAGCCGCGCGGCCAGCGCCTCCAGTTCGGTGCGCACGGCGTAGAGCTCGGCCATCTGGTCGTGGCTCAGCGAGGCGACGATCAGCGACCGGCCGTCGCGGGTCAGCAGGGCCTGCGTCTCAAGCCGCTGCAACGCCTCGCGGACTGGCGTGCGCGAGACGCCGAACCGGTCGGCCAGCTCGCTCTCGACCAGCCGGTCGCCGGGGCGGTAAGTGCCCTCGTCGATGGCGTCGATGATGAGCTGATAGGCGTCTTTCGTGCCATTGCGATCCATGCGCGTCCCCTTGCCGTCGCGCGACGCTAGCTCCGCCCCCCTTGCGGATCAACCGCCGGACGGGCAAGGCCCGTCCATGGCTTTTGCGCATGTGACCACCTGGGTCTTCGACCTCGACGAGACGCTCTATCCCGTCACGACGCCCCTGTTTCCGCAGATCGAGGCGCGGATGGTGCGCTGGATCATGGCGACGCTCGATGTCGACGAGGCCGAGGCCGACCGCCTGCGCGCGCGCTGGTGGCACGATCACGGCACCACGCTGGCCGGGCTGATGGAGGAGCACGGCCAGGACCCGGATCCCTTCCTCGACGACGTGCACGAGATCGACCTTTCGGTCCTGTCCCCCGCCCCCGACCTGCGCGCCGCCATCGCCGCCCTGCCCGGCCGCAAGATCATCCACACCAACGGCACCGTCCGCTATGCCGAGCGGGTGCTCGATGCGCGCGGCCTCTTGGGTCTCTGGGACGCGATGCACGGGATCGAGCATTCGCCGCATCATCGCCCCAAGCCCCATGCCGAGAATTACGCCGCGATCCATGCCCGCGACGGGCTGGACCCGACCCGCGCCGCGATGTTCGAGGACAGCGCCCGCAACCTCGCCGTGCCGCACGAACTGGGCTTCGCCTGCGTCCATGTCGCGCCCGAACGCGGCGACGGCGCGCATGTCCAGCATCACACGGCCGATCTCACTGGCTTCCTGCGGGACATCGTGACCACTGGCCCGTGACGCCCCCGCGCCCTACCTGCATCCCATGACCGAGACCGACATCCTGATCGCGGGCGCCGGCCCCGCGGGCCTCGCCGCCGCCTGCGCCCTGGGCGCCGAGGGCCATCGCGTGACGCTGGTCGACCCGGCGCCGCCGGTGACGGGCGAGGATGCGCCCGGCGCCGATTTGCGCACGACGGCCCTGCTCCAACCGGCGCGCGACCTGCTCGACCGCGCGGGCGTCTGGGAGGCGCTGGCGCCGCACGGCTCCGAGCTTTGGACGATGCGCATCGTGGACGCGTCGCGCCGCCCGCATGTCACGCGCGATTTCGACGCGATGGACATCTCCGACGCACCCTTCGGCTGGAATTTCCAGAACTGGCTTCTGCGGCGCGAACTCCTGGCCCGCGTCGAGGCGCTGGGCATAGACACGCGTTTCGGACAGTCGGTCGACCGGCTCTTCACGCGCGAGACCGAGGCGCGGGTGACGCTGTCGGACGGCTCGCGGATCGCGGCCCGGCTCGTCCTCGCCTGCGACGGCAAGCACAGCCCCGTGCGCGCCATGGCGGGCATTGGCGCGCGGACGGTGGATTACGGGCAGACCGCCATCGTCTTCGCCGTCGCCCATGATGCCCCGCATGGCGACGTCTCGACCGAGATCCACCGCGCGGGCGGCCCCTTCACGCTGGTGCCGCTCGCGGATCGCGACGGGGCGCATCGCTCGGCCGTGGTCTGGATGGACCGCGCGGCCGAGCAGGCGCGGCGGATGGAGCTGCCCGAAGACATCTTCGCGGCCGAGGCGAACGAACGCGCCGCCGGGGTCATGGGCGAACTGCGGCTCGTCTCGCCGCGGGCGGCCTGGCCGATCCTGTCGCGGCTGGCCCACCGGATGACTGCGCGCCGCGTGGCGCTGGCCGCCGAGGCCGCCCATGCCATGCCGCCCATCGGCGCGCAGGGTCTAAACACCTCGCTCGCCGATATCGCCACGCTGCGCGACCTCGCGGCGGGGACGGATCCGGGGAGCGCGCGCGTGCTCGACCGGTACCAGCGCCGCCGCTACCCCGAGGTCGCGGCGCGGATGGCCGGGATCGACCTGCTCAACCGCACCTCCATCGCGGGCGCGAGCCCGGTACAGGCGGCGCGCGCCTGGGGCGTCGGCGCGCTTCACGACCTGGGGCCGGTGCGCAAGACGCTGATGAAGCTCGGAATGGGCTCGGCCCGCCCGGCCTGAGCCGGGCGCGCCCGTCAGTCCGGGAAGACCTGGTCCACGACACCGCGCAGCCGGGCCACGGTGGCGTCGACATCCATCAGCTTGTCCAGCCCGAAGAGACCGATCCGGAAGGTCGCAAAATCCGCCGGCTCGTCGCATTGCAGCGGCACGCCCGCCGCGATCTGCATGCCGAGCTGCGCGAAGGCCTTCCCGGTCTTCACCTCGTCCGAGGGCGCATAGCTCACCACCACACCCGGCGCGCCGTAGCCTTCGGCCGCGACCGAACGGATGCCCTTGGCCGCCAGCATGGCGCGGACCTTGTCCCCAAGCTCCCATTGCGCGTCCTTCAGCTTGCCGAAGCCGTAGTCGCGCGTCTCGTTGAGCGTGTCGCGGAAGGCGCGCAGCGCGTCGGTGGGCATGGTCGCGTGATAGGCGTGGCCGCCCGCGAGGTAGGCATCCATGATCTGCAGCCATTTCTTCAGGTCGATGGCGAAGCTGTCCGACTGCGTGGCCTCCACCCGCTGGCGCGCGCGATCCGACAGCATCACGAGCCCGGCGCAGGGCTGCGCGCTCCAGCCCTTCTGCGGGGCCGAGATCAGCACATCCACGCCGGTGGCCTTCATGTCGACCCAGGCGCAGCCGCTGGCGATGCAGTCCAGCACCATCAGCGCGCCCACCTCGTGGGCCGCCTCCGCCAGCGCCGCGACGTAGGAGTCGGGCAGGATCACCCCGGCCGAGGTCTCGACATGCGGGGCGAAGACGACGTCCGGTTTGGCCGCGCGGATTCGGGCCGTCACCTCCGCGATCGGGGGCGGCGCGAAGGGCGAGCGGGTATCGTTGCCGGTCTGCCGGGCCTTGATGACCTCGACGCCGCCGGTGAAGGCGCCCGCCTCCATGATCTGCGACCAGCGGTAGCTGAACCAGCCGTTGCGCACGACGAGGGCCTTGGCGCCCTGCCCCAGCTGGCGGGCCACGGCCTCCATCCCGAAGGTGCCGCCGCCCGGGACGATCGCGACATGGTCCGCGCCGTAGACCTCCTTCAGGCCGGCATCGAGATCGCGCATCACCTGCTGGAAGGCGGCGCTCATCGAGTTGAGCGAGCGGTCGGTGAAGACGACCGAGAATTCTTCGAGCCCGTTCGGGTCGACGGTGTCGAGCAGTGCCATCGTGTATCCTCCGTTGCCGGCTGTTTCTCACGCCGCCGCGGGCAGGGCAAAGCCTATCTCAGCATACAAATCGTCACAGCGGCCCCGGCAGACGCTCCTCGCTCAGGAGGACATTGGCCTCGATCTCGCCCATGCCGGGCAGCGCCATGATGCGGCGGCGCAGGACGCGCTCGAAATCCGGCAGGTCGCGCGCGGTGACCCGCAGGCGGTAGTCGAAACGGCCCAGGACGTGATCGACGCGGCGCACCTCGGGGATGGCGGCGACGGCGCGCTCGAAATCCTCCAGGCTGACGCGGCCTTTCGCGGCCAGCTTCACGCCCAGGAACACCGTGACCCCGAACCCCAGCTTCTCGAGGTCGAGCGCCAGTTCGCGCCCCGCGAGGATGCCCGCCTCGCGCAGCCGCCGCATCCGCCGCCAGGCGGCCGGCTGCGACAGGCCCACGGCGCGCCCGACGGCCCCCGCCGAGAGCGATGCATTGGCCTGCACCACGCGCAGGATCGCCCGGTCGGTGTCGTCGATCATCGGGGTCCGCCTTCCTCTGGCCGGAAAGAACTCCGCCGGCGGCTCGCGCGCGCGGGGGCGAAATGCCTCCGGGGGACCGCGCCCCTCACAGCGGCAGCACCTGATCGGTCTTGACCGTCGCCACCTGCATCAGCGCCTCGATCTCGGCGATATGCGGCAGGGTCAGGATCCGGTCGCGATAGAGCGCCTGCCAATGGGCCATGTCGCGGGCGATGGCGGTCAGGCGGATGTCGACGCGGCCCAGGAAGGTCTGCATCGCCGTCACCTCGGGCACGCGGCGCGCCGCCTCCTGGAAGGCGTCGAAGGCCCGCGGCGCCGTCTTGTCGAGCTGGATGCGCAGGCTGACCTCGACCGCATAGCCCAGCGCGCGCCAGTCGATCACGCCGTGCACGCCGCGCACGATGCCGGCCTCGCGCAGACGCTCGATCCGCCGCGCGACGCGGGGCGCGGGCAGATCGAGCCCGGCGGCCAGCTCGGCCGCGGACATCTCGGGCTCGGCCTGCCACAGGCGCAGCAGGCGGCGATCCAGCGCGTCGAGCATGATTTCTCCGATCCTCAGGACGTTTGCGAATGGATATCTCCAAACGCACGGGCGATCTAGCCATTCCGCTTCTCGCCTTCGAGCCGCCCCGATCCTATCCATGCCGCCATCAAGCGATCCGGAGGAGAGACAACCGATGCGCGTTTACTACGACCGCGACTGCGACGTGAACCTGATCAAGGACATGAAGGTCGCCATCCTGGGCTACGGCTCGCAGGGGCATGCCCATGCGCTGAACCTGCGCGATTCGGGCGCCAAGAACCTGGCCGTCGCGCTGCGCGAGGGTTCGCCTTCCGCCGCCAAGGCCGAGGGCGAGGGCCTGAAGGTCATGGGCATCGCCGAGGCTGCGGCCTGGGCCGACCTGATCATGTTCACCATGCCCGACGAATTGCAGGCCGAGACCTACCGCAAATACGTGCACGACAACATCCGCGAGGGCGCGGCCATTGCCTTCGCCCACGGCCTGAATGTGCATTTCGGCCTGATCGAGCCCAAGCCGGGCATCGACGTCATCATGATGGCGCCCAAGGGCCCCGGCCACACCGTGCGCGGTGAGTACCAGAAGGGCGGCGGCGTGCCCTGCCTCGTGGCCGTCGACAAGGACGCCTCGGGCCGCGCACTCGAGATCGGCCTGAGCTACTGCTCGGCCATCGGCGGCGGCCGCTCGGGCATCATCGAGACCAATTTCCGCGAGGAATGCGAAACCGACCTCTTCGGCGAGCAGGCGGTTCTCTGCGGCGGCCTGGTCGAGCTGATCCGCATGGGCTTCGAGACGCTGGTCGAGGCGGGCTACGCCCCCGAGATGGCCTATTTCGAGTGCCTGCACGAGGTGAAGCTGATCGTGGACCTGATCTACGAGGGCGGCATCGCGAACATGAACTACTCGATCTCGAACACGGCCGAGTACGGCGAATACGTGTCGGGTCCGCGGGTCCTGCCCTATGACGAGACCAAGGCGCGGATGAAGGCCATCCTGACCGACATCCAGACCGGCAAGTTCGTGCGCGATTTCATGCAGGAGAACGCCGTGGGCCAGCCCTTCTTCAAGGGCACGCGGCGGCTGAACGACGAGCACCAGATCGAGCAGGTCGGCGAGAAGCTGCGCGAGATGATGCCGTGGATCTCCGAAGGCAAGATGGTCGACAAGGCGCGCAACTGAGCCAGCCGGAAGACCGATCGCGGGCCGTCCCTCGGGGCGGCCCGTTCGCGTTCAGCCGTTCGCCCGGACGGGCACGGGAAAGGCGCGGTCGAAAGCCATGCGGCCCGGCGGCGTCAGCAGGACCGCGCGGCTGCCGGCATCGCGACGCAGCCAGCCGATCTCCTCCATCCGCGCGAAGATCGCGCGGCCCAGCCGTCCGGCGAGGTGATGGCGCCGCTCCGACCAGTCGAGGCAGTCGCGGCAGAGCGGGCTGCGGCCCGGCACGGTGCCGGGGTCGAGGCCCAGCGGCGCGAGCGCGGCGGCCATCCGCGCCGTCGCCACCGGCCCCTCGGAGAGCGCGCCGGCCGCGACGAGACTGCGGTAGAGCTGGACGCCGCGCCGCCCGGCCAGGTGGTTGTAGCAGACCCGCGCCTCACGCAGCGCCGCGTCCTTCGGCCCGGGCCGCGTCCGCGGCGGCGCGCGCCGCGCCGAGAAGCGCATCAGCCCCTCGAGAATCGTTGCCACGTCGGGCCCCGCGAGACGGAGATAGGCGTGCCGCCCCTGCTTGATGCGCGCCAGCATTCCGCCCGCCTCAAGCTTGGCGATGTGCGAACTGGCGGTCTGCGGCGTCACGCCCGCCTCGGTGGCCAACTCGCCCGCCGTCAGCGCCCGCCCGTCCATCAGCGCCGACAGCATCGCCGCCCGCGTCGGATCGCCGATCAGCGCGGCGATCGCGGCGATATCGGGTCCATCCCGCATGGTTCGATCCTGATCGAAGCATCCCGGCCTGTCGAGGGCCTAGGGTCGGCCCCGAAAGGAGACCCCGACATGCTGACCTGCATCATCCGCTACGACATCGAGCCGACCGCCCGAGAGGATTTCGCGACCTATGCGCGCAACTGGGGCAAGGCGATCCCGCGCTGCGGCGCCGCGCTCACCGGTTATTTCGCGCCGCATGAGGGCTCGGCCAGCACGGCCTACGGCATCTACGACATCCCCGACCTCGCGAGCTACGAGGCCTATCGTGCCCGGCTGGCCGCGGACCCGCTCGGGCGCGAGAACTACGCCTTCGCGCAGGCCCGTCGCTTCATCCGGCGCGAGGAGCGGACCTGGCTGCGGAGGGTGGACCGATGATCGCCGTCATTTTCGAGGTCACGCCCGGCGCGGAAGACGCATATCTGGACCACGCCGCGCGCCTGGCGCCGCTTCTGGACGCGCATCCGGGCTTCATCTCGGTCGAGCGATTCCGCTCGCTCGCCGATCCGGCGTGGCTGCTATCGCTGTCGTTCTTCGAGGACGAGGCGGCGGTCCGCGCCTGGCGCGCGCGGCCCGAGCACCGCGCGACGCAGGCGGCGGGCCGGGCGGGCGTGCTGGCCGATTACCGGCTGCGCGTGGCCGACGTTGCGCGGGATTACGGCATGACAGACCGCGCTCAGTGCCCGCTCGACAGCCGCGCGGTGCATGAGGGGCCGGCGCCCCCTGCCCCGACGGGCGGCGCGCCGACCGCCTGGTAGCGCCCGGGACGGCGGCGCCGCCGTCCCGGCGCCGCCGCGTCAGTCGCGATCCTTGTGGACCTGCTCCTGGTGCCAGAGCCCGTAGAGCGGCACGGCGAGAAGGATGGCGAAGGCGATGAGCGCGAGAAAAACTTCCATGGTCGTCGGTCTCCCTGGTGTGTCGTGACAGAACCGGAAGTTTACGCAGCGTCGGACCGCGCGTGAAGCGGCCGGGCCCCACGGGGCCCACATGGGCGCGCGACAGCCCAGAACGTGCTAATCTGCAGGCACGGATCGGAGGGCTGCGCCATGCAAGCGGGCATCGTCTTGATGATCGGCACGACCAAGGGGGCGTTTCTGCTGGCCTCCGACCCGGCTCGCGCGGATTGGCGCCTGACGGGTCCGCATTGCGAAGGCTGGCCCATCAACCACATGGCCGCCGACCCCGCCACCGGAACCATCTGGGCCGGCGGCGGCGGCGAATGGGAGGGCGCGGGCGTCTGGCGCAGCGACGACGATGGCCGGACCTGGACGGTGACGCGCCTGACCCGGGGCCAGCGGGACGGCTGGGCGGCGAACGATCCGGCCTTCGCGGAGATGATCGGCTGGACGCCGTGGGACGCGCCCTTCGACGAGGCGTTCGAGCAGATCTGGGCGCTGAGCCACGCCGACGGCACGCTCTGGGCCGGGGCGAAACCGGCGACGCTTCTGCGCTCCGACGACGGCGGGGCCAGCTGGGCCCGGGTCGAGGCGCTGACGGACCATCCCTCGCGCGCCGACTGGGCGCCGGGTGCGGCGGGGCTGACGCTGCACACGATCGTGCCCCACCCCGGGGAAGCGTCGAAGCTCTGGGTGGCGATCTCGGCCGCCGGTGTCTTCGCGACCGAGGATGGCGGCGTGACCTGGGAGCGGCGCAACCGGCTGGCCAATGCCGAAGCCTGCGGCGTTCATACGCATCCGGCCGCGCCCCGCGACGGCGAGACGGGCTTGTGCGTTCACAACATGATGCGGGCGGCGGGCGTTGCGGACGTGCTCTGGCAGCAGAATCACCACGGTGTCTGGCGATCGCGCGATGGCGGGCGCAGTTGGGAGGATGCGGGCGCGGGCCTGCCCTCGACCTTCGGCTTCCCGATCCGGGTGCATCCCCGCGACCCCGACACCGCCTGGACGCTGCCGCTCAACGGGGACAGCGCCGGGCGCTATCCGCCCGACGCGGCGGCGGCGGTCTGGCGCACTCGGGACGGCGGGCGAAGCTGGCAGGCCTGCCGCGCGGGGCTGCCGCAGGCGCATTGCTATTTCACGGTCCTGCGCCAGGCGATGGCGGGGGATGCCCACGACCCGGCCGGGATCTATTTCGGCACCAATTCCGGCTCGATCTTCGCCAGCCGCGACGAGGGCGACAGCTGGACCGAGATCGCCCGCCACCTGCCCACGGTCCTGAGCGTCGAGGCCGCCGCGCGGCCCGCCTGACCGCAGCCCCTGTCAGCCTGCCCCGTCCGCCTGCCCTGTCCGGGACAGCCCCGGCGCGCTAGATGCCCGCGAATGGCACAGACCACCGACACGCCCGTCTCGCACCCCACGCTGGCCAACTGGGCCTCGGTCATCGCGCTCGGCCTGATCTGGGGCGGCACCTTCATGGTCGTGTCGATCGCGCTGCGCGGCTACGGCCCGGTGACCGTCGCCGCCGCGCGCACGACGCTGGGGGCCGTCGCCCTGCTCGCGGTCGCCATGGCCTCGGGCCGCCCGCTGCCGCGTCCCTCGAAGCTGCTGGCGCTCTTCGTCGTGCTCCTCGGCGTGCTGACCGCGGCGCTGCCGTTTCTGCTGCTCAGCTGGGGACAGCAGCACGTACCCTCGGCCTTCGCGGGGCTCTGCATGGCGGTGCTGCCGCTCTTCGTGCTGCCGCTGGCGCATGTCTTCGTGCCGGGCGACCGGCTGACGCTGCGCAAGGCGGGCGGGTTCGGTCTGGGCCTCTTGGGCGCGCTGACGCTGCTGGGCCCGGGCATCTTCGCGGCCGCGGGCGGCGATCTCGCGGCGCTGGGCCGGCTCGCCTGCATCGCGGCGCCGGTCTGCTACGCGGCCGGCTCGATCCTGACGCGCCGCTGCCCGCCCATCGACGGGCTGTGGCTGAGCGCCGGCACGCTGGTTGTGGGCGCGGTGCTGCTGCTGCCCATCATGCTGGCGACCGAGGGCGTCCCCGGCCCCGCCGCGCCGGGCGTCATGGCCGCAATCGTGGCGCTGGGCCTGGTGCCCACGGCGCTCGCGGCGCTTCTGCGGGTGCAGGTCATCCGCTCCGCCGGGCCCAGCTTCATGACGCTGGTCAACTTTCAGGTGCCGGTCTGGTCGGTGATCTTCGGCGTCGCCATCCTAAACGAACAGCTGCCGGGCCGCTTCTTCGTGGCGCTGGCGCTGATTGCCTGCGGGCTGGCCGTCAGCCAGTGGCGCGGCCGGGCCCGGGCGGCGATGCCGCGACGCCGCGCTTGACAGCCCGCGCGCCCGACAGGACAGCTTCGCCAATGCTCGACCCGCGCCCCGTCGGATACGTGATCGGCCTGCTGCTCCTGATCCTCGCGGCGGCGATGGCCGTGCCGATGGCGGCCGACTGGTGGCAGGGCAACGGCCATTGGGCCAGCTTCGCCGAGTCGATGATCATCACCGGGCTGGTGGGCCTGTCGCTCGCGCTGAGCTGTGCCAATGCGGTCCGCGAACGCCTGAGCCTGCAGCAGACCTTCCTGCTGACCACCGGCGTCTGGCTCATGCTGCCGGTCTTCGCGGCGCTGCCCTTCGTCTTCGGCGCGACCGACAGCGACTACACCGACGCCTTCTTCGAGGCCATGTCGGGCCTGACCACGACGGGATCGACCGTGCTGGTGGGCCTCGACGACCTGCCCGCGGGGCTTTTGCTGTGGCGGGCGCTCCTGCAATGGTTCGGTGGGATCGGCGTGATCGTCATGGCGATGGTCTTCCTGCCCGAGCTGCGGGTCGGCGGGATGCAGATCTTCCGCTCCGAAGCCTTCGACACGATGGGCAAGGTGCTACCCCGCGCGGCCGAGATCTCGTCCACCATCTCGGTGATCTACATCGCGATCACGGTGGCCTGCGCGCTGTGCTACGCGGCCGCGGGGATGGAGCCCTTCGACGCCATCGCGCATTCGATGACCACCGTCTCGACCGGCGGTTTCGCGAATTACGACGCCAGCTTCGCGACCTTCAAGGGCGCGCATGAATATATCGCGACGGTCTTCATGCTGGCCTCCGCCCTGCCCTTCGTCCTCTACATCCAGGCGCTGGGCGGCAATATCGAGGCGCTCTGGCGCGACAGCCAGGTCCGGGCGTTCCTGGCGACCGTGGCGGTGCTGGTCGTGATCGCGGTGAGCGTTCTGGTCGCCTCCTCCTCGCACGGGTTCGAGCGGGCGCTGCGCGAGGCGCTGTTCAACCTGACTTCGATCATGACGGGCACCGGCTATGCCAGCGCGGATTACATGCGATGGGGCGGGTTCCTGATCGCGATCTTCTTCTTCGTGGGCCTGATCGGCGGCTGCGCCGGCTCGACCTCCTGCTCGGTCAAGGTGTTCCGCTACCAGATCCTGCTCGCGGCGATCAAAGCGCAGATCCGGCGGATCCACTCGCCCCACGGGATGTTCCGCGCACGCTATGACGGGCGCACCGTCAGCGACGACGTGCTTTCCTCGGTGATGGCGTTCTTCGTGCTCTTCGTTGTGACGCTGGGCGTCTTCGCCGTGGCGCTGGCGATGACCGGGCTCGATTTCGTCACCGCGATCTCGGGCGCGGCCACGGCAGTGGCCAATGTCGGGCCGGGCCTCGGCGACCGGATCGGGCCATCGGGCAACTTCGCCTCGCTCAACGACACGGCGAAATGGCTGCTCTCGGCGGCGATGCTGATCGGACGGCTGGAGCTGATGGCCGTCTACGTGCTCTTCACCGCGCGGTTCTGGCGCGCCTGAGCGTCAGTCCCAGCAGCTGACCAGAACCGTCATCCCGCGGGCGCGGAGGGTCAGGTCCTCGGGCGCGATCGGCCCGGCCTCGTCGGAGGTCGCGGGTTGCACCTGCGCCGCGCCCAGCACGTCGAGCAGCTTGCGCGCCTTGACCGCGAAGGCCACGTCCTCCGGCAGCGCCCGGCCGTCATCCGACGGACCCGGCAGCAGCATGCCCGCGACGCGGCCCGCACCATCGAGGACCGGCCCGCCCGCATCGCCGTCCTTTGCGGCGAGCGAGAGGCGCAGCGTCGCGTCCGATCCATCGAGGCCGCGCACGTCCTCCAGCGTCCCGAAGCTCAGCGTGGCCGCGCCCAGCACGCCGCCATAGGGAAACCCGCCGACCGAGACGGGCGAGCGCAGCCGCGCCTCGACCGGGGCCAGCGACGCCACCTCGACCGGGGCGAGCGCGCCCGCGGGCCGCAGGACGGCCACGCCATCCTGCACCAGCACGAGCTCCGCCTCATGCAGCCGGTCGAGCGTGATGCGGCCACAGCCGGCCACGGTTTCGGCGGCGGTCACGACGGCGCCGGCGCGGTCGACGAAGAACCCCGAGGCCGAGCGCAGCGGGCGCCGCACCTCGAGGCCCGAGACCATGTCGAAGCTCTGCGCCTCGGGGTCGAAGCCCGCATCCGCGGGCAGCGGCGCGCCGACCGAGGTCAGCGTGCGCTCCATCTCGGGCAGCGCCCGCGCGGCCAGGTCGTCCTGCGTGGCGGGCCAGCTCAGGAGATAGCCGATGATATGGCCGTCCTGCAGTCGGGCGAAGACCTGCGTGGTGCGGTCGGGTGCCAGGCCCTGGATCGAGAAGCTGTCCGGCGCCTTTTCGCGCGCGCCCTGCGGCGGCACGATGTCGAGCGTCTGCAGGATCTCGTAGAGCCCGCCCAGCGCGGCGCGGTCGCCCGGCTGCGAGATCAGCGACATGCGCACGCCGCTCTCGCCCTCGGGCGCGTAATGGACGAAGGGCGCCTCGACGCGGTCGAAGCGCACGAGCCCCATCGGCGCGGTCAGCCGCAGCCCGGCCTCGGTCACGGTGATCTCGGCCAGGCCCAGCGCGGCCTGCGCCTCGGCATATTGCTCCAGCAGCGTCGCGCGCTGTCGGGTGGTCAGCACGCCGGTCGCCTCAATCCCATTCTCGACCTGCCAGGCGGCCATGGAATTGCGCGTGCCGCGCCCGAAGCTGCCGTCGATCCCGGCGGAATAGAAGCCGAACCACTGCAGCGCCCGCTGCAGCTCGCGCTTGGCCTCGCGGTCGAGCAGCGCCTCGGACTGCCGGGCCTGGCGCACCGTCTCGTCGGGCGGCGCGACGGGGGCCAGCGCGACGATCCCGGGGCCGTCCGCGGTTCCGACCCCGGTCTCGGGGGGCCGTGTGCGCGCGCCCGCCACCGCGCCGGCGCCCAGCGGCCAGAATCGGTCGCGGTAGCCGTCGCCGCGATTGATGAAGCTGTCGCGCGGGATCAGCCCCTCGCGGCGCAGCCCCAGCAGCGTGGCCTCCGCCTGCGCCTCGTCGAACGGACCCAGCGCGATCCCGTACCAGCCGCCGCCCAGCGAAAAGCCGTTCACGGCCTGCAGGATGCCGCCATAGGCCCGGGCCCGCTCCTGCGCCTCGCGCAGCGAGGGATGCGCCTCGATCTGGACGAAGACGGGATCCTGCGCGCGCACCGGACCCGGCAGCAGCAGGCTGAGAATGGCCAGGGAAAACAGAATCGTCCGCATCACACATCCTCGCACCCGCACACGGCGTCATGTCTTCACGATCAGGTCAGGAAGGGGAAGCGGGACCGCCGCAGATCCGGCCGCGTTGACCGTCCGGGTGTTGCCCACTAGACGCGGTTTCGACGCGAAATCCCAAGGTGTTCCCCGATGCCGACCGCCCCCCGTTCCTTCCAGGAAATCATCCTGCGCCTGCAAGACTACTGGGCGGCCCAGGGCTGCGCCGTCCTGCAGCCCTACGACATGGAGGTGGGCGCCGGGACCTTCCATCCCGCGACCACGCTGCGAGCGCTGGGTCCGAACCCGTGGACGGCCGCCTATGTCCAGCCCTCGCGCCGGCCGACCGACGGGCGCTACGGCGAGAACCCGAACCGGCTGCAGCATTACTACCAGTACCAGGTCCTCATCAAACCCAGCCCGCCCGACCTGCAGGAGCTCTATCTGGGCTCGCTGGAGGCGATCGGGATCGACATGGCGCTTCATGACATCCGCTTCGTCGAGGACGATTGGGAAAGCCCGACCCTGGGCGCCTGGGGCCTGGGCTGGGAGGTCTGGTGCGACGGGATGGAGGTCAGCCAGTTCACCTATTTCCAGCAGGTCGGCGGCCATGACTGCCATCCCGTGTCGGGCGAGCTGACCTACGGGCTGGAGCGGCTGGCGATGTACGTGCTGGGCGTCGATCACGTCATGGACATGCCCTTCAACGCCCCCGACGCGCCGATCCCGCTCACCTATGGCGACGTGTTCCGTCAGACCGAGGAGGAATACGCGCGCTTCAACTTCGACACCGCCGACACCGCCGTCCTGCTGCGGCATTTCGAGGAGGCGGAGGCCGAGTGCCGCGCGATCCTGTCGCATGAAGCCGACGATCCCCGTTCGGGCAAGCGGATCGTCATGGCGCACCCCGCCTACGATCAGTGCATCAAGGCCAGCCATATCTTCAACCTGCTCGACGCGCGCGGCGTGATCTCGGTGACCGAGCGGCAGGCCTATATCGGCCGGGTCCGCACGCTGGCGAAGGCCTGCGCCGACGCCTTCCTGCAGACCCGCGCGGGCGGCTGGCAGCCGCAGGCGGCCAGGACAGCGAGCGCGGCGTCATGAGCGAGGAACTGGCGGCACTTCTGGCGCGCAAGGACGCGCGGATCCAGCGGCTTCAGAAGCGCATGACCCGGATGTCGCGGATCGAGCGGGCGCAGGGCTTCCTCGACGGCATCATCGCGACGCTGCGCCCCGGGATGCTGGCGGTCGATTGCGGGGCCAATGTGGGCGACGTGACCCGGCGCATCGCGGCGTCGGGCGCCGATGTCGTGGCCTTCGAGCCCGATCCCTGGACCTTCGCGGAGCTGCAGCGCCGGACCGCGGACCTGGACAACGTCACCTGCATCAACGCCGCCGTCGGCGACAGCGACGACGAGGTCACGATCTTCCGCACCGCCGATTTCGACGGCGACCCCGAGAAGAACTCGCTCAGCTCGACGGTGACGCCGGGCAAGAAATACGTCTCCGAGGCGGTCGCCGACACGCGGGTGCGGCAGATCGACCTCGCCGAATGGATCGAGGCGCGTGGCGGCGTGGCCTTCGTGAAGATGGATATCGAGGGCGGAGAGGTGGCGGTCCTCGAACGGCTGTTTGCGCGCGGCACCATCGACAAGATCGGCGCGATGGTCGTCGAGACGCATCCCCAGCGCTTCCCGGCGATGAAGGACCGCTACGCCGCACTCGACGAGAAATGCGCGGCGATCCCCGCAAGGCGGATCAATCTCGACTGGGTCTGAGCGCGGCGCCGCCGCGGTCCCAGACCTGTCCCCGGTCCCGCCGCAAAGGCCCTCCTCCCCCGGTCGCTTGCCCCGCTCCGACCCGCGGTGTAGGCCCGCCGCGACCGAAACCACCGCATTGGAGATCCGCCAGTTGGGCAAGTTCGCCGTCATCCTGATCGTTCTCTCCGCCTTCGCGGCGGGGGCCGGTCTCTGGTACGCGCAGACGCGCGGCTATTACGACCGCGTGGACGGCCCCGTGACGCTGACGCTGGCCGGGCCGGAGGGCGGG
Source organism: Jannaschia sp. GRR-S6-38 (assembly GCF_029853695.1). Classification (NCBI taxonomy): domain Bacteria; kingdom Pseudomonadati; phylum Pseudomonadota; class Alphaproteobacteria; order Rhodobacterales; family Roseobacteraceae; genus Jannaschia; species Jannaschia ovalis. The sequence goes on from NZ_CP122537.1 coordinate 429,346, forward strand.
CTGACCACGCTTCCGGCGACGGATGTGGAGGCGATCTCCTCGATCTCCTCGCCGCTCGGCTTCCGGGCCTGCTTCCAGCACCAGCTCGCGCTCGAGGCGCTGGGCCGCGAGATCACGGTCGAGCCGCGCCCCGAGGCCGCGCCGACGATCGCGCCGGGCTGGTTCGACTGCTACGACGCGGCCTATCTGGGCGAAATGCTGGCCACGGGCGAGGCGCGGGCCTTCACCGCCTATCCGAACGCGGCCTTCGGGGTGGACCGTATCGTCGCCCTGACGGCGGACGGGCGCGGCTGGGCCTGGCACGAACTGAACGATTGCGGCGAGAAGTCCTATGACGGCACCGTCACCGGCGATACCTGCCCGGATCGCGCGAGTTTCACGCCGCTGATCGAGGGAAGCCTCTGACATGTCCGACCTGCTGATCGAGCTCTTCTCGGAGGAGATCCCCGCCCGCATGCAGCGCCGTGCGGCCGAAGACCTGAAGCGGCTGATGACCGACGGGCTGGTCGAGGCCGGGCTGACCTATGCGGGCGCGGTGGCGCATTGCACGCCCCGGCGGCTCGCGCTTTCGGTGCAGGGCCTGACCGACGAGAGCCCCACGACCACCGAGGAGCGTCGCGGCCCCAAGGTCGGCGCGCCCGACAAGGCGATCGAAGGCTTCCTGCGCTCCACCGGCCTCGCCCGCGAGGATCTGACCGTGGTCGCGGAGAAGAAGGGCCAGGTTTACATGGCCCGCATCACCCACGAAGGCCGGCCCGCGCAGACCATCGTGGCCGAGGTGTTGGAGCGGGTGATCCGCGACTTCCCCTGGCCCAAATCGATGCGCTGGGGGGCGGGCAGCCTGCGCTGGGTGCGCCCGCTGCGCCGGATCCTGTGCATCCTCAGCCGCGAGGACGGGGCCGAGATCGTGCCGCTGGACGTCGACGGGATCGTGGCCGGCGACGTGACCGAGGGCCACCGCTTCATGGCCCCCGAACCCTTCCGCGTGACCGGCTTCGACGATTACGAGGCCAAGCTGAAGCGCGCCAAGGTGATCCTGTCGTCGGAGGAACGCGCCGACGCGATCTGGCACGACGCGACCAACATGGCCTTCGCCGCCGGGCTGGAGGTGGTCGAGGACAGCGGCCTTCTGGCCGAGGTCGCGGGGCTGGTCGAATGGCCCGTTGTCCTGATGGGCGAGATCGGCGCCGATTTCCTGGAGCTGCCGCCCGAAGTGCTGCAGACCTCGATGAAGGAGCACCAGAAGTTCTTCTCGGTCCGCGACAAGGCCGGCCGGATCACCCGCTTCGTCACGGTGGCCAATCGCGAGACGGCCGATGACGGCGCGACGATCCTGCAGGGCAATTCCCGGGTGCTCTCCGCGCGGCTGGCGGATGCCAAGTTCTTCTGGGAGAACGACCTCGCCGTGGTCCGCGAGCGGGGGCTGGAAGGCATGGCCGCGCCGCTCGACAAGGTGACCTTCCACGCGAAGCTCGGCAGCCAGGCCGAGCGGGTAAAGCGGATCGAGGTGCTGGCCCGCGAGATCGCACCGCGTGTCGGCGCCAAGCCCGACCTCGCCGCCGAGGCGGCGCGCATCTGCAAGGCCGATCTGGCCTCCGAGATGGTCTACGAGTTCCCGGAGCTGCAGGGCGTCATGGGCCGCTACTATGCCGAGGCCGCGGGCCATGACGACGGCGTGCCCGAGGCCTGCGAGATGCATTACAAGCCGCTGGGCCCTTCGGACGCCGTGCCGTCGGAGCCGGTCAGCGTGGCCGTGGCGCTGGCCGACAAGCTGGACACGCTGGCGGGGTTCTGGGCCATCGACGAGAAGCCGACGGGATCGAAGGATCCTTACGCGCTGCGGCGCGCGGCGCTTGGGGTGATCCGTCTCACGCTAGAGCATTCCCTATCTTTATCACTCGACAAAATCCTATCTTGCGCGGATCAGGCGATCTGGGAACAAATCGCCGAACGTGCTGAGCAGGACGAAGCGGCTGCCGTGGTCAGCTTCGAACGAAAAACTGGCCTGAAGATCGATGAACTCTCCGATCCACTCGTTCAAATCCTCAGCACCGTGGAAATTGAGAGTGGCATCCCAATTCCAGCGCACCCTCTCCTCGCCTTCCTCCACGACCGCCTGAAGGTCCACCTGCGGGACGAGGGCATCCGCCACGACGTGATCGACGCCTGCCTCACGGGCGACCGCACCGACGACCTGACCGATCTCGTGGCGCGCGCGCGGGCGCTCGATGCGGTGCTCAAGACCGACGCGGGCGCGAATCTGCTTCAGGGCTGGAAGCGCGCGGCCAATATCCTGACGCAGGCCGAGGCGGCCGATGGCGTCGAATACAGCTACGGCGCGGATCGCAAGCTGGCCGATACCGAGGAGGAGCGCGCGCTCTTTGACGCGATCGAAGCCGCGCAGCCGAAGATCGACGCCGCCCTCGGGGCCGAGAACTACCCGGCCGCCATGGCCGCGCTCGCGGGCCTTCGCGGACCGGTCGACGACTTTTTCGAGGCCGTGCAGGTCAATTCCGACAACGCGATCACCCGCCGCAACCGCCTGAACCTGCTCAGCCAGATCGTGCGGACCGGCGAGAAGCTGGGCGATCTGGGCCGCATCGCGGCCTGATCGCGATCTGGCCGGCGCGCAACAGCGCGGGCGGCACAGGGGGCGTCGGCCCAGAAAACGGTTCCCCTTGGCGCCGGCCCGCGTAACCCTAGGTCACGCTTGTTGCCGCGCTGCAGCAGCGTACGCTGCGTGCGCATAATCAATCGGTGTCCCATGCTCGACACGCCCCGCTTCACCGAGATCACCCCGACCGCCGACATCCGCGGCGATCGGCACGGAAAGCGTGCGAAATGCCTGCAGCGCCTGGTCCGGATGGACCTGCCGGTGCCGCAGACCGTGGCGCTGCCCTTTGACACCGTGCGCGAGATCGCCGAGGGCGCGCTGCCCGACCTGTCCACCCTGATCGGCATCTTCGACGGCGAGCCGCGGCTTCTCAGTGTCCGCAGCTCGTCGGAGACGCCGGATTGGGGCGGGCCGGGCGCGGTGCTCAATATCGGCATGAACGACGCGGCGCATGCGTGGCTGTCGAACACGCTGGGCGACCGCGTGGCCGACGCGCTCTACCTGCGCTTCATCCGCTCCTACGCCATCGAAGTGATGCGCCTTGACGAGGCGCCCTTCGACACGGCCACCACGCCGCTGGAGGCCCGGACCGTCTTCGAGGAGGAGATGGACGAGCCCTTCCCGCAAGACATTGCGACCCAGCTGGGCGCCGTGCTGCGCGCGATGGCGCGCGCCTGGGAAGGAACCTCCGCCCGCCTCTTGCGACAGGCGCAGGGCGCGCCCGCCGATGCGGGGCTGGGCCTCGTGGTGCAGCGCATGGCGCAGGGCATGGGCCCGGGGCAGTCGGGCTCGGGCGTGGTGCAATTCGTCGATCCGCAGACCGGCGCGCCGCAGGTGACCGGGCGCTACCTGGGCCAGGCGATGGGCCGGGACGCGATCCGCCAGCCCGACAAGGCGATGTTCCTGACCCGCGACCCGCGCGGCCCCTCGCTGGAGGAGCTGCTCCCCGAGGTCTATGCCGAGCTTCTGGAGGTGGGCGCCCGCTGCCGCACCCGCCTGCGCGAGGAAATGCAGGTCGAATTCACCATCGACCAGGGCCGGCTTGCGGTGCTCGACGCGGTGCGCTGTCCGCGCGACGCCCGCGCCGACGTGGCCATCGTCACCGCGCTGGCGCGCGACGGGATCATCCCGCGTGCCGAGGCCGTCAGCCGCATCGCCCCCGCCGCGCTTGCCCGGCTCCTGCATCGCCAGATTGACCCCGATGCGCGGCGCGACGTCATCGCGAGCGGCGTCGCCGCGTCGCCCGGCGCCGCCTCGGGCAAGCTGGTCTTCGACCCGGCCGCCGCGCAGGCCAGCCTGTCGCGCGACGAGCCCTGCATCCTGGTGCGCCGCGAAACGACGCCCGACGACGTGCGCGGCATGCATGCCGCCGATGGGATCCTGACCGAGCGGGGCGGCACGACCAGCCACGCCGCCGTGATCGCCCGGGGGCTGGGCCTGCCTTGCGTGACCGGGGCCACCGGTCTGCGCATCTCGGACCGGGCGCGCACCGTCACCCTCCCTGGCGGCGCGATCCTGCGCGAGGGCGACGAGATCACCATCGACGGCTCCTCCGGCGAAGTGATGCGCGGCACGGTCCCGACGCGCGAGCCGGCGCTCGACGACAGCTTCCGCGACCTGATGGCCTGGTCTGACGCGATCCGCGATATCGGCGTGCGCGCCAATGCCGACACGCTCGCCGACGCGACGCTGGCGCGCGGCTTCGGCGTCGACGGCATCGGCCTGTGCCGGACCGAGCACATGTTCTTCGACCCCGCGCGCCTGACGGTGATGCGCGAGATGATCTTCGCCGAAGGCCCCGAAGACCGCGCCGCCGCGCTGGAGCGGCTGCTGCCGATGCAGCGGGCCGATTTCACCGATCTGTTCCGCCTGATGGACGGGCTGCCGGTCTGCATCCGCCTTCTCGACCCGCCGCTGCACGAATTCCTGCCCGGCGAGGGCGAGGGCACACGGGCGCTCGCCGCCGCGCTGGACCGCCCGCTTTCCGAGGTGAAGAGCCGCATCTCGGCGATGCAGGAATACAACCCGATGCTGGGCATGCGCGGCGTCCGGCTGGGGATTGCGGTGCCCGAGATCTACGAAATGCAAGCCCGCGCCATCTTCGAGGCCACTGCGACGGTCCAGAGCGAGGGCACGCCGATCGTCCCCGAGATCATGATCCCGCTCGTCACCGCGCGCCGCGAGGTCGAGCTCGTCCGCAGGCGGATCGAGGGCATTGCCGCCGCCGTGCGCCACGAGACCGGCGTCGCCTTCGAGTTCAAGCTGGGCGTGATGGTCGAGACGCCCCGAGCCGCGCTGCGTGCGGGCGAGATCGCCGAGACTTCGGCCTTCCTCAGCTTCGGGACCAACGACCTGACGCAGATGACCTATGGCCTGTCGCGCGACGACGCGGGCCGCTTCATGTCGGCCTATGTCAACGAGGGCGTCTATCCCGAGGACCCGTTCGGCACATTGGATGTGGACGGGGTGGGCGAGCTTCTGCTACTCGGCGCGGCGCGGGGACGGCAGGTCCGCCCCGACATCACCATCTCGCTCTGCGGCGAGCATGGCGGCAACCCGGAATCGATCGCCTTCTGCCGGCTGGCGGGATTCGATTACGTCTCCTGCTCGCCGTTCCGGGTCCCCGTGGCGAAACTTGCCGCGGCCCAGGCGACCTTGTTGGCCTCCGATCCGGCAAAATAGCGCCGTTTTGAGACGACTTCGGCGAAAATCGGCACAATCAAGCATTTTTTTGCCTTAACCATGTCGGTTTTGCTGCGCTGCGGCATTGATCCTCTCGGCGACTCGCGGCATGTCCGTCGGCGGACAACGTAGGGGGCGTCAACGGCTCGATAACCCGGAAAAGGGTACAGCCCGAGAGGTCCGAACCGATAGGAAGAGTACAGATGCAGATCGTTCCCAACGCGGCCCGTATGGCCGCGGTGGCGCTCCTGTTGTGTGTCGGCACACAGGGTACGGCCGACACGGATCAGACGAACACCGCGATGGACGCGACCCGGGGCTGGGCCAGCCTCGCCAGCCTCGACCCCGCGGCCGGCGACGATCGCGGCGCCGGGGCGCTGGGCGGCACCGCCCGGCCCCTGCTGGGCGCCAAGACCGCAGACGCCCCGCCGCCCATGGGCCGCGGCGCGCTCGACGCGATGCCGCGCGCCAGCGGCAACCAGCAATGGCGCTGCCTCACCGAGGCGATCTATTTCGAGGCCCGCGGCGAGCCCGTCGCCGGCCAGGTGGCGGTGGCCGAGGTCATCCTCAACCGCGTGGACAGCCCGCGCTACCCCTCCTCGATCTGCAAGGTCGTCAACCAGGGCACCGGCCGGATCCACGCCTGCCAGTTCAGCTATACCTGCGACGGCCAGCCCGAGACCGTGTCCGAGCCCGCCGCCTGGGAACGCGCCGGCAAGATCGCCCGGCTGCTGATCGACGGCGCGCCCCGCGCCCTGACCGCCGAGGCCACGCATTACCACGCCGATTACGTCAATCCTCGCTGGGCGGCCGTCTATCCGCGCACCGCGAAGGTCGGCAAGCACATCTTCTATCGCCAGATCCCCGGCGCCTGAGGCGCCCGGCATCGGACGATAGCGCCGCGAAAAGCCCCCGGATCGTCGGTCCGGGGGCTTTCGTTTCCCGCCCCCGCATGGTTGGAGAAGGCGACGAGACCGAAGGGGACGCGCCCCATGACGACCCGACCCGCCCGCGCCGCCGACGCCCCCGATCAGGAGGCGCTGCGCCTCGCCTTCGCCGCGCCGCTCGACCGGGCCCGCGCCGGCGGGCAGCCCCTGGACCGCATCTCGCTGCGCGAGCATGTCCGCGAGGTCGAGATCGGCGCTTTCCAGCCCGAGCGCGGCGTCACCCAGCGCATCCGGTTCGACATCGTGGCCGAGGTCGTGCCCCATCCCGAGGCCGTGGCCGAGGACGACGTGGACGGCATCCTCAGCTACGACACGCTGATCGACGCGATCGACCACGAACTGGCCGCCGAACGGCTCAACCTGCTGGAGACGCTGGCCGAACGGCTGGCCGCGCGGGTCCTTCTGCACGACCGCGCGCTGCGGGTCTTCGTGCGCATCGAGAAGCTCGACCGCGGCCCCCACGTGTTGGGGGTCGAGATCGTCCGGTCCCGCGCGGCGCAGGCCCCACGTTTGGCCGAAGACGACGCGCCGCATCCGCGGGTCATCCTGCTCGGCCCCGGCGCGCCCGACGATCCCGACCTGCCGGCGATGCTGGATCGGCTGGCCCGGGATCCCGCGCCCACCGTCCTGATCGCCACGCCCCGCGACCCCGCGCCCCATGCCGCGCATCCGATGGCGCAGCGCCGCATCGACCTGCTGGCGCTGGAACAGGCCGCCTGGCTTCTCGCCGCGCGCGACCGGCGCTGCATCGTTGTGGACAGCCGGACCGAACTCGACTGGTCTATGCGCCGCGGCGGGCTCGCCGTCTGGGCCCCGTCGCGGATCGTGCTCGATTCGACCCATGGGCCGGAGGGCGCCGACCCGGCCGAGCTGGCCCGCTGGTTCGCCGCCGAGTTTCACGCCGTCGAGCTGGTCCTGCCGGGCGGCGCGCGGCTGGGCGGTCCGGTCCCCGAGCGCGAGGCCGCCGCGCCCGCGCGGGTCTGATGCGCTACCTGCGCCCCCTGCCCGCGCCCGACGGCCCGCGCCTCGCGGGCGGCTGGCTGCGCTTCGACCGCGTGCTGGCGCTGTCGCGGGGCGGCGCGCGGGAGGTCCTGCCGGTCGCGGAGCTGACCGCTGACGAGCTCGCGGCGCTGACCGCCCCGCGTCCCGACATCGCCGGTCTCGCCTTCGACGCCCCTCGGATCATGGGCATCCTGAACGTCACGCCGGACAGCTTCTCGGATGGCGGCCGCCATCTCGATCCCGCCGATGCGCTGGCCCGGGCCGCCACGATGGCGGAGGCCGATATCCTGGACGTGGGCGGGGAAAGCACGCGGCCCGGCGCGACCGAGGTGCCCGCGGCCGAGGAGATCGCCCGCGTCGCCCCGGTGCTCGCGGCGCTGGGCCACCGCCGCGTCAGCATCGACACCCGCAAGGGCGCCGTGGCCCGCGCGGCGCTCGACGCGGGCGCGGCGCTGGTCAACGACGTCTCCGCCCTGCGCTTCGACCCCGACATGGCCGCCACGGTCGCCGCGGCCGACGCCCCGATCTGCCTGATGCATGCCGGCGGCCCGCCCGAGACGATGCAGGACGATCCGCGCTACGACGACCCCGTTTTGGATATCTACGACGCGCTGTCCGAGCGCATCGCAGCGGCCGAGGCGGCGGGCATCGCGCGCAGCCGCATCATCGCCGATCCGGGGATCGGCTTCGGCAAGACCGAGGCGCATAACCTCGCGCTGCTGCGCGATATCGGCGTGTTTCACGGGCTGGGCGTGCCGATCCTGCTGGGCGCGTCGCGCAAGCGCTTCATCGGATCGATCGGCGCCGCCGCGCAGGCCGACGCGCGAATGCCCGGAACGCTGGCGGTGACACTCGCGGCTGTGGCACAAGGCGTGCAGCTGCACCGCGTCCACGACGTGGCGGAGGTGGCGCAGGGCCTCAAGCTGTGGCGGGCGGTTGAAGGGAATCGGGCATGAGCAAACTCTTCGGAACCGATGGCGTGCGCGGACGCGCCAACCAGGGAAACATGACCGCCGAGACGGCGCTGAGGCTGGGCGCGGCGGCGGGACAGTTCTTCCGCCGCGAGGGCCAGGGCGCGTCGGCGCACCGGGTGGTGATCGGCAAGGACACGCGGCTCTCGGGCTACATGCTGGAGAACGCGCTGACCGCCGGGCTGACCTCGATGGGCATGAACGTGCTTCTGCTGGGTCCGGTGCCGACGCCCGCCGTGGGCCTGCTGGCCCGTTCGATGCGTGCCGATCTGGGCGTGATGATCTCGGCCAGCCACAACCCGCCCGAAGACAACGGCATCAAGTTCTTCGGACCCGACGGCTTCAAGCTGTCCGACGAGGCCGAAACCGAGATCGAGCGGCTCGTCCATGACGGCGTCGCGCCGGTGCCCGCGGACGATATCGGCCGCGCCAAGCGGATCGAGGACGGGCGCGGGCGCTATGTCGAGTACGCCAAGACGACGATCCCGTCCGGCATGTCGCTGGAGGGACTGCGCATCGTCGTCGACTGCGCCAACGGGGCCGCCTACCGCGCCGCGCCCGAGGTGCTGTCGGAACTGGGCGCGACGGTGATCCCGATCGGCGTCGATCCCAATGGCCGTAACATCAACAAGGGCTGCGGCTCGACCCACACGATGGCCGCCGCCGAGGCGGTGGTGGCGCATGGCGCGGATCTGGGCATCTCGCTCGATGGCGATGCGGACCGCGTGATGATCCTCGACGCGAGCGGCACCGTGGCCGACGGCGACCAGCTGATGGCGCTTTTCGCCAGCCGCTGGGCCACCGAGGGGCGGCTGAACGGCGCGACGCTGGTGGCGACGGTGATGTCCAATCTCGGGCTCGAGCGCCATCTCGCCGCGCAGGGCATCGCGCTGCAACGCACCAAGGTCGGCGACCGCTACGTGGTCGAGGCGATGCGCCAAGGCGGCTGGAACCTGGGCGGCGAGCAGTCGGGCCATATCGTCATGACGGATTACGCCACGACCGGCGACGGGCTGATCGCCGGGCTGCAATTCGCCGCCGAGATGGTCCGCACGGGTCGCCCGGCGGCCGAGCTGATGCACAGCTTCACGCCGGTCCCGCAGCGGCTGGAGAACGTGAAATACGAGATGGGCGCGCGCCCGCTCGACAAGACGGAGGTGCGCACGGCGATCTCCGCTGCCGAGGCGGCGCTGTCGGGCAAGGGCCGGCTCCTGATCCGGCCCTCGGGGACCGAGCCCTTGATCCGCGTGATGGCGGAATGCGAGGACCCCGCCCTTCTGGACCGCGTGGTCGACGACGTGGCCGGCGCGGTCCGCGCCAGCGCCTGACCGTCAGCCCAGAAGGTGCAGGCCGAGGCCCCCCGCCGCGGCGAGACCGAGCGTCTCGAACAGCCCGCGCCGCAGGACCAGGAGCCAGAGCCCGGCGAAGATCGCCAGCGCCAGCGCCGCCGGGTCGAGCGAAGCCGGATCGGGGCGCGGCGGACCGCGGCCCTCGGCCACCTCGCGGAACAGCACGTGGACGGCGAACCAGACCGACAGGTTCGCGATCACGCCCGCGACCGCGGCCGACACCATCGCGAGCGCGCCGCGCAGGCGCGGATTGGCCGTCAGCCGCTCCAGATGCGGGGCGCCCGCAAAGATCCACAGGAAGCAGGGCGCGAAGGTCGCATGCAGCGAGACGAGGCCGGTGAGCCAGGCGAGCCCGGTTCCGCCCGCCTGCGCGCCGGCGAGCCAGCCGGTGAACAGCGTCACCAGGATTAGCGGGCCCGGCGTCGTCTCGGCCAGGCCCAGCCCGTCGATCATCTGCTCGGCGGTGAGCCAGCCCTGCCCCTCCACCGCGGTTTGCGCCAGCGCGGCGAGGACGGCATAGGCGCCGCCGAAGCTGACCGTCGCCAGCCAGGAGAAGAACAGCCCCGCCTGCGCCGGGACCGAGCCGGGCGCCAGCCACAGCAGGGAGAGGAGCGGCAGCCACCAGATGGCCAGCCACAGGGTCACCGTCCCCACCGTCCTGCGCCACGGAAACGGGTCGACCACCGTCGCGACGCCCTCGGGGCGGGCCGCGCCCAGAAGGAGCGCCGCGCCCAGCACGGACCAGAAGGGTGCATCGAGCAGGAAGAGCGCCGCGAAGGCCGCCACCGCCACGCCCAGCGCAAGCGGGCCGCGCAGCGCCTTGGCGCGCAACTTCCAGAGCGCGCCCGCGACGATGGCGAGCGCCGCCGCCTTGATGCCGAGGAAGGCCGCCTCGACCGCCGGCAGCCGGCCGAAGGCCAGATAGGCCGACGCCAGCGCGATCATCACCGCCGCGCCGGGCAGCACGAAGAGCGCCCCGGCCAGAAGCCCGCCCGCCGTCCCGCGCAGCCGCCAGCCCGCGAAGGTGGCGAGCTGCATGGCCTCGGGGCCCGGAAGCAGGGTGCAGAAGCCGAGGCCCCGCAGGAAGGTCTCCTCGTCCAGCCAGCGCTCGCGCTCGACCAGCTCGCGGTGCATCACGGCGATCTGCGCGGCCGGGCCGCCGAAGCTGACGATCCCGATCCGCCCGAAAACGCGCAGCATCCGTCCCCAGCCGGGCGTCATGCGCCGCCTGCCAGCATGTCGTCGACGAGATCGAGCGCCCGGCCCGCATCGCCGGTCCGCGCGAGCCGCCCGCGCAGGATCGTCGCGCCATCTGTCGCGGCCAGGCGCGCGGGCGCGGGATGGATCAGGTCGGCCCGCGCAGCCATCGCCTGCGAGATCGGCGGGCAGGCGTTCGGCGCCCCAGACCGCGGCGCCGGCCTCGCATTGATCCGCGGCGACAGGCAGCACCCGGACGTCTGGGTCGACGAGACGCCGCAGCACCCAGAGCGCGCAGAGCGTCGGCCAATCCGGCGCGAGCGGCATGACCCAGGCGGCCCCCGGCCCCTCCAGTGCCTGGACCGGCCGCCCCGCGGCGCACCAAGCCAAGTGCCCGCCGCTGAGCGCCGTCGCGGTCCCGCCCCGCGCGCGCAGCATCGCGGCCCCGAGCTGGCTGATCTTGCCGCCCTTCTGGCAATAGACGACCACCGGGCCGTCGGGCCCCGCGCCGCGCTCCAGCTCGGCGAGGGACAGGCGCCTTGCGGCGGGTAGACGCGTGGGATCGGCGGCGGCATCCTCGGGCGTTCGCAGGTCGAGGATCGCGGGCGCGTCCGGCATGTGCAGGACGGCGTCGAGGTCGTGGGGATCGGTGAAATGTCGGGCCAAAGGGCATCCTCCGCAAATACGGTGTCAGGATGCGCGACTTGGGCCGGAAGGCCTGTTGCGGGGTGTGCGCGACCCCGCCCCTGCGTCGCACGGGCGGGGCATCGCGTCAATCTCAGCCGGCGTGGACCAGCGTCCCGAAGAGCCGCGGCTCGAGCGTCTCGGCGGCGAAGAGATCGCCGCGGGTCAAGAGCGAGACCGCGTCATGGCTGTGCAGGCTCTCCTGGTGGCTGGCCACGACGCGGAAATCGCCCGCGGCCGGAAGTCCCGCCAGCCCCTCGGCGAAGAGGCGGGCCGCATCCTCGACGAAGATCGGGTTGGCGGCGTTGAGCTCGGCGAAGGCCTGCTCGTCCTCGCGCTTGACCATGACCTGCGTCTCGGTGGGCACTTGGGCCCGCGCCATCTCGATCAGGTCCTCGTGGCTCAGATCGCCCGACGCCTCGACCGAGATCCGCGCGACCGAGCGCTGCGAATGCGGCGTCGCGAGCTGGCCGCGCGTGCGGCGGGCATGTTCGGAGAGCTCCAGCGAGCAGGGGCAGGTCGAGGAGTAGACATAGTCGAGATGCAGCACCCGGCGGCGGGCGCCGCCGGTCTGCACGACCTCCATCGCGCAATCGTAATACTGCCAGCCCGACAGGCCCGAGCGCAGGCTGTCGACCTTCAGCGGCACGGAGAAACGCAGCAGGATCCGGGCGTCGAAGCTGCCCAGGTCGGTCAGGTAGTCGTCGAGTGCGGCCTCGACCGCCTCGAAGCCCATCAGCGCCTCGGCATGCGCATAGAAGGAGCGCATGATGCGGCTCATGTTGATGCCCTTCTTCCCGGCCTCCAGGCTGACCGTGCCGGTCACCGAAGTTTCGGCCAGGTGGGCACCGCCCCTCATCGGAATGCGCAGCGGCAGGCGGAAATTCGAGATGCCCACATGCTGAATCGCCACATCCGCGCCGCGGATCAGGCTGGCGGGCCCGTTCTGCAGATCGGGCAGCGTCGCGCGATAGGGCGCGTCGGCCACGTGGTCGGGATAGATGTTCGAGAGTTCAGGGTAGGGCAGCGCAGCCTCGCCGCCGGCCTTCGCGTAGCGGCGCAAAAGGTCCAGCGCGGCCTGCGCCTCTTCCTCGGTGGGGTTGCGGTCAATATCCGGTGCGTGGACGTTCATGCGCCCCTCCCTTCGGTTCGCGCGGAGGTCAAAGGTGGGCCCCTCCCATCCTCTTTCCAACCCCCGGTCTGGACACGTCAGCGCGATTTGCGCGGCCGCGTCACAAGGATTGGTTTAGGGCGTGGGGGGAAAAATCCAGTGCTCCGGTCTGCGACATGCCGTCAGCGGGGCGCGCGGGCGGCAGGTCGAAGGCCATGTCGGTGGCGGGCAGAACCACACCCGCGCGGATCCGCGGCGCGGGCGCGACCACCTGCCAGCCATGGCGCGCGAAGAAGGGCCGGGCCATGTCGCTGGCCCGCGTCGTCAACCGCGTCAGTCCGGCTGTGGCGGCGTGGTTCAGCAGCACGGCCAGCAGCGCGTCGGCCAGCCCGGTTCCGCGCCATTCGGGCAGGACATAAGCGGGGTCCAGGTGCCCGCTCGGGCCCAGCGTCATGAACCCGATCGGGTCGTCGCGCCCGTCGGCCACGACCACCGCCTGCGGGGCCAGCCGGTCGGCGAAGGCGGCAGGCGCGGGCGGCGCGGGCAGCCAGGCCGCCCGCTGGGCCGCATCGTAGCGGGGCGCGGCGCCTTCGTGCACGGCCCGCCAGAAGATCCGCGCCAGCGCCACGGCATCCGCCGCGCCGCCGCGCCGGACAGTCCAGCCGGTCACGCCGCGTCCAGCGCCGCGCTCAGGTCGGCCAGCAGGTCGTCGCCATCTTCCAGCCCGACCGACAGGCGCACCAGTCCCGGCGTGATGCCCAGCATCGCCTTCTGGGCGTCGGGCAGGCGCTGATGCGTCGTCGTCGCGGGATGGGTGGCGATTGATTTCGCGTCGCCCAGGTTGTTCGAAATCAGGACGATCTCGAGCGCGTTCAGGAAGCGGAAGGCCGCCTCCTTCCCGCCGGCCAGGTCCAGCGCCAGGACGGTGCCGCCGCCGGTCATCTGCGCGCGCGCCAGATCCGCCTGCGGATGGCTGTCGAGATGCGGGTGGATCACGCGGGCGAGCTTCGGATGCCCCTCCAGCGCGCGGGCCAGGCGCAGGCAGGTCTCGGCCTGCGCGCGCACCCGCAGGTCCATCGTCTCCAGCCCCTTCAGCATGACCCAGGCGTTGAAGGGCGACATCGCGCCGCCGGTGTGCTTCAGATAGGGCTCGGCCACCTTGCGCACGAATTCGGTCGTGCCGCAGACCACGCCGCCCAGGCAGCGCCCCTGCCCGTCCACGTGCTTGGTCGTCGAATAGACGACGACATCGGCGCCCTGTTCGACCGCCCGGCTGAAGGCGGGCGTGGCGAAGACGTTGTCGACGATCACCGTCGCGCCCACCGCGTGGGCCAGCTTCGCCACGCCGGCGATATCGACCAGCTCCAGCGCCGGGTTCGAGACGCTTTCGAAGAAGGCCGCCTTGGTGTCGGGCCGGATCGCGTCCCGCCAGGCGCCCAGATCGGTGCCGTCGATCAGCGTGACCTCGACGCCGAAGCGCGGCAGGACATCCTCGAGGATGTAGAGGCAGGAACCGAAAAGCGCCCGGCCCGCGACGACATGGTCGCCCGCTCGCAGCATCCCCATCAGCGCGCCGTTGACCGCCGCCATGCCCGAGGCGGTGGCGAAGGCGTCCTCGGTGCCCTCGATGGCGGCGATCCGGTCCTCGAACATCGCCACGGTCGGGTTGCCGTAGCGGGCGTAGATGAACTCCTCCCGGCCCGCGCCCAGAAAGCGCGCCTCGGCGGCCTCGGCGCTCTCGTAGACGAAGCCCTGCGTCAGGAAGAGCGCCTCGCTCACCTCGCCATACTGGCTGCGGCGCGTGCCGGCATGCACGGCCTCGGTGCGCGGGTGACGGGGACGGGTCGCGTGATCTTTCATCGTCGGGCCTCCTTCAGGCCGGAATTCGATCGCACCGATAGGGGGAGGGCCTGGGCCGAACCTCTTTAGCGGTTTGTTTAACGAGGGCCGCAAGCCGGTACCAAATCCCCTCGCCGCAGGCGTTACGCGGGGCGACCGCCAAGATCAAGGGCGCTTGCATTCCGCCGCATCCGGATCATTGTGACTTGCGCCCCCGCGCCGGAGCCCGCGCCATGTCCCAGCCCATCGACCTGTATTTCTGGCCCACGCCCAACGGCTGGAAGGTCTCGATAGCGCTCGAGGAGATGGGCCTGCCCTACACGCTGAACCTCGTCGACATCGGCAAGGGCGCGCAGTTCGACCCGGATTTCCTGCGCATCTCGCCCAACAACCGGATGCCGGCCATCGTCGACCCCGAGGGGCCCGACGGCGCGCCGATCGCGATCTTCGAAAGCGGCGCGATCCTGCAATACCTCGCCCGCAAGACCGGCCAATTCGGCGGCCGGACCGAGCGCGAGCGCATCGCCGTGGACCAGTGGCTGATGTGGCAGATGGGCGGGCTCGGCCCGATGGCGGGCCAGGCGCATCACTTCCTGAAATACGCCCCCGCGATGGATCCGCCGCAGGACCTGCCCTACGCGAAGGACCGCTACCGGGGCGAGACCTCGCGTCTCTACCGTGTGCTCGACACGCAGCTCGGGCAGAACCGCCATGTCGCCGGCGATTTCTACTCCATCGCCGACATGGCGATCTGGGGCTGGGCCTCGCTCTGGGAGGGGCAGCAACAGGTGTTGGACGACAAGCCGAACATGGCGCGGTGGCTCGACGAGGTCGGCCGGCGCCCGGGCGTGATCGCGGGCCGCGCGCTGGCCGCCGAAAAGCGCGCCGACTTCCGCAAGGAGGCCGCGTCGCAGGACCTCCTGTTCCGCCAGAAGGGCTGAGATCCCGCGCCCGCGGCATCGCTTTGCCGCAGGCGCGCACGCGCACTGGCGTCTTGCCGCGCGCCTCGTCTAAGGTGCCCGCGAAACGACCCCGGGAGGGGACTCGCCGATGAAATCCCTTGGCGCGCAGAGGATCGCCTTCGCCGCGCTGGCCGTGCTGATCGCGCTGGCCGGGGCTGGCGTGCTGGATACCGGGGGGCTGTGACGCCATGGCCCGCCGGTTCGGAGGCGAATTCAGCCCGCAGGGCAAGCCGAAGGGCGATCCGCGCCCGGTCCCCGCGCCCGCGCTGAAGCCGCCGCTGCGCGGCCGGGCCCGCGTCGCGATCCTGATGGTGCTGTCGGCGATTCCGGTGGTGACGGCCTTCGCGCAGGGCGGCCCGCTGGGCCTGGCCGGCAACCTGGCGGCCGGGGCCGCGATCTTCGCCGGCGCGGTCGCCACCCGCGAGGGCCTGAAGGCCGAGGCCGCCTGGGCCGCGCGCCGCATCGCCCGCCGGCCCGCCCTGCCCCGCAAGCTGATCGGCGCGGTGCTGGTGGGCGTGGGCGTGATGCTGGCCGCCGCGACGGGGCTGTCGGGGCTGATCCCCGGCGCGCTCTACGGCGCGATCGCAGCGGCGCTGCACCTCGCGAGCTTCGGAATGGACCCGATGTCCGACAAGGGGATGGAGGGGATCGACGCCTTCCAGACAGAACGCGTGGCCCGCACGATCGAGGAGGCCGAGCGCCACGTCTCGGCGATGGAGGATGCGGTGCTGCGCGCGCGCGACCGCGCGGCCGAGGCCCGCGTGTCGCAGGTCGCCGCCACCGCGCGCGCGATGTTCCGCACCGTCGAGGACGATCCGCGCGACCTGACCGCGGCGCGGAAATTCCTCGGCGTCTACCTGATGGCCGCGCGCGACGCGACGGCCAAGTTCGCCGATCTCTACGCCCAGACGCGCGACGCAGAGGCGAAGGCCGAGTATTTGGCGCTTCTCGACGACCTCGAGCGCGGGATGGAAGCGAAGCGCGAAACCCTGCTGATTACCGACCGCACCGATCTCGATGTCGAGATCGAGGTCCTCCGGGACCGCCTGAAACGCGACGGCCTGCCCGTCCGGGATTGAAAGGAACGAGTATGGACACCGCCACCCGCCAGAAAGCCGCCGAGGAAACCGCCGAGATCGCCGAGGTCAGCGCTCTGACCCTGCCCGAACCGGGCGGCGAGATCGTCCCGCTGGAGCGCGCGCCCGCCCCCGTCGCCGCCGATATCCGCAGGCGCATGGACGAGCTCGACATGACCGACACGCAGTCGATCATCGCCTTCGGCTCCGCCGCGCAGGCCGAGCTGCAGCAGATCAGCCAGGCGATGCTGGCGGATGTGAAGAACAAGGATGTGGGTCCCGCGGGGGATTCCCTGCGCTCCATCGTCTCGACGATCCGCGGCTTCTCGGTCTCCGAGCTGGACGTGCGCCGCAAGCGCTCGCTGTGGGAAAAGCTGCTGGGCCGCGCGGCGCCCTTCTCGAAATTCGTCTCGCGCTTCGAGGACGTCCAGGGCCAGATCGACCGCGTGACGGGCGACCTTCTGAAGCACGAGCATGTGCTCCTCAAGGACATCAAGTCGCTCGACAAGCTCTACGAGAAGACGCTCGATTTCTACGAGGAGCTGGGCCTCTACATCGCCGCGGGCGAGGCCAAGCTGGCCGAGCTCGACCGCGACACGATCCCCGCGAAGGAGGCGGCGGTCGCGGCGCTGCCCGAGGACGACAAGATGATCGGCAGCCAGGAACTGCGCGACCTGCGCGCCGCGCGCGACGATCTGGAGCGCCGCGTCCACGACCTGAAGCTGACGCGGCAGGTCACGATGCAATCGCTGCCCTCGATCCGCCTGGTCCAGGAGAACGACAAGAGCCTCGTCACTAAGATCAACTCGACGCTGGTCAACACCGTCCCGCTTTGGGAAACCCAGCTTGCCCAGGCGGTTACGATCCAACGTTCACGTGAAGCGGCCGAGGCGGTGCGCGATGCCAACGACCTCACCAACGAGCTTCTGACCGCCAACGCCAAGAACCTGCGCGAGGCCAATGCCGTCGTGCGCACCGAGATGGAGCGCGGCGTCTTCGACATCGAGGCCGTCCGCCAGGCCAATGACGACCTCGTCGCCACGATCAACGAAAGCCTGCAAATCGCCGACGAGGGCAAGGCGCGCCGCGCCGAGGCCGAGAAGGAGCTCGAGAAGATGGAGCGGGAGCTGCGCGAGACGCTGGCCTCGGCCAAGGCGCGCGGCGACGGGACGGGCGACAATGCCGGCACGGCGGTGCCCGCGACGTGAGGCCTTCGGGCCCGAGATGGCTGGCGGCGCTCTGCGCCGTGGCGCTGGCGGCCTGCCAGCCCGTGCAGGCCCCGGTCGATCCCTCGCCCGTGCCCGCGCAGCGCCCCGCGGTGCCCGTCCGGGAGGTGGGCCCCTCGGCCGAGAGCCGGGAGCTCGCGCGATACTACCGCCGGATCGAGCAGCGGCTTCTGTCGCAGGGTCTCTTGCGCCGCGACGGCGGCGGGCCGGACACCGCCTTCGGCCCGCAGGACCTGGCGCGAAACTTCGAACGCATCGCGCTGTTCTCGGAATACGTGCAGGTCGGCGGGCGCTACGTCGCGCAGCAGAGCCGGGCGCAACTGCGCCGCTGGGAGGGCCCGGTCCGCATCCAGATGCATTTCGGGGACTCGGTGGATGCGAATATGCGCCTGCAGGACCGGCTACGCGTCGAGGCCTTCGCCTCGCGCCTGCGCCGCCTGACCGCGCATCCGATCAGCGTCGTCTCCTCGGGCGGCAATTTCCACGTCTTCGTGGCCTCGGTGGACGAGCAGCGCGCCCTCGGCCCGGCCATCGCCCGGGTCGAGCCCGGCCTGAGCCGGTCCACCCTGCGCGAGATCTCCCAGCTCGGCCGCAACACCTATTGCGCGGTCTACGCCTCCTCCACCGCCGCGCGGCCCAATTCCTACGTCTCTGCGGTGGCCCTGATCCGGTCGGAGCATCCCGACCTGATGCGCCAGAGCTGCTATCACGAGGAGATCGCGCAAGGCCTCGGTCTCGCCAATGACAGCCCCTCCGCGCGGCCGTCGATCTTCAACGACGACGAGGAATTCGCGCTCCTGACGACGCAGGACGAGTTCCTGCTCCGCATTCTCTACGACGACCGCCTGCGCGTCGGCATGACCGCCGAGCAGGCCCGTCCCATCGTCCGCCGCCTCGCTGCCGAGCTGCTCGGCACCGGCCCCGCCTGACCGATGGGACAGCTCTTATCGCCGGATACTTTCGAGTTCTTCGCTCGGTATCTATTGGCCGGCTATGTCGTCATCATCGTCCGGTCGCGCTTCGTTGCGGGCCTTCGGCCCAAACCTGCAGAACTTGTTGTCGAGGCAATCATTTTTAGCCTCATCATTCAGGTTCTCGTCGAAGCAGGAGCATGGCTAGTATCACTTGTCGGTTTCGTCCCCGCAAAATTTCCAGCCCGTGTCGATCTTCTTCTTAACGTTCTCGTCTGGCCGGCGTTGCTTGGCGCCTTGCTCGGCTGGAACCTCTCGAACGGCTGGAATAGGGCGATCCTGCGCCGTCTTTCGCTACCTGTCACACATCCCGTTCAGAGAGGGCATGATTTCGCGTTCGGGCAGGATCGCGACCCATGTTTCGTAATAGTTACCTACGAAGACGGGACCATCGTCAGGGGATGGTTCGGCGAATGCTCTTTGGCTTCGACGGATCCTGACCGTAGTGATCTGTTCTTGGAGCGCGTATATTCGGTCGATCAGGATGATCAGATGATAGAGCAATCCCCCGGCCGTTCTGCGCTGATAAGTCTGTCGCGAGTTCGTTCGATCGAGTTTCTCGATCCTGAAGGAGATGAGAATGGCACGTGATGATCGACGCCTTCTGGTAGAAGGCTATTCGGCAAAACCCGTCCGGCAAGATACTGCCAAGCGCGGTCTTCAGGCAGGCGGGACTTCATCGAAGCCAAGCGGACCGCCGTCGAAGCTTCCGCGGGCAACCTCCTCCATTCAAAAGCCGAAGAAAGGTTAAACTCCATGCCCATCTTCGACTTCCTGTCCGGCCAGTTCATCGACGTCATCGAGTGGACCGACGACACCCGCGACACGCTGGTCTACCGGTTCGAGCGGCACGGCCACGAGATCAAGTACGGCGCCAAGCTGACGGTGCGCGAGGGGCAGGCCGCGGTCTTCATCCACGAGGGCCAGCTGGCCGATGTCTTCATGCCCGGTCTCTACATGCTCGAGACCAACAACATGCCCGTCATGACGACGCTGCAGCACTGGGACCACGGGTTCAAATCGCCGTTCAAGTCCGAGATCTACTTCGTCTCGACCACGCGCATGACCGACCTGAAATGGGGCACCAAGAACCCGATCACCCTGCGCGACCCGGAATTCGGCCCCGTCCGCCTGCGCGCCTTCGGGACCTACGCGATCAAGGTGGCCGATCCCGCCCGCTTCATGACCGAGATCGTCGGCACCGATGGCGAGTTCACCCGCGACGAGATCCAGTTCCAGATCCGCAACATGATCGTGCAATCCGCATCCC
The DNA here is from genome assembly GCF_029853695.1 of Jannaschia sp. GRR-S6-38. Classification (NCBI taxonomy): domain Bacteria; kingdom Pseudomonadati; phylum Pseudomonadota; class Alphaproteobacteria; order Rhodobacterales; family Roseobacteraceae; genus Jannaschia; species Jannaschia ovalis. The sequence continues at coordinate 449,247 of NZ_CP122537.1, forward strand.
GCGCGCTGGCGGCCAGCCGGATCCCCGTGCTCGACATGGCCGCCAATACCGACGAGCTGGGCCGCATCGTGGCCGAGCAGATCTCGGCCACGACCAAGGAATACGGCCTCGTGGTGCCCGAGCTCTATGTCGAGAATATCTCGCTGCCGCCCGCGGTCGAGGCGGCGCTCGATAAGCGCACCTCGATGGGCGTGATCGGCGATCTCGCCAAGTACCAGCAATTCGCTACCGCCGAGGCGATGCAGGACGCCGCGGGGACGCCGAATTCCGGAATGGGCATGGGCCTCGGCGCCGGCATGGGCATGGCGATGGGCAACATGATGGCGCAAGCCGGTCCCTGGGGCCAGGCCCCCGTCCAGGCGGCCCCGCCGCCGCCGCCCCCGCCGGTCGAGCATGTCTGGCACATCGCCGAGAACGGCCAGACCAAGGGCCCATTCTCGAAGGCGCGGCTGGGCCGGATGGTGAGCGAGGGCGAGGTCACGCGCGAGACGCTGGTCTGGACGCAGGGCCAGGACGGCTGGAAGACCGCCGATGACGTGGACGAGCTGGCCCAGCTCTTCACGGTGATGCCCCCGCCGCCGCCGCCCGCGGGATGACATGACCGGCCGGCGCGCGATAGACGGTCTGGCGATGGCGCTGCACTGGGCGGCGCTGCCGTCGCTCGTGGCCGCGTTGGCCCGTCCCGGCCCGGCCACGGGTTTGCTGATGGTTGCGCTCGCCACAGCCTGGATCGCGCTGACGGCGGTCCGCGGCCTTCGCCGGCCCGGCCCGAAGCTCGCGCCTCGGCTGCGCGCGCTGGTGCGCCCGGCGCATGGGTTGATGCTCGCCACCTTCGCCGCCGCGGCCGTCTGGACGCTGATTGACCCGCCGGCTGCGCGCCCGCTTCTCCTCGCACTGCTCGGCGCGGCGGCGCTGCACGGCGTCTTCAACCTCTGGCGCGCCTCGGTCCTGGGCGACGGCGCCTTCCGCGCCATGCTGCCCCGCGCGATCACGGGAGCCTGAGCCATGGCGCTGCCCGACGCGATCCGCCGCCGCCTGCCCAGCCGCCGCACCTGGCTCAAGGCCCTTCACTGGACGATGGTGCCCTTCTTCCTCTGGTTCCTGATCGTCACGCCCGGCGACGTGGCGCGGATCGGATCCTGGGCGGTGCAGCTGCACTCGGTCTTCGGGCTGATCTTCGTGACCATGGCGCTGGTCTGGACGGGCGATCTGCTCTGGCGCGGCCTCGCCTCGCGCCCGGGACCGAAGCTGCGCGGCGCGGCGCGCGCGATCCACCGGCCGCTGCACCTGACGATCATCTGGGGGCTGTTCGGCGTGGCGCTGACCGGCTTCCTGATCGGGCTCACGGCCAGCCGCATCCTGTTCGCGGGCGGCATCCTGCCCATCGCGCCCCCGATGGGCCTGCCCGAGGCGAACCGCTGGGTCGGCACGCTGCACACGATCGAGTTCTACATCCTGGGCGGCATCGTCGCCTTCCACGCCGCCTTCCACATCTGGCGCCATCTGCGCCTGCGCGACAACGCGCTGCGGATCATGGCGCCCCGCGTGTTGCACCGCTTCCTGTGAAGGTGCCCTCCGTCTCCCGCGAGCCGCCGCGCCCGCCCGAGGTCCCGAAGACCGAGGAGCATCGCTTCCCCTGCGACGCCTGCGGCGGAGACATGCGCTTCGATCCCGGCGGCGACCGCATGGTCTGCGACCATTGCGGCAATGTCGAAGCGTTGGGCCGCAGCGCCCCGGCCGCGATCCGCGAGATCGACATCGAGACGGGCCTCGCCGCCGCATCCGACGCCGAGATCGAGGAGACGCGCGTCCTCGCCTGCTCCAATTGCGGCGCGCAGGTCGAGTTCGACCCGGCCATCCACGCCGCCGAATGCCCGTTCTGCGCCACGCCCGTGGTCACCGACACCGGCACCAACCGCCATATCAAGCCCGCCGCGCTGATCCCCTTCGCACTGGAGGAGCGGCAGGCCCATGACGCGATGAACGCCTGGCTGGGCGGGCTGTGGTTCGCCCCGAACGGCTTGCAGAAATACGCCCGCAAGGGCCGCAAGATGTCGGGCATCTACGTCCCCTTCTGGACCTTCGACGCGCAGAGCGAGAGCGACTGGCGCGGTCAGCGCGGCGACACCTATTACGTGACCCGGACCGTCATGCGCGACGGCAAGCCCGTGCAGGTGCAAGTGCCCAAGATCCGCTGGACGCCGCGTCGCGGCCGCACCCGGCGGTTCTTCGACGACGTCACGATCCTCGCCTCGACGTCGCTGCCAAAGACCCATACCGACGCGCTCGAGCCTTGGGACATGTCCGCGCTGGCCCCCTACGCGCCGCAATTCCTCGCGGGATTCCGTGCCGAGGCCTACCGGATCGAGCTGGCCGACGGCCTGCGCGAGGCGCGGGCGCGGATGGACGCAGCCATCGCGCGCGACGTGCGCATGGCGATCGGCGGCGACCAGCAGCGGATCGAAGCGATCGACACGCGGCTGTCGGACGTGACCTTCAAGCATGTCCTGCTGCCGGTCTGGATCGCCGCCTACAAGTATCGCGGCACCAGCTACCGTTTCGTCGTCAACGGCCAGACCGGCCGGGTGCAGGGCGAACGCCCGTGGTCGGCCGTCAAGATCGCGCTGGCGGTCCTGGCGGCGCTGGTGGTGGCGGCCATCGCCGCGGCGCTTTATGCCGGGGCGCAATGAGAAGCCGAAGGAAGACGCCATGATCCTCTGCGCGGGCGAAGCCCTGATCGACATGCTGCCGCGCGAGACGCCGGATGGCGACGCTTTCCTGCCGGTACCGGGCGGCGCCGTCTTCAACACCGCGATCGCGCTGGGCCGGCTCGGCGCGCCGGTCGCGCTGCATACCGGGCTCAGCCGCGACCTCTTCGGCCGGAAGCTGGCGCAGGCGATGGCGGATAGCGACGTCGAGAACCGCGCCGCGCTGTCGGATCGACCCACGACGCTGGCCTTCGTGACGCTCACCGACGGGCACGCGCAATACGCCTTCTACGACGAGGGAACGGCGGGCCGGATGCTGGGCCTCGCGGATGCGCCGTCGATGAAGGGGATCGAGGCGCTATTCATCGGCGGGATTTCCCTCGCGACCGAGCCCTGCGCCCGCGCCTATGAGGGGCTCGCCATCGGGCATCAGCACCTGCCGATGATGATCGACCCGAACATCCGCCCGAATTTCATCGCCCATGAGGCCGCCTTCCGCGCCCGGCTCGAGCGTTTGCTGCATGCCGCCGACATCGTGAAACTGTCGGACGAGGACATGGCCTGGCTCAAGATGACGCCCGAGGATGTGCTGGATCACGGGGCCAAGGTGCTCTGCGTGACCGAGGGCGCGAAGGGCGTGGTCGCCGTGACGCGGCGCGGCACGGTGCGGGTCAAGGCGCAGAAGGTGACGGTCGTCGACACCGTCGGCGCGGGCGACACGTTCAACGCGGGCTTCCTGGCGGGGCTGCACCGCGCGGGCGCGCTGGCCGGGCTGCCGGAGGCGGCGCCCGCGGACGACATCCTGCGCGACGCGCTCGATCTGGGCAGCCGCGCCGCGGCCGTCACCGTCAGCCGGGCAGGCGCCAACCCGCCCTGGGCCCGCGAGCTGGAGGCGGCGGACGCCGCCGGCGGGGATTGAGCCGTTGCGCGCCGTCCTGCAACGCGTCTCCGAGGCGCGGGTCGAGATCGACGGCGCCGTGGTCGGGCGCTGCGGGCCGGGCATGATGATCCTGGTCTGCGCCATGGCCGGCGACACCGAAGCCAATGCCGAGGCGCTCGCCGCGCGCATCGCCAAGCTGCGCGTGTTCCGCGATGCGGAGGGGCGGATGAACCGCTCGGTGCTGGAGGCCGGCGGCGCGGCGCTGGTGGTCAGCCAGTTCACGCTGGCAGCCGACACCTCGCGCGGCAACCGGCCCGGCTTTTCCGCAGCCGCCCCGCCCGAAGAAGGCGAGCGTCTCTACGCGCATTTCTGCGCGGCCCTGCGGGATGCGGGCCTCGCGGTCGAGACCGGCCGCTTCGGCGCCGACATGGCGGTCCACCTGGTCAATGACGGCCCCGTGACGATCCAGATGGAGCGCTGAGATGATCGGGCGACATCTGATCCTGGAGCACTGGGGCGGGCTGATGGGCGAGGCCGTGCTGGAGGCCGCGATGCGCGAGGCCGCCCGCGCCGGCGGCGCGCATGTCCTTTCGGCGCAGTTCCATCCCTTCGAGGGCGGCGGCGTGACCGGCGTGCTGCTGCTCGCCGAAAGCCACATCTCCGTGCACACCTGGCCCGAGCACGACTACGCGGCGCTCGATCTCTTCATGTGCGGCACGGCCGATGTCGAAGCCGCCGCCGACGCGCTGGACGAAGCCCTGCGCCCGCGCCGGTCGGACCGGCGGATCCTGGTGCGCGGGGCGTTGCGGCCCTCTATGAAGATCGACGCGTAAAACCCTGATTCTACTGGAACCATCTGTCCCAGCCGGCGGTGTAGGCCCGCGGCAGCGGATGGGTCCGCAGCGTGTTGACCGGCCCCTCGCGCGGCCCGGTCTCGGCGTCGAAGACCTGCGCGGCGGACCAGACCGCGGGCGTGAGCCAGCGCAGGTCTTGCGGATAGGGCGCCTGGCGCGGCCGCATCCTCACAGGGACGGCCAGAACGAAGCCCCAGAGGCCGAAGCTGGGCACATAGGCTTGGTAAGGCGTCACCGACCATTCCGTCCGCAGGGTCCGCGCCACGATCCAGAACGCCTCGGGCGCGAACATGGGCGAGCCCGCCTGCGTGACGACCACGCCCTGCGCCGACATCCGGGCCGCCAGAAGCCGGTAGAACTCCGCGCTGTAGAGCCTTGAAAGCGATAGGTTCTTCGGATCCGGAAGGTCGAGGATCGCGACGTCGAACCGGTCCGCGCCGTCCCGCACCCAGGTGAAGGCATCGGCGTTCACGACCGTAACGCGGTCGTCGCGCAGCGCGCCGTCATTGAGCGCCGCGAGGTCGGCGCGGTCGCGGAACAGGCCTGTCACCGCCGGGTCCAGATCGACCAGCACGACCGCCTCGGGATCCCAGCGCAGCACCTCGCGCGCGGCCATTCCGTCGCCGCCGCCCAGGATCAGCACGCGGGCCCGGCGCGGCGCCTGCGCCATGGCCGGATGGACCAGCGCCTCGTGGTAGCGATGCTCGTCGATCGTGTCGAACTGGATCGCGCCGTCGAGATGCAGGCGCGTGCGCTCGCGGTGCCGCGTCACGGTGATCTGCTGGTAGGCGGAGCGCTCGTTCAGCACGATCTCCTCGGCGTAGAGGCGCGCGTCGAGCGCCGCTGCGATCGGGCCCGACCAGACCAGGGCCGCGGCCACGGCCAGCACGGCGGCGAACCAGCCGAGCCAGTCCCCCGCCCCGAGCCGCGCGCGGAAGAGCCAGAGCGTTCCGCCCGCGACGGCGAGGTTCATCAGCCCGAAACCCAGCCCCGCCGCCACCAGGCCCAGATGCGGTACGATCAGCACCGGGAAGGCCAGCGACGCGACCAGCGCGCCCAGATAATCGACGGAGAGGACGTTCTCGAACCGGAAGCGGCCGGCGCCGATCTCGGCCAGGATGCGGGCGAGAAGCGGGATCTCCATCCCCGAGAGCAGGCCCACGGCCACCAGCGCCCCGTAGAGCGGCAGCGCCACCGCCCCCGTCGCCGCGTAGCTGGCGAAGGTGACCAGCGCCGCGAAGCCGCCGATCAGCCCCAGCCCAATCTGCGCGCGCACGAAGCCCGTCACCGCGTCGATCACCCAGCGCGACGCCCAGGCGCCGACGCCCATCGCGGCGAGGAACACGCCGATGACGAAGCTGAACTGCCGGATCGAATCGCCCAGAAGGTAGCTCGACACCGTGGCGGCGATCAGCTCGTAGATCAGGCCCGCCACGGCCACCACGAGCGTCGTCGCCAGCAGCCAGATCTCGGCGCCCCGGTTGGGGCGGGCGGCCTCGCTCAAGCGCGCATCACCGCGGCGATGATGATCGCCAGCGCGATGAACATGGCGCCCATGACGATGGCGATGGCGGTGTTCTGATCCTCCTCCAGCTCCTTGCGCAGGCTGAAGGGCGTCAGCGCCTCGATCAGCCACCACGAGCCGAGCAGCAGGAACAGCCCGAAGAAGGTGTAGAAGATCGTCGCGACGATCTCGGAGAAGAGGATGCCGTCGAAGGCGGTCATGTCGTGCTCCCTTTGGTCATTTCACGCGGATACGGCCCACGCCGCCCACTCCGGCCGAGCCGGTCCGGATGCTGGTCGCGCCGGTGTCGCGGCTGGCCACGCCCACCCCCGTCCAGGAGGCCCAGCCCGCGCCGGCCAGGATGGCCAGCGACAGCAAGGTGATCAGCAATCGGCCCATCTCAGTCGTCGCTCCAGTCGCCGCCCTTCCAGCGGGCCATGCGGTGACGGTAGGGGGCCGAGGCCACCCAGGCCAGCGCCAGCGCAAAGCCCGCCAGGGCGACGGTCAGCCAGGTGATGTTGGTGCGTCCCTCGTGGGCGGTGACGCGCAGCGGTACGCGGCCCGCGTCGCGGCTGCCCGCCTCGAGCTGCGACAGCGCCAGTTCGTAGCGGCCCGGCGCCGGCGGCTGAAAGCCCAGAGTGACGCTACGGCTGCCCTCGGTCCAGCTTTCGCCGCCCTCTGTGCCCGAATAGTAGCTGATCGCGCGCTCGGTATCGGCCAGCGGCGCACCGTCGGGCCCGGTCAGCGCGATGCCGTAGACGGCCCAGTCGTTTCGCAGGCGCTGGTCGAGCCGCAGCATCACCGGCCGATCGGCATTCGTGATCTCGATCGCCAGCGGCGCCGACAGCTCGCGCGGCGGGGCATCCCAGACCAGCCGCCCCTCGCCGCGCATCGACAGCATCGCCAGCACCGCGACCAGCGCCGCGGCCGTCAGGCCGCCGAACAGCGCGAGGTAGTATCCGCGATGCTGCTCGGCCTTCCAAGGCTGGAGCGGATGCGTGCCCTGCGGCACCGGCGGCGTGGCCCCGAAGGCCGCGGCGGCCTCGGGCCAATAGGTCGTGCGCTCGACCTCGCGCTCGACGCCCTGCCCGGCCCGCCCCTCGACGAAGGCCAGCATGTCGAGGGCCCGACCGTTCGGCATCATCGACACGGTCGTTCCGCGCGCGTCCTTGGCGGGCCGCCAGTTGAAGGCGCCCTCGACGAAATCGGTGCGCCAGTTCGAGGTCGCGTAATAGCGATAGGTCCGTCCCCGCCAGGCCCGGCTGGGCCGCTGCTCCGACCGCTCGACGACGGCCGAGGTCAGGAACCCGCCGCCCGGCCAGTCGCGCTGCTTGCGCGTCAGCAGGGTATGGCCGTCCTCGACGGTCAGCCAGGCATAGCCGTGGGTGGGCGAGAACAGCATGTGATCGGTCCAGCGCCAGGTCCGGCCCTCATAGGTCTCGGACTGGCCCAGCGTGCCGATGATGGTGAAGGGCACGCCCTCGATGCGGCCCTCCATCCCCAGCCGGAACGGACTCTCGGGGCGCGGCATGTCGCCGAAGACCTTCATCACGCGCCAGTCGTCCAGCGCGTCGAGCGCCGCCCCGCAATAGGAGCAGACCTGCATCACCACGCGCCCGCCGCCCAGCACCGGCAGGCCGGCGCCGCAATTCGGACAGTCGATGGCGCGGGCGGCGTCGGTCATGCCTCCTCCACCTCGAAGGGATCGACCCAGTGGCCGAAGAACCACGCGGCGCGGTCGCGGCCGCCCTCGGACCAGATCTCGCCCGAGAGGATCGCGCCGCCATGGCCCGCGAAATTGGCGTAGAGATGCCGGTCGCCGATGGATACGGGCTCGGGCAGCTGGCCACGGAACGCGGTGGCCACGGCGTCGTCCACCTCGGTGCAGGTCCAACGCAGTCCCGCATGGTCGACCGTGGCGCCCACGCGGAACAGCTCGCGCCCGCCCGGCGGCGGGGGATCGGCCGGGCGCTGGATCGCGACGTCGCCCTCGTCGACCGAGACCCAGACGCCCTCGCCGGCGAGGCTGCCGAAATACTCGTCCCAATGGCCCCGCCCGTAATCGTAGCGGACATGGCCCTGCGGCTCGAAGACCTGACCCGCCAGGCGCACGGACCGGCCCAGATAGATCAGCTCGGGCGCATCGAGCATCGCGCCCGCCTCGCCCGTCTTCCGCACGACCTCGCCGTCCAGCAGCACGGCCGAGCCGCAGAATTCGCAATTCACCATCCGCGCGAAGGCCAGGATCGGCGGCAGCGCGGCGCCGCAATTGGGACAGTTGGAGCGTTCCATTCCCGCCACGATACCCTCAGGACGCCGCGGCGGAAGGCCCGTCGCCCAGCAGCGCGAAGGCGTCGGTGAAGAAGGTCTCGGCGCCGAAATTCCCTGATTTCAGGGCCAGTGCGGCGCCGTCCCCGGTGAAGCACCAGGGCACGCCCGGCGCGATCTCCGGCCCGAGCGTCAGGCTCTCGACGCCCAGCGCGCGGGTCACCGCGCCCGAGGTCTCGCCCCCCGCGACGACGATGCGGGCGATTCCCATCGCGCGGGCGTCCTGGGCCAGCTGCGCCAGCGCCTCCTCGACCAGCGCGCCGGCACGGGTGACGCCCAGCGCCTCCTGCGCGGCAGCCACGGATTTGGGCTCGGCGGTGGCGAAGATGATCTTCGGCGCGGCCGGGTCCTGCGCCGCCAGCCATTCGCGCGCATGGGTCAGCTGGCCCTTCGCCAATTCCAGCGGGTCGAGCCGGTAGCCGGTCGCGCCCGCGTCCAGGTAGCGGCCCACCTGCTTGCGCGTCATCGCCGAGCAGGAGCCCGACAGCACGACCTGCCCCGGCGCCGGCACGGGAAGCGTCGCGTCCGCCCGCGCGACCGCCCCCGCCGCGCGCCAGAGCGCGGGCAAGGGCTGCGCGATGGCCGATCCGCCGCAGACAAGCGGCATCTCGGCCACGGCCGCGGCGATGGCGGCCAAGTCCTCGGTCTCGACGGCATCGACCACGACATGCCCGCGCCGTGCCGCGATCGCCTCCGCAATCGCCGCGGCCCCCGCGCGCACCACCGGCAGCGCGACCAGCGCCGTCTCGCGCCGGACCTGCGGGGCCAGAAGGCGCTGTAGGTCGGAATCGCGCATTGGCGTCAGCGGGTGATCCTTCATCGGGCTCTCGCTCAGAAGCTCCTCGCCGACGAAGAGCTTGCCCATGAAGACGCGGCGGCCATTCTCGGGGAAGGCCGGGCAATGCACCGTGCGCTCGACGCCCAGATCGTTCATCAGCGCATCGGCCACGGGGCCGATATTGCCCTGCGGCGTGCTGTCGAAGGTCGAGCAGTATTTCCAGAACAGCCGCTGCGCGCCCTGCTTGCGCAGCCAGCGCAGCGCCGCGCGGGCCTCGGACACGGCGTCCTCGGGCGGGGTGGTGCGGATCTTCAGCGCGATCACCTCGAAGGGCGCGGGCACGGCCCCGGGGCCCGGCAGGCCGATGCGCAGCGTGACCGGGACGCCCGCGCGCGACAGCATCGCAGCAAGGTCGGTCGCGCCGGTGAAATCGTCGGCGATGGCGCCGAAGAACGTCTCGGGCATTGCAGATCCCCCTGCGGCAAATGGTGCCGGGGCGGCGCGCGCGGGGAAAGCCGCGCATGGCGAAATCGCGCCGGGTGATGCCTTTCGGTCGCGGATGGACGGCGCCCCCGGGCGGGCGTAGCAAGACGCCAGAGCCGCGAGAGGTCACGCCATGCCCGACACCGTTTTGCCCGACGACTGGGACGCCCGCGCCAAGCGGCACAGCTTCTTCGGCTTCACCGACCTGCCCTCAATCGCTGAGCGCGGGACGGTCGTCTTGACCCGCGGCGAGGGGCCCTATGTCATCGACACCGAGGGCCGCCGCTACCTCGATGCGAATTCGGGCCTCTGGAACATGATCGCGGGATTCGACCATCCCGAGCTGATCGCGACCGCGCAGGCGCAATACGCGCGCTTCCCGGGCTACCACGCCTTCTTCGGCCGCATGGCCGACACCACGGTCGAGCTGTCCGAGACACTGGCCGAGGTCGCGCCCTTCGAGGATGCGAAGGTGTTCTACACCAATTCCGGGTCCGAGGCGAACGACACCATGGTCAAGATGCTGTGGTTCCTGCACGCCGCCGAAGGGCGCCCGCAGGCCCGCAAGATCCTGACCCGCGGCAATGCCTATCACGGGGTCACCGTCGTCTCGGCCTCGATGACCGGCAAGCCCTACAATTCCGTCTTCGGCCTGCCCCTGCCGGGCTTCATCCACCTGACCTGTCCGCATTTCTGGCGCGAGGGCCGCGACGGCGAGAGCGAGGCCGCGTTCACCGCGCGCCTCGCCGCCGAGCTGGAAGAGGTCATCGCCCGCGAAGGCGCCGACACGATCGCAGGCTTCTTCGCCGAGCCGGTGCAGGGGGCGGGCGGCGTGATCCCCCCGTCCGAGGGCTATTTCGACGCGATCCTGCCGGTCCTGCGGGCGCACGGCATCCCGGTCATCGCCGACGAGGTCATCACGGGCTTCGGGCGTACGGGCGAGCTCTGGGGCTGCGAGAGCTACGGCTTCGTGCCGGACGCCATCATCTCGTCGAAGGCGCTGACCGCCGGGTTCTTCCCGATGGGCGCCGTCATCCTGGGGCCCGAGCTGTCGGACCGCATGAGCCGGGCCGTCGACGCGATCGAGGAGTTTCCGCATGGCTTCACCGCCTCGGGCCATCCGGTCGGCTGCGCCATCGCGCTCAAGGCGATCGAACTGGTGCGCGGCGGGCTGCTCGACGATGTCCGCCGCCTGACCCCCCGGTTCGAGGCCGGCCTCGCGAAGCTGGCCGCGCATCCGCATATCGGCGAATGGCGCGGGCGCGGGCTGATGGGCGCGCTGGAGGCGGTGAAGGACAAGGCGACGAAGACGCCCTGGGACAGCCATCTCTCGGTCAGCGAGCGCATCGCCAACACCTGCACCGATCATGGGCTGATCTGCCGCCCGCTGGGACAATCGATCGTGCTCTGCCCGCCCTTCATCATGACCGACGCGCAGATGGACGAGATGTTCGACAAGCTGGGCGGCGCCCTGGACGAGGTCTTCGCCGGTCTCGCCTGACGCTTGCCGGGACCGGTGGCGGGGCCTAGCCTGACCCCCGAAACGGGAGGACGGGCGATGGCACGATATCTGGCATGGGCCGCGCTCGCGGTCGGGATCGCGGGCAGTCCGGCCTGGGCGCAGGCGCCGATCTGCGGCGGCATCAGCCTCGTGGGCGAATGGGTCGGCGGAAGCGAGGCGGCCTCCGACCTTGCCACGGCCGAGGCGCCGTTCGACCTGACGGGCCGAGTGCCCATCGCCGGGCATCTGGTGCGCATGTTCACCCTGTCCGAGCGTGCCGAGATCCGCATCGAGGTCGCGGCGGAGCCCGCGGGCGACCCCTACGTGACCGTCTTCGATTCGGCGGGGGCCGAGGTGGGCGGCGACGACGACAGCGGCGGTGATTTCGCCGCGCGGGCCGAGATGGCGCTGGCGCCGGGCACCTATTGCTTGGCCGCGCGCAGCTACGAGAGTGGCGTGACCGATGTCGCGATCCGCGTCGGCCGGACCGAGATGGCCGCGATGACGAATGGCGGCGGCGCGGCCTCCGCCCTGCCCTCCGAGCCCGCGACCGGCGGCTGCGGCACGCCCGACCTCGCGCGGCTGGGCGACGGGCTCGACCGCGCGGGGCTCGAAGGCGGGCTCTCGGCCACCGCGACGCAGGGCGAAACACCGGCCTGGGGCCTGGGGCTGGCCGAGGCGACGGCCCTGTCGATCACCGCCATCAGCGAGACCGGCGATCCCATCCTGACCGTGCGGGACGCCGATGGGGAGCTCCTCGCCGAGAACGACGATTTCGACGGGCTCAACAGCCGCGTCGACCTGGAGCGGCCGGTGGGCCCGGGCGAGATCTGCCTCGAAATCGGCGATCTGAACGGCTCGGACAACCCGATCACGGTCACCGTCTCGGCCTTCGACCCCGCCGCCGCGCGGCGCCAGAGGCTCGACGATGCCGAGATCGCGCCCACCCCGTCCGACGACGTGGCGATCGGCGAACTCGGGGCGCTGGAGACGGTGCTGCTTAGCGACGTGACCGCCGGTGCGCGGGCAAGCTGGTTCGCCTTCGACCTGCCGGCCGGCGGGCTGATCCTGACCGAAGCGCTGGGCGGCGGGCTGGACCCGGCGGTGACGCTCTTCGACCGCGCGGGCCGACGCATCGGGTTCAACGACGACGCGCAGGACGGGCTCGACAGCCAACTCGTCTCGCGGCTGCCCGCGGGGCGCTACATTCTCGCGCTGCGCCTCGTCGGCGAGGGCGAGGGGCCGGTGCGTCTGGTGATGGAGCGCTTCGTGCCTGCGCAGTGACGCGGGGACCTGGAAGGCGCGGGCCTACTTGTTCATCTTGGCCAGCATCGCCTGCATCTGCGCCAGCTGCTTGCGGATGTCGTCGAGCTCCTCGGCGGAGCGGTCGGGCGCCGCCTCGCCCGTCTCGGGCGCGGCCTCGCCGCCGGTGGGGGGCTTCAAGCCACCCGTCATCGCCTTGAAGAACGCGGCCTGCTGCTCCTGCATCGCCTTGAAGCCGGGCATCTGCGACATCGGGTTCATCGCGGTCATGTTCTCGACCAGCTTCGACTGGCCCGAGCGCAGCATCTCGAAGCTATGCGCGAGGAATTCCGGCACGACCGATTGCGCCGCGCCCGTGTAGGAGCGGACGAGATCGGTCAGCACGGCGAGCGGCAGGACGCTTTCGCCCTTCGACTCGTGCTCGGCGATGATCTGCAGAAGGTAGGAGCGGGTCAGGTCGTCGCCGGATTTCAGGTCGACGATCTTCACCTCGCGCCCGGCGCGGATGAAGCCCGCGATGTCGTCCAGCGTGACATAGTCGCTGGTCTCGGTGTTGTAGAGCCGCCGGCTGGCGTAGCGCTTGATCAGGAGCGGCTTCGTTTCGTCCGCCATGGCGCGACCCTTTCGTGTTGCGGTGCGGCGAGGGTAACGCAGAAGCACGGGGGCGCAAACGAAAAGCGCATAGAAAAAGGGCAGGACGCGGATGCGCCCTGCCCTTCGGAAGTCGGTTGGCCGTCAGGCCGGCCGGATTATTTCGCGGCGGCCTTCTTGGTCGCGGCGGTCGTCTCGGCAGTCGCCTTCTTGACGGCGGCGGTCGCGTCTTCCTGGGCTTCCTTGCCCGCGGCCATCATGATCTCGACGGTGTCCATCTGGACCTTCTTGGCGACTTCGGCGAAGGCGGCCATGTTCTCGGCGGCCACTTCGGCATAGGCCGAGGCGAAATCGGTCATCGCCTTCGTGTAGTCGGCCGGCTCGTCCTTGACGGAGGTGACGGGCGCCATCTTCGACAGGGTCTCGCGGGTGAACTTGTGGGTGATCTCGGCCGACTGCTCGGCGGCGCCCAGGGCAACCTTCGACAGCTTCTCGGCATAGGCAGCCTGGCTCTTGAACGCTTCGCCCATCGCGTGCGCATCCATCGGCATCATGCCCAGCATGTCGTTCATGTACTTGGTGAAGTCTTGCGTCTTGGCCATCATTTCGTCGCTCCTCGCGTGTCTCTCGTCGCAGGGCCCGAACCGCCGGGCCGCTTTGTTCTGCGTCTGCGAATGAGATACATGCTGCAGCGCGGCAAATCAAGCCCGTTTCTGCACTGCAGCATAAAATTTCCCCAACGGCAACGCGCGGGCCGCCCGGCCCGGACAACCCATTTTCGCAAGGGGTTCGCGACGATGGAAGGCGGGGCACCCCTCCGGGCGCCCCGCCGATCGGCGGTGCTCCGCCGTCAGGCGACGGCCATCTCCGCCTGCGCGTTCAGGATCGATTCCGGGTCCCGCAGCATCAGGTTCAGGATGGTGCCCGCGACCAGCGTGCCGCCCAGCTGGCCCAGCTTGCCGCCCACGCATTCCGCTTCCCACAGGATGTAGAACCACAGGGGCGTCTGCCCGGTCAGCCCCAGATCGGCGATGTCGGGATGCGCGTCGAGCGGGGTCCAGCCGCAGGCCTCGGCCAGCGCCTCGCCGGTGGGCAGGCAGAAGGTGTGCTGCCCGCGGATCATGTTGCGCTCGGCCAGGTTCGGGGTGTCGGGCACGACCGTCGGCGGCAGCGCGATCAGGTCGGCGACGATCTTGGTGTTGATCGGCCGCGACCTCTGCGCGCCGGCCCCGAAGAACCGACCCATCTCGAGGTTGTGCGCCCGCGACACCGGCGCGAAGCCCGCGTTGACCGGCGAGAAGATCTCCTCCTCCGGGAAGGCGTCGTTGAGCGCATAGCTCTGCCGGATCATCGAATGGCCGAACCGGAACGCCGCGGCGGCGAATTCGATCGGCATGTCCGGCGCGCTGTCCCAGTCGATCGGCCCGGGCATCGCCCCGGCCCGCGCGCCGTCGACCAGCGGGCGCAGCACGTCCTCGGCCACGACGGCGGGCAGGAACTCCTCGATCACGCGGGTCTGGTACTCGCGCCGGAGCGCCGCGCGGGCGGCCTCGAACCGGTGCGCGTCATCGCCGGCCTGCTGTGCCAGAAGCTCGTTGTGGCGCGCCACGAACTGGCGGCCGTGCAGCTGGCTGATGAACAGGTTCTCGTCGTTGCGCGGATCGCCGATCAGGGCGCGGTCGTTGCAGTTGCGCTGCAGGTCGAGCGGATTGCCCTTGGTGCCCGCCGACCAGCCGCGCCCGAAGGCCAAGGCCAGCGGCTCGTCCTCCTGGCCGTAGAGCCAGGGATCGACCTCGGGCCCCGCGCCGTAGACGCTGTCGAGATCCAGGCGCGGGGTGCGGAAGTTCTCGATCTCCGCGACATTGCCCGAGGCGACGCCCAACCGCGTCGTGGCGTCCAGCGTCAGGTCGTGGTCGATGAACTGGCCGAAGAAGGCCGTGCCGGCATCGGCCGGGCCGTCCTTCGGATCGTCGGGGCCCTCGGCCATCCGCTGCGCCAGCGCGCGCAGATCGGCGGCGTCTGGCTGCGCCGCCTGCCGATCGAAGAGCCGTCCGAAGCTGCGCTCCGCCGATCCCTCATGCGGGCGGCCCAGGCTCTGGGTGCCCTGCTCGACCCCGTCGCAGGCCGCGTGCATCGCCATCGTGACGCCCGTCATCATGCCGTGATGGGCCGGTTCCATTGCCTTGCTCATGTCAGCTCCCTCTCTTGCGAATTGCGATATCCGCAGAGGATCCCACGGACGCGCCGAAGCGCGTCAGTGGGGGAAACCCGACTTGAATCGGTTCAGGCGGCCGAGTCCTTCGGCAATACGTAAGTCCCCGGTGCCGCTTCGAGGACGGGATGCGTCGCGGTGCCCGGCTCGCGGGCAGGGACCTTCTTGCCGGAATGCGGGCGCAGCCATTTCTCCCAGCGCGGCCACCAGGAGCCCTCGTATTTCGTCGCCGCCTCCAGCCAGGCCTCGGCCGTGTCGAAATCGACATGGCCGTCATTGGTGTAATGGCCGTATTTCTTCTTCGAGGGCGGGTTCACGATCCCGGCGATATGGCCCGACTCGGACAGGATGAAGGTCTTGTCCTCCGATCCCATCTGCCGGACGGTGGACCACGCGCCCTTCCACTGGGCGATATGGTCGGTCTCGCAGGCGATCGCGCAGAGCGGCGTCTCGATATCCGAAAGCTTCAGGCCGCGCTCGCCCATGATGTCGAACCCGCCCTCGCAGAGCTCGTTGGCGATGCAGAGCTTGCGCAGGTATTCCGTCACCATCGGCCCGGGCAGGTTCGTGCCGTCGCCGTTCCAATAGAGCAGGTCGAAAGCCGGGGGCGCCTCGCCCAGCATGTAGGATTTGATCGCCGGCCCGTAGACCAGGTCGTTGGAGCGCAGATAGCTGAAGGTCCGCCCCATGAAGAACCGGTCGAGATAGCCCTTCACCGCCGCCTCGCGCTCGATCCCGTCGACGAAATCCTTGTCGAGGAAGACACCCATCTCGCCCGGGTCGCTGAAATCGGCCAGCGTGGTGAAGAAGGTCGCCGTCTCGATCGACGTGTCCTTGCGACGCGCCATCAACGCCAGCACGATCGAGAGCGTGGTGCCCGCAATGCAATAGCCGATGGCGTTGACGCGGTCCTCGCCGGTGATCTCCTTCGCGACGTCGATCGCGGTCAGGTAGCCGTCCTCGATATAGTCCTTGAGACCAACATCGGCGTAGCTCGCATCCGGGTTCACCCAGCTGACGACGAACAGCGTGTAGCCCTGGTCCACGACCCATTTCACGAAGCTGTTCTGCGGCTTCAGGTCCAGCACGTAGAACTTGTTGATCCAGGGCGGGAACAGGACGATCGGTCGGGCATGCACCTTCTCGGTCGTGGGCTTGTACTGGATCAGCTCGAACATGCGGTTGCGGAACACGACCGAGCCCTCGGTCGCCGCGATATTGCCGCCCAGTTCGAAGGCGTCCGGATCCGACAGCGTGACCAGAAGGTCGCCCTTGTTCGCCTCAATATCGCGGACGAGGTTTTCCAGTCCCTTCACCAGGCTGTCGCCCTCGGTCTCGACGGCGCGGGCCATCGCCTCGGGATTGGTGGCCAGGAAGTTCGTGGGCGCGAACAGATCGACGATCTGCTGGCTGAAGAACTCGACCCGCTGCTTGTCGCGCGGATCCAGCCCGCCCAGCTCCTTCACCGTGTCGCGGATCGCCGAGGCGCTGATCTGGTACTGCTGCTTGAGAAAATTGTAATAGGGGTGCTCCTGCCAGATCGGGCTGGCGAAGCGGCGGTCCTTGGGCTGCGGATCCTCGGGCGCGACGGTCTTGCCCTGCGTTAGCGCGGATTGCGCCTCGACCGCGTGTTTCAGCGCCTCGCCCCAATAGCCGACCTGCCGTTCGATCAGCTTCCCGGGATTGTTGGCCATCTCGGTCCAGTAGGCCGCCATCGCCTTTGCATAGAGCTCCGGCCCCGGCCCCTGGAGGCCCGGATCGGCACGGCGCTTGTTTGCAAGTGCAGCAACGAGGCGCTTCGACAGCTCGTCGATCTTCGCGAGATTCGCGTTCAGCCGGGACAGCGCTTCCGGGCCTGCATCCGTCGTGTCACGCTCACCGGTCTTCGCGTCGTCTTTATCGCTCATCGCTGGACTTCTCTCCGCCATGCTGCAACTGCTTGGTCAATAATGCCTAGCATAGCGGCGGCGGCGACCCAACGGCCCTTGCGCGAACGGCGCGGGCCCGCCCGCCCCTCCGCCAAGGAGAAGACCCATGCGCTACATGGTCGCCTATGACCTCATGGAAGCCGCCCGGAACACCAATGCCTGGCTGGGGGCGACCGCCCGCACCATGGCGGGATACCCGGCCTTTTCGCTGATCCCGAACCCCGCCATCTCGATGATGGCGGCCTGGGGCGAGGTGACCGAGCGCAGCTTCGACCGGATGATCGTCAAGCCCGACTGGAACATCCTGCCCATCGCCGACGAGAACGGGCGCGACATGATCGTCACCCCCGAGACCGTCGTCGAGAAGCCCTTCGGCGACCTCGTCCGCTTCAACGTGCAGGGCCGGCCGCCGCAGGCCCGCCGCATCCTGCTGGTGGCGCCGATGTCGGGGCATTACGCGACGCTTCTGCGCTCCACCGTGGTCTCGCTGCTGCCCGATGCCGACGTCTTCGTGACCGATTGGCACAATGCGCGCGACATTCCGGTCAGCGCCGGCAAGTTCGATATCGAGGATTACACGCTCTACCTGACCGATTTCATGCGCAAGCTCGGTCCCGACCTGAACGTCATCGCCATCTGCCAGCCCGCGCCGCTCACCCTTGCCGCCACCGCGCTGCTGGCCGAGCAGGAGCCCGAGGCGCAGCCGCGCACGCTGACGCTGATCGGCGGGCCGATCGACCCCGACGCCGCCGCCACCGACGTGACCGATTTCGGACGCCGTGTGACGATGGGCCAGCTCGAGCAGTCGATGATCCAGCGCGTGGGCTTCAAATACGAGGGCGCCGGCCGGATGGTCTATCCGGGCCTGCTGCAGCTCGCGTCCTTCGTGTCGATGAACGCCGAGACCCACAGCCGCGCCTTCTGGAGCCAGATGCTCCGCGTGGCCGAGGGCACGGCCTCCGACCACGACAAGCACAACAAGTTCTACGACGAATACCTCGCCGTGATGGACATGACCGCCGAGTTCTACCTCTCGACGGTCGAGCGGATCTTCAAGGGACTCGAGATCGCGAAGAACGAGTTCGTCGTCGACGGCCACCAAGTCGATTTCGGCAAGATCACCAACGTCGCCGTGAAGACGGTCGAAGGCGGCAAGGACGACATCTCGGCGCCCGGCCAATGCGTTGCCGCGCTGGCACTGCTGACCGGCCTGCCCGACGAGAAGAAGGCGAGCTATATCGAGCCGGAGGCCGGCCATTACGGCATCTTCGCCGGCGGCTCGTGGCGGCGCAACATCCGCCCGCTGGTGCTCGACTTCATCGACGCGAACAGCGAAGGGCCCAAGCCGCGCCGCAAGACGCGCAAGACGCCCACGCCCGTGCATCTCGCGCAGCCGGACGAGACCGGCCACCTGCCTGTCTGATGGCCACGCTGGGCTTCGCCTGCCGCTGTGGAACCCTTCGGGGCGAAATCGCGGACGTGTCGCCCGCGGACATGACGAATATCGTCTGCCACTGCCATGATTGCCGCGCGGCCTACACGCATCTCGGCCTCGCCGATCCTGAGAAGGTGGGCATCCTGCAGACCGCGCAGGACCGCATCCGCATCACGCAGGGCGGCGAGAATCTGCGGGTCTTCCGCCACAGCCCGCGCGGTGCGCTGCGCTGGTACGCGACCTGCTGCGACACGCCGCTGTTCTATACGCCGCTCAAGCCCCGCCTCGTGCATGTCGGGGTGAATACCGACCGGCTGGAAGACCCGACCGCCGCCGGCCCCGTGCAGGCCGAGGCCTTCATCCCCGGCGACAATGGAAAGCAGCGCCACAAGGGCGCGGGCCGCATGATCGCGCGCATGGCCAAGCGCGTCGCGGCGCATAACCTGTCGGGCAAATGGCGCGAGACGCCCTTCTTCGACGCGGATGGCAACCCGGTCGTCGACCCCACCGTGCTCAGCCGGGAGGAGCGCGCCGCGGCGCTGATGGGCGTGCGGCGATGACCGCCCCGACCCTCGGGCACGTGCATCTGAAGGTCGCCGATCTCGACCGGTCGATCGCCTTCTACCGCGACGTGGTCGGCCTGCAGGTGACGCAGCGCTACGGGCGCGGCGCGGCCTTCCTCTCGGGGGACGGCTACCACCATCACCTGGGCCTCAACGTCTGGGAAAGCCGCGGCGCCGAACCCGGCCCGAAGGGCCATCCCGGTCTCTACCACACGGCCTTCCTCTATCCCGACCGCGCGGCGCTCGGCGCGGCGGTCAAGCGGGCGAAGGCGGCCGGGGTGGCGCTGACCGGCGCCGCCGATCACGGCGTCAGCGAGGCGGTCTATCTCGACGATCCGGACGGCAACGGGGTCGAGCTCTACCGCGACCGCGCGCCCGGGGACTGGCCGCGCGACGCCGATGGCGAACTCGAGATGGTCAATGACTGGCTCGACGTCGAGGCGCTGCTGGCCGAGGCCGAGGACTAACCAGACCCGTCCCAAAAGCGAAAGGGCGCCCCGCGAGGCGCCCTTCCTGTCTGCCGAGGCCGCCGCTCTCAGGCGGTGGCGTATTTGCGGATCTCTCCGGCCTTCAGCCGCGCGCCGTAGGAGGTCAGCTCGATGCGAACCAGCTTCATCAGGAAGTAGAGCGCGAAGATGTTGACCACGGCCATGGCGAAGATCGCCGCGTCCGAGAAGTCGATCACCGGCCCGAGGCTCGCCGC
The DNA here is from genome assembly GCF_029853695.1 of Jannaschia sp. GRR-S6-38. Taxonomy (NCBI): domain Bacteria; kingdom Pseudomonadati; phylum Pseudomonadota; class Alphaproteobacteria; order Rhodobacterales; family Roseobacteraceae; genus Jannaschia; species Jannaschia ovalis. The sequence continues at coordinate 468,978 of NZ_CP122537.1, forward strand.
CGCGCCGATCACGATGAAGACGCAGAAGATCAGCTTGAAGACAAGCTCCGTCGTCTTCCCCTCGCCGAAGAGATAGGTCCAAGCCTTCAGCCCATAATAGCTCCACGAGATCATCGTCGAGAAGGCGAAGAGGATCACCGCAATGGCCAGCACGTAGGGGAACCACGAGATCGAGGACCCGAAGGCCGCCGAGGTCAGCGCCACGCCGGACGTGTCGCCCACCGTCGCGATGGCCGTGCCCGCCTCGTTGAGCAGGAAGTTGCCCGTCGCCTCGTCCATGATGAGCTGGCCCGAGATGGTGATGACAAGCGCCGTCATCGTGCAGATGACGACCGTGTCGATCAGCGGCTCGAGCAGCGAGACGAAGCCCTCGGTGATCGGCTCCTTGGTGCGCACCGCCGAGTGGGCGATGGCCGCCGAGCCGACGCCCGCCTCGTTCGAGAAGGCCGCCCGCTTGAAGCCCTGGATCAGCGCGCCGACGAAGCCGCCTGCCACGCCGAGGCCGGTGAAGGCGCCCGCGAAGATCTGGCCGAAGGCCGCGCCGATCATGTCGTAGTTCACGATCAGGATGATGAGGGCCGCGCCGACATACATGATGCCCATGAACGGCACGACCTTCTCGGTCACCTTGGCGATGGACTTGATGCCGCCGACGATCACCGCGAAGACCACCGCGGCGAAGACAAGGCCGGTGATCCAGCCCGGAAAATCGCCCACGATCCCCGAGATCTGCGCATGCGCCTGGTTGGCCTGGAACATGTTGCCCCCGCCCAGCGCGCCCAGGATGCAGAAGACCGAGAACAGGATCGCGAGGATCCGGCCGCCCGGCAGGCCCAGCTCGTCGAAGCCCTTCTGCATGTAATACATCGGCCCGCCCGAGACGGTGCCGTCGGGATACTCGTTGCGGTATTTCACGCCCAGCGTGCACTCGGTGAATTTCGACGCCATGCCCAGCAGGCCTGCGAGGATCATCCAGAACGTGGCCCCCGGCCCGCCGATGCCGACGGCCACCGCGACGCCCGCGATGTTGCCCAAGCCCACGGTGCCCGACAGGGCGGTCGCAAGCGCTTGGAAGTGGCTGACCTCGCCCGCGTCGTCGGGATCGGAGTAGTCGCCCTTCACCAGCGCGATGGAATGGCCGAAGAAGCGGAACTGCACGAAGCCGAAATAGAGCGTGAAGACCGTCGCCGCGACCACCAGCCACATCACGATCCACGGGAATTCCGTACCCGGGAAGGGTGCGAAGATCAGGCTGACGAAGGGGCCCGTCGCGCTGGCGAAGATCTCGTTGACCTGCTGGTCCAGCGTCAGAGCCTCCGACGGGGTCGTCGCCTCCTGCGCGCGGGCGGCAGCGGTCATGAGCGTCAATGCGAGCGGTGCGCCCGCGAGTTTCTTGAAGATGTCCATGCGATGTTCCTTCACGCCACGACGGTCACGGGCACCGAAGCGCTCATGACCAGGTTGGAAGTGGAGCTGCCGAAGACGCGCTGCGCGAAGCCGCCTTCGGAGGAGCGGGCGACGACGATTTGCGAGGCGCCCTTGTCCTTGCAGACGCGATTGAGGGTCTGCGCCACGTCGCCGTGCCGCACGATCCCTTCGGCTTTCATGCCGCCATCGGTGAGCTTCTTGACCGCCGGGTCGATGATCCGGTCATGGGCGAGCTTCAGCTCCTCCTCCCGGCGCTTGTGACGCTCGGCATTCTCCTCCGGGGTCTGGAACGAAAACGGCGACCATTCGACGACATAGACCACGATCAATTCGCAGTCGCCGATCAACTCGGCCAGGTGCCTGGCATGCGCCAGCGCCCGTTCTCCCGATGCGTGGCCGTCCAGGCCCACCACGAGCTTTGTTGTCATGACTGTCCTCTCTCCTGTCCGCTTTCGCCCCTTCGAGAGGCGGCGGAGGCTGTTGGAGACCGGATTCGACCGGCCCCTAAGTTACCCTAGGGGAAAGGATGTCATAAAGCGCGCATCATTGTTGCGAGGCCCCGGAACGCAGCGGGGCGGCCCCGAAGGACCGCCCCGACGCCGTGGCGAAGCCCGTGCGCCTCAGTGTCCGAGGATCTGGCTCAGGAACAGCTTGGTGCGCTCGTTCTGCGGGTTCTTGAAGAAGGATTCCGGCTCGTTCTGTTCGACGATCTGGCCGGCATCCATGAAGATGACGCGGTTGGCGACCTGGCGCGCGAAGCCCATCTCGTGGGTCACGCAGAGCATCGTCATCCCCTCCTCGGCGAGCTGGATCATCGTATCCAGCACCTCCTTGATCATCTCGGGGTCGAGGGCCGAGGTCGGCTCGTCGAACAGCATGATGCGGGGCCGCATGCAGAGGCTTCGCGCGATGGCGACCCGCTGCTGCTGACCGCCCGAGAGTTGGCCGGGATACTTGTCAGCCTGCTCGGGGATCTTGACCTTCTCGAGGAAGTGCATCGCCGTCTCTTCCGCCTCCCGCTTAGGGATCTTGCGGACCCAGATCGGGGCCAGCGTGCAGTTCTCCATGATCGTCAGGTGCGGGAAGAGGTTGAAGTGCTGGAAGCACATCCCGACTTCGGAGCGGATCCGGTCGATGTTCTTGAGATCCGACGATAGCGGGGTGCCGTCGACGACGATCGACCCCTGCTGGTGCTCCTCGAGCGCGTTGATGCAGCGGATCAGCGTCGACTTGCCCGAGCCCGAGGGCCCGCAGATCACGATCCGCTCGCCCCGCTGCACGGTCAGGTCGATATCGCGCAGCACGTGGAACGACCCGTACCACTTGTTCATGTTCTTGATTTCGATGGCCACCTCGTCGGAGACGGTCATGCCCTGCGGATTGGTGTCAGCCATAGCCATGGTTCAGGCCCCCTCAGTGATGGTCGGTCTGCAGCTGGCGTTCGAGCCACTGCGAGTATTGCGAAATGCCGTAGCAGACGACGAAGAACAGAACGCAGGCCGCGGCCCACAGCTCCCAGTAGACGCCCACCCAGTCGGTCGAGGACAGGATCGGTCCGCGGATCATCCCCACGAGGTCGAACATCGAAATGATCGAGACCAGCGTGGTGTCCTTGAACAGACCCACCGCCACGTTGACGATGCCCGGGATCGAGATCTTCAGCGCCTGCGGCAGGATCACGAGCTGCATCGCCTGCGCATAGTCGAGCCCGAGGCTGTCGGCGGCCTCGTACTGACCCTTCGGTAGCGCGGCCAGGCCGCCGCGGATCACCTCGGCGATATAGGCCGATGCGAAGAGCGTGATCATGATGATCACCCGCAGGATCAGGTCGAAATTCGTCCCCGGCGGCAGGAAGTAGGCCAGCACCACGTTCGCCACGAAGAGCAGCGTGATCAGCGGCACGCCGCGCACGAACTCGATGAAGATCACGCAGACATATTTGATAAGCGGCATGCGCGACTGCCGGCCCAGCGCCAGGAGGATGCCGATGGGCAGCGACAGGGACACGCAGACGATGCCGAGGATCAGGTTCAGCATGAAGCCGCCCATGTTCCGGCTCTCCACCGGCTCGAGCGCCAGCAGGTTCGGGAAGGCCGCGGTGACGAAGCCGCCCAGCCACCAGGTCGCGGCGGCGCCCACCACGAAGGCGGCGAGGCCCGCGGCGAAGTTCACGTGCTCGCCGCGCTGGAAGGCCAGGTAGCCGACGGCCAGTCCCAAGAGCGCGAAGGTCGGGATCAGCAGCGAGCCGCCCCAGATCAGCCAATAGGCCAGGAACGGATAGAGCGCGGTCAGGATCAGCAGCTTGCGCGGCAGATTGATGAACAGGACCTGCGGCACCGCGATGAAGAGCAGCACGAAGGCCAGCGTCGGCCGCCAGTAGAGCTCGGACGGGTATTCGAACCCGAAGAGAAGCTGGTTCCAGCGCTCGCCCAGCACCGCGAAGCAGCCGCCGCCGGTGTCGCCGATAATCTCACGGCAATCGCGGATCGACGAGCCCTCCCAGGTGCCGTTGACGATCCAGGGGATCAGGCCCGACAGCAGCCAGTAGACCACGTAGAGCCCCAGCAGCGTCATGATCGTGTTGAACGGGCCCGAGAATAGGTTCTCGCGAACCCATTTCACCGCGCCGGTCTCGGTGACCGGGGGCGGCGCGGGCGGGATCTCGGTCTCGCGGACGAAGGCGACGGATTGGGCGTGCGTATCGCTCATCTCAGCGCTCCTTCAGCCGGACGGAGTTGTTGTAGATGTTCATGAAGAACGAGATCAGCAGGCTGATCGTCAGGTAGAAGAGCATCAAGAGCAGGATGGACTCGATCGCCCGCCCCGTCTGGTTCAGCGTAATGCCCCCCAGGGTCGCCGTCAGGTCCATGTAGCCCACGGCGATGGCCAGCGAGGAGTTCTTCGTGATGTTGAGATATTGCGAGATCAGCGGCGGGATGATGACTCGCAGCGCTTGCGGCAGAACCACCAGGTTCATGATCCGCCGCGGGCGCAGGCCCAGAGCGGCCGCGGCCTCGGTCTGGCCCTTCGAGATGGCCAGGATGCCCGCGCGCACGTTCTCGGCGATGAAGGCGCCGGTGTAGATCGACAGCGCCAACCACAGCGCGATCAGCGATCCGCGCATCAGGATGCCGCCCTGGAAGTTGAAGCCGCGCAGTTCCGGGACCTCCCAGGACAGGCCCATGAACCAGCAGACCAAGGTGATCGGCACGATCCAGACGGCCAGCGTCGGCCAGAACGTCGCCGGCCGTTTGCCGGTCGCCTCCTGCGTGCGGTTGGCCCAGTTCAGGATCGCGCGCGCCGCGAAGAAGGACCCGGCCAGGACGGCCAGGATCACCAGCCAGTCCAGCAGCGCCCCCTGCGTTGCGGCCAGCTCGAACGCATCCGCGTCGGTGGCGCCCTGCGACAGCGCCTCTTCGTCGGTCAGGCCGAAGCCGTTGGTGAAATAGGGGCGCGGCACGTAGACGCCGCGGTTCGTCGCCGCGATCACCCCGAAGAGCGGCGAGGCCGTCGCCTCCTCGCCCCGGAAGTCCCGCGGCTGCGGGAAGACGTTCGCGACGACGGTGAAGATGATGATGATCCAGATGAGGACCGGAATGTTGCGGAAGGCCTCGACATAGACGGCCATCAGCTTGGAGATGATCCAGTTCTTCGACAGGCGCAGCACGCCCGCGATCACGCCCAGCACCGTCGCGGTCACGCAGGCCAGGAAGGCCACGATCAGCGTGTTCAGCGCCCCCACGATGGTCGCCCGCAGATGCGTCGACTGGCTGTCATAGGGAATGGGCTGCTGGTTGATGTCGTAGCCCGAAGGCGCCGCGAGGAAGTCGTAGCTCAGGTCCTGGCCCAGATCGGCGAGGTTCGCGAGCAGGTTCGAGATCAGATACCCGATCCCGAGCACGAGAAGCACCAGCGTGATGACCTGGAAGGTGATCGAACGATAGCGCGTGTCGCTGATCAGCTTGCCGAGGCGGAATCCGTCGTCCCGCGGCGGATCGGTCATGATCGTCATCTGTTTTCCCCGTGTTCCCGTCGGGCGGAGCGGCCGCTTGGGCCGCCGATGCCGGGGACGTTTGCCGCCCCTCGGATCCCCGAGAGATTATCGTTTCAGCTGTGGAAAGGGGCGCGGCATGACCGCGCCCCTGACCGAAATCGTCTTACCGGAAGGGCGGCGAGTAGAGCAGCCCGCCCTCGGTGTACTGCGCGTTCAGGCCGCGCGAGAGGCCGATCGCCGTTTCCTCGCCGATATTGGTCGAGAAGACCTCGCCGTAGTTGCCGACGGCGGCGATGGCGCGACGGGCCCACTCATTGTCGAGACCCATCATGGCGCCCAGCTCGCCCTCGGTGCCCAGCAGGCGGTTCACCTCGGGGTTGTCGCCCGGCGCGGCGGCCAGCTCCTCGACGTTCTCACTGGTCACGCCGTACTCTTCGGCGGCGATCAGGGCGTTGAGCGTCCACTTGACGATGTCGAACCACTCCGAGTCGCCGTGACGGACCAGCGGGCCCAGCGGCTCCTTGGAAACGACCTCGGGCAGGATCACGCTGTCGGCGGGGTTCTCGAAGCCCGCGCGCTGCGCGGCCAGGGCCGAGCGGTCGGTGGTGTAGACGTCGCAGGCACCGGCCAGGTACTGCTGAACGGCCTCGGCGCCGGTCTCGATCGGAACGGGCTCGTAGGACATGCCGTTCACGCGGAAGTAGTCCGCGAGGTTCAGCTCGGTCGTCGTGCCGGTCTGGATGCAGACCGTCGCGCCGTCGAGCTCGGTGGCCGAGGACACGCCCAGCGCGGCCGGGACCATGAAGCCCTGGCCGTCATAGTAGTTGATGCCGGTGAAGTCGAACTTCAGGTCGGTGTCGCGCGAGAAGGTCCAGGTGGTGTTCCGGGCCAGCATGTCGATTTCGCCCGAGGCGAGCGACGTGAAGCGCGTTTTGCCGGTGGTCGGCACGAAGGTCACGGCGGTCGCGTCGCCCAGGACCGCGGCGGCGACGGCGCGGCAGACGGCCACGTCGAAGCCCTGCCATTCGCCATTGGCGTCGGGCTCGGCGAAGCCCGGGACACCGGTCGTCACGCCGCAGTTCAGCGTCCCGCGGGCCTTGACGTCGTCCAGAGTCGCAGCCGAGGCGGCCGCGGCAGCCAGACCGGCGAAGGCCACGGTGCCGAGAAATACGGATTTCTTCATTAGTTACCTCTTCCTGATGGACCGCGCCCTCTCCCCGAAGGCGCGGCGCCGACCCCCGATGCATCGGGACCGGCAGTTCTGACGTGAGGATGTTCATCCCCCTCACTGCCGCGAAAGAGGCCAGATGGGGCTGGGAAGGTCAAGGGACGATGCCGCATTAAGGGGCAGACGCCTCGGAAAGCGTCAGCCTGCCCCCGGTGCTGCCTGCCAAGGCGGCGGCCGGCGCATCAGCCCGCGCGCAGAAGCTCGAGGTAGCGCGCGGCCTGCAGGAAGGCGGCCCGGCGCGAGGCGGTCAGCTTCTGCTCCTCCTCGTCGGGGCCCCATTGCTCGATTTGCCAATCCTCGTCGATGCGCGAGGCCCGCCAGAGCGTCTCGATATCCTGCTCCGCCATCGCGGCCAGCCCGAGGACGAGGCTGCCCGAAAGCGTGACGAATTCGCTCAGCGCCGTCAGCTCCCAGGCCGACAGCGCCGCGACCCGCGCGTGGAGCGCCTCGGTCGCGTTGGCGGGCTGGGCGGCCGGCATGACGCCTTCGGTCACCGCCAGCCGCGCGCCCAGCGCCTCGGCGGCCCAGTCGAGCATCGGGTCCCAGGCCGCGCACTGGCGCGCGACCAGCTCGGCCGGGCCGGCGGCGCGGTAGGACAAGAGGTCCGAGCCGCCATATTCCGCCAGATGCGCGGCGACGGCCTCCGCCTGCGGCATGACCTTGTCGAGCGTGCTGTTCACCGCCCGCGTGAGCGGCATCGACAGCGGGTCGATCACCTCCGCCTGGGCGTCCCATTCCGCGGCGACGCCCCCGGCCAGCGCGCGCGACGGCATGATGAGTTCGGTCTTGGACGGGCTCTTCACCGGGCGGCCGTCCAGGCGGACAGTGTAGCCGCCCGCGACCTCCTCGACGGTGGCGGCGGTCCAGAAGCGGCGGGCCTTCCACTCGCTCATGACGCGTCCTCCTCGGCGAAGGGGTCGTCGGGCACCTCGGCGGCATCCCAGCCCAGCATCGCCCAGGTCTCGGCCATGTGCTTGGGCAGCGGCGCGGCCAGCTGCAGCCGCGCGCCCGTGACCGGATGCGTCAGGCTGAGCGAGCGGGCGTGCAGATGCAGCTTGCGGCTGACCTCGCCGCCCAGCTGCGCGCCCCAGCCGTCGCCCAGGTTCTCCTGCCCCGAGCCGCCATATTTGCCGTCGCCCACGATCGGGTGGCCCAGCTCGGCCATATGCGCGCGCAACTGATGGGTGCGGCCCGTCACCGGCACCAGCGCCACCCAGGCCGCGCGCGTGCCCAGCGCCTCGAGCACCGCGTAATCGGTGGTCGCGTTCTTCGCGCCCTTCACCTCCGGCACCTCGGAGGGATGAATGGCGCGCATCTTCTCGCCCCCGTCCCCGCCGCCGCCGGCCTTCACCAGCCCGTAGCGGATGGTTCCCATGCGCGGATGCGGCACGCCCGCGACGACGGCCCAGTAGATCTTGCGCGTGTCACGGTCGCGGAACGCCTCGGACAGGGCCGCCGCCGTCAGCCGGTTGCGCGCCATGATCAGGATGCCCGACGTGTCCTTGTCCAGACGGTGCACCAGCCGTGGCTGCTCCTCGGCGTCGAAGCGCAGCGCGTCGCCCAGCCCGTCGACATGGCGCGTCTGGCCCGACCCGCCCTGCGAAGCCAGCCCCGGCGGCTTGTTGAGGGCCAGGATATGGTCGTCGCGATAGATCACGCAGGACCGGATCATCTCGGCATCGGCGCGGGCGACCTTGTCGCGGCGCGGCGCTGCCGGCGCCTGCCCCTCGGGCATCGGCGGCACGCGCACGGCCTGGCCCTCGCCCACGCGGGTGCTGGCCTTCACCCGGCCGCCATCGACGCGGATCTCGCCCTTGCGGCAGCCCTTCTCGACGAAGCCCTGCGTGACCTGCGGAAAGCGCCGCTTGAGCCAGCGGTCCAGGCGCTGATCGCCCTCGCCCGCGCCTACGGTGATCGTCTGCACGCCGCTCATGCCGTGGCCCGCGCCAGCCAGACGCCCAGCGCCAGCGCACCCACCGCCAGCCCGACCGAGAGCGCGACATAGGCCAGCGCCTGCGCCGCCGCCCCGCGTTCGATCAGCGTCATCGTTTCGAGCGAGAAGGCCGAGAAGGTGGTGAAGCCGCCCAGCACTCCGGTCATCAGGAAAGGCTGCCAGCCGGCCAGCCCCCGCTGGTGCAGCCACACGACCAGCAGCCCCATCAGGAACGAGCCGATCACGTTGACGCTGAGGATGCCAATCGGGAAACCGGGCCGCAGCAGCGCCGTGCCCAGGAGGAAGCGCAGCGCCGCACCCAGCGCGCCGCCCAAAGCGACTTGAAGCGTTGTCGAAATCATCGCGGGCGTCTCCACCCGCGGCGCGAGACTGTCAACCCTTGGCCCGCTTGGCGCGCTGCTCGACGAACCAGTCGAGGCGGCGGCCCAGCTCGCGCTCGAAGCCGCGATCGACGGGCACGTAGTAGACCGGCCGCTTCATCCCGTCGGGGAAGTAATTCTGCCCCGAGAAGCCGTCCGCCTGGTCGTGATCGTAGGCGTAGCCCTCGCCGTAGCCCTCGCCCTTCATGAACTTGGTGGGCGCGTTCAGGATATGCTTGGGCGGCGGCTCGGACCCGGTCTGGCCCGCGCCCTTCATCGCCGCCTTGTAGGCCGCGTAGCCGGCATTCGATTTCGGCGCGAGCGCGAGGTAGACGACCGCGTTGGCGATGGCGAGCTCGCCCTCGGGCGAGCCCAGCCGCTCATAGGTCTCCCAGGCCTGCAGGCAGACCGTCTGCGCCTGCGGATCGGCCAGGCCGATATCCTCGACCGCCATGCGGGTCACCCGGCGGGCCAGGTAGCGCGGGTCCTCGCCGCCCTTCAACATCCGCGCCAGCCAGTAGAGCGCCGCGTCCGGGTCCGAGCCGCGCACCGATTTGTGCAGCGCCGAGATCAGGTTGTAATGCGCGTCCCCCGACTTGTCGTATTGCGCCGCACGCTTCTGCAGCCGCGCGGCCAGCGTCTCGCGGTCGATCCGGTCCGTCGCCCCCCAGCCATGGACCTGCTCGACGAGGTTCAGGAGCGCCCGGCCGTCACCATCGGCCATCTCCTGCAGGGCCGCGCGGGCGGGCCCGTCGAGGGGCAACTTCGCGCCCAGCTCTTTCTCGGCCCGCTGGGTCAGCAGCTCCATGTCCCGCAGCTCCAGCCGCTTCAGCGTCAGGACCTGCGCGCGGCTCATCAGCGCCGCGTTGAGCTCGAAGGAGGGGTTCTCGGTCGTGGCGCCCACCAGCGTGATGGTCCCGTCCTCCATATGCGGCAGGAAGCCGTCCTGCTGCGCCTTGTTGAAGCGGTGGATCTCGTCGACGAAGAGCAGCGTGCCGGTGCCGTTGGCCCGCCGGTTGCGCGCCGTCTCGAACACCTTCCGCAGGTCGGCCACGCCGGTGAAGATCGCGCTGATCTGCACGAAATGCAGGTCGGCCCGGTCCGCCAGAAGCCGCGCGATGGTGGTCTTGCCCACGCCCGGCGGCCCCCAGAGGATCAGGCTCGGAAGGGTGCCCGAGAGCATCGCCGTCAGCGCCCCGTCCGGGCCCAGCAGGTGCCCCTGCCCGACCACCTGGTCCAGCGTCGCCGGGCGCAGCCGGTCGGCCAGCGGGCCGGGGCGCGCGGGCGTTTCGCTGCGCGGCGCCTGCGCGCCCATGTCGAAGAGATCGGCCATCCCCCCGATATAGAGGCGGCGCCGCCGCGCGGGAAGACACGCCCGGCTTGCGGCGGCGCCGGGGGGTCAGTGCATCTTCGTCGCCATCGGGATATCGACGCAGACCGCGTTCGCGCCCCCGATCCAGGTGACCGGGCCCGCGGGCCGGCAATCGAGCCCCACGCGCCGCGCGAGGCGGGGCGAGCTGGCCGGGATCAGGCCCAGGACCGAGGTCGCGCCCAGGGCGCGCGCCGATTTCACCATCTCGCCGATCAGCTGCATCTGCACCCGCATCCGCATCTTCGCGGGCACCTCGTCGCTGACGAAGACGCGGCTCGACTCCCAGATATGCGGCGCCACAGGGGCGGGCCGGTCGATGATCCCCGGGGGAATGTCGTCGAGCAGGCAGCGCTGCGCGTCGCGGATCATGTAGCTGTAGATGCCGCAGCGATGCGTCGTGGGCGTCAGCCGGACGCCCGCCAGGACGCGGCCGAATTCGTGCACGGCGACCCACCGGCTGGCGGGCGTGTCGTACTGGTCGAATTCCATCCCGTCCGCCTGCGGCAGGTCCCACTGCGCCTGCTCGATGAAGGTCCGGTGGCGCGCGCGCAGCAGCTCGGCGAACAGCTCGCCATGGTTGTGGATGTTCTGGATGGAAAGGGTCGTGACTTGCATGGGGCAATTCTTCCTCTGCCGGGTTGTCGATGACACCAGGGGACCGGGGTTGCTCGCGATGTGGGGTCGGGTTCAGATCAGCCCGTATTCTCTTGCCATTCTCAGTGCCTCGGCCGTGGTTTCTGCGCCCAGGCTGGCCCGGACGGTCGAAAGCCGCGCTTCGAGCGCGGCCTCCGTAATTCCCAGTTCGAGCGCCGCGTCCGGCTTCTCCGCGCCCGCATCGATCAGCCGCAGGGCGTCGAGCTCGTCCTGCGTCAGGCGCGGCGGAAGCCCCGCGACCTCGTGCAGCCCCTCGGCGATCTCGGCCAGCGCCTCGATCTCGGGATCGGTCAGCTCGCGGTCGCGGCGGGCGACGCCCACGATGGTGCGGGAGGTGATCTTGCCCGCCGCGGCGACCGCACCGAAGCGCAGCCCGTGCTCCGCCGCCTGGCGCATGATGCCGAACGGGTCGGGCAGGTCGATCTCGGACCAGCGGATCGCGCCAGTGCGGCTGATGCCCCAGAAGACCAGCGGATCGCGCAGCGCGAAGGAGCGCGACCGGTAGAGCTCCTGCCAATCGGCCGGGTAGGTGCTGCGCATGAACAGGGGCGTGGCGAAGCGAATATGCGCCCCGACCGTGTAGCCCGCCGGCCCGAGGTCATCGAGACGCTGCAGGTAGCGAACCATGAGGCGGCGTCTCTCGGGCATGGGTGTCGATCTGCTCAACGAAGGAGGGTTAACCAGACTAGACGCCCCGGGGGGTTAACAAAGCCTAAACGGTGCCGCCCGGAAGCCCCTGAGGTGTCAACGAAAAAAGCCCCGCCGAGGGGGCGGGGCTTTCGGATCGTCGGGTGCCTGGCGGCGGGAGGCTCAGCCCTCCAGCGCGTCCTCGGCCTCGAGCCGTGCACGGTCGCCCGCGCCCTTGGCGTCGACATCGCGGTCGACCAGCTCGATGATGGCCATGGGCGCCATGTCGCCGTAGCGGAAGCCCGCCTTGAGCACGCGCGCATAGCCGCCCTGGCGGTCCGTGTAGCGCGGGGCCAGGACGTCGATCAGCTTCTGTACCGCGGCCTCGTCATGCAGGCGCGAGGCCAGCAGGCGGCGGGCGTGCAGATCGCCGCGCTTGGCGAGCGTGATCATCTTCTCGACGATGGGCCGAAGCTCCTTCGCCTTGGGCAGCGTCGTCTTGATCTGCTCGTGCTCGATCAGCGAGGCGGCCATGTTCTTGAACAGCGACTTGCGGTGTTCGTGGGTCCGGTTCAGGCGGCGGTATCCGCGGGCGTGACGCATGGGTCTATCTCCGTATGCTTATGCTTTGTCCGGGGTCCCATGCGTGGCGGGACCCTCACCTTGGGGCCGTTAGGCCCGAGTATTCCCCGCATCAGGCGGGCATTGCCCCGCCCCGGACCGTGGCCCGGGGCGGGAAAGCGATCAGAAGTTGTCCTCGAACTTCTTGGCCAGGTCCTCGATGTTCTCGGGCGGCCAGTCGACGATATCCATCCCCAGATGCAGGCCCATGCCCGAGAGCACTTCCTTGATCTCGTTGAGGGATTTGCGGCCGAAGTTCGGGGTGCGCAGCATCTCGGCTTCGGTCTTCTGGATCAGGTCGCCGATATAGACGATGTTGTCGTTCTTCAGGCAGTTGGCCGAACGCACCGACAGCTCCAGCTCGTCAACCTTCTTCAGCAGAAGCGGGTTGAACTCGAGATCGTCGGCATCGCCATCGGCGCGGGCGGCTTCCGGCTCGTCGAAGTTGACGAAGACCTGAAGCTGGTCCTGCAGAATGCGCGCGGCATAGGCCACGGCGTCGTCGGGCGCGAGGCTGCCGTCGGTTTCCAGCTTCAGCGTCAGCTTGTCGTAGTCGAGCACCTGGCCCTCGCGGGTCGGCTGCACCTCGTAGGAGACCTTCTTGACCGGCGAGTAAATCGCGTCGATCGGGATCAGGCCGATGGGCGCATCCTCGGGCTTGTTCTTGTCGGCCGAGACGTAGCCCTTCCCGGTGCTGACCGTCAGCTCCATGTAGAGCTCGGCCCCGTCGTCGAGGTGGCAGATGACGTGGTCGCGGTTCAGAACCTCGATGCCGTTAGACTCGGAAATGTCGCCGGCTGTGACGACCATCGGACCCTTGGCCGAGATCGACAGGCGCTTGGGCCCTTCCACTTCCATCTTCAGGCTGACGCCCTTGAGGTTGAGGATGATGTCGGTCACGTCCTCGCGCACGCCCGAGACCGAGCTGAACTCGTGCAGGACGTTGTCGATCTGGACGCTGGTGATGGCCGCGCCCTGCAGCGAGGACATCAGCACGCGGCGCAGCGCGTTGCCGAGCGTCAGGCCGAAGCCCCGCTCCAGCGGTTCGGCCACGACGGTGGCCTGGCGGGCGGGGTTGTTCCCCGGACGAACGTCAAGCTGTTGCGGCTTGATGAGTTCCTGCCAATTCTTGTGGATCATGGGCCCAATCCCTCCATTCTCGTCGCACCCCGGGGCGGTTGGGTGGACACTCGAGGTTGAAACGGCGTGGGCAGGGACCGCGCGTCGCGGCCCCTGCCCTGTCGTCGAAATATCGTCAGACGCGGCGGCGCTTCGGCGGGCGGACGCCGTTATGCGCGATCGGGGTCACGTCGCGGATCGCGGTGATCTGCAGGCCGACCGCGGCCAGCGCGCGCAGGGCGCTCTCACGGCCCGAACCGGGGCCCTGGACCTCGACCTCGAGGGTCTTGAGCCCGTGCTCCTGCGCCTTCTTGGCGGCGTCTTCGGCAGCCATCTGAGCGGCGTAGGGGGTCGACTTGCGCGAGCCCTTGAAGCCCATGGTGCCGGCCGACGACCACGAGATCGCGTTGCCCTGCACGTCCGAGATCAGGATCTTGGTGTTGTTGAACGAGGAGTTCACATGCGCAACGCCGGCGGCGATGTTCTTGCGTTCCTTGCGCTTGGGCGCGCCACGACGGGTATCACGTGCCATTGGTCCTGCCCTCCCTTACTTCTTCTTGCCGGCAATGGCCTTCGCGGGGCCCTTGCGCGTGCGTGCGTTGGTATGGGTGCGCTGACCGCGAACCGGCAGGTTGCGGCGGTGGCGCAGGCCACGGTAGCAACCGAGATCCATCAGGCGCTTGACGTTCATTTGCGTCTCGCGGCGCAGGTCGCCCTCGACCGTCAGGTTGGCGTCGATATATTCACGGATCGACAGCACTTCCTGGTCGGAGAGTTCGTTGATGCGGCGGCTGCTATCGATGCCCACGGCGTCGATAATTTCCTTCGCCTTCGAGGGACCGATCCCCGTGATGTAAGTCAGCGCGACGGGAACGCGCTTCCCCGTGGGGATGTTGACGCCTGCGATACGAGCCAAATGGAGCTTCCTTCTTCGTTGCGGTTCCGTAGTTCCAGAACCTTTTTTCACAACGCCCGCGCCGGTGCGACGGGGGCAAATACGGATGGCCGGGAACCCGTTCGATTCCCGGCGGAGCCTGCGACCTAAGGGCTTCGGGCGGGCGCGTCAAGCGCTCGGGGGCGGCCTGTCAAGCCTTTTCGAACAAGGCGTCGGAAATCGCCCGCGCGACCCCGTCGATCTCGCCCAGCCCGTCCACGGGGCGCAGCTTTCCGGCGTGGTAGTAATAGCCGATCAGGGGCGAGGTCTTCTTGTAGTATTCCATCAGCCGTGTGTTCAGCGCCTCGGCATTGTCGTCGGCCCGGCGCTTGAACTCGGTGCCGCCGCAGTTGCTGCACTCGCCGCTCTCGGGGATCGGCTTGGTGATGTCGTTATAGACCTCGCCGCAGCTGCCGCAGGTCGACCGCGCCACGATCCGCTCGACCAGCGCGGCGTCGTTGACGCGCATCTCTACCACCGCGTCGAGCCCGGTGCCGTGCTTGGCCAGGATCGCGTCCAGCGCGTCGGCCTGCCCCAGCGTGCGCGGGAAGCCGTCAAAGATGAACCCGCCGCCATGCTCGCCCTGCAGCTTCTCCTCGATCAGCCCGATGACGATCTCGTCGGTGACCAGCTCGCCCGCATCCATGATGGCGGCGACCTTGTTGCCCATCGCCGTGCCCGAGGACCGCGCCTCGCGCAGCATGTCGCCGGTCGAGAGCTGGATCATGCCCCGCTCCGCCTCGAGCCGCCGCGCCTGGGTTCCCTTGCCCGCGCCCGGCGGTCCCAACAGGATGATGTTCATCGTCTGGCTGTCCCCTTGTTCCGCCCGCGCCGTTTGCCGCGCAGTTGCGATTTCTCGATCAGGCCCTCGTATTGATGGGCGAGCAGATGCGACTGCACCTGCTGGATCGTGTCCATCCCGACCGAGACGATGATCAGGATCGAGGTGCCGCCGAAATAGGCCGTGATGGCCAGTTCCTGCCGCACCATCTCGGGGATCAGGCAGACCAGCGCCAGGTAGCCCGCGCCGAGGACGAGGATGCGGTTGGTGACGTATTCGAGGTATTCCGACGTCCGCTTGCCGGGGCGGATGCCCGGGATGAAGCCGTTCTGGTTCTTCAGGTTGTCGGCCACGTCATCCGTCTTGAAGGCGACGTTGTGGGTGTAGAAATACGTGAAGAAGATGATCATGCCCGCGAAGAACAGAAGGTAAAGCGGCTGCCCGGGGCCGAAATACGCCAGGATCGTCGACATGATCGGGCCCGAGTTCTGGCCCGAGAAGGTGCTGATCGTCGTCGGCAGCAGCAGCAGCGACGAGGCGAAGATCGCCGGGATCACGCCAGCCGGGTTCACCTTGATCGGCAGGTGGCTGGAGCCGCCGTCATAGACCTTCATCCCGACCTGGCGGCGCGGGTACTGGATGTGGATCTTGCGCAGGGACCGCTCCATGAACACCACGAAGAGCAGCGTCACCAGCAGCATCAGCACCACGCCCAGGATGACCGGCGTCGACAGCGCGCCGGTGCGGCCGCTCTCGAAGAACTGCGCCAGCGCGGCAGGCAGCTCGGCCACGATGCCCACGAAGATGATCAGCGAGATGCCGTTGCCGATGCCGCGCGCGGTGATCTGCTCGCCCAGCCACATCAGGAACATCGTGCCGCCGACCAGCGTCACCACGCAGGCGGCGCGGAAGAACCAGCCCGGATCGGTGACCAGACCGCCCGATTCCAGCGAGACGGCCAGCCCGTAGGCCTGCAGCGTCGCCAGCGCCACGGTGCCGTAACGCGTGTACTGGTTGATCTTCTTGCGGCCCTGCTCGCCTTCCTTCTTCAACTGCTCGAGCTGCGGGACCATCGCGGTCATCAGCTGCACGATGATGCTGGCCGAGATGTAGGGCATGATCCCCAGCGCGAAGACGCCCATGCGCCCGATCGCGCCGCCGGTGAACATGTTCAGCACACCGCCCAGCCCCGCGCTCGCCTGCTCGACGAAGTCGCGCAGCGCGCCCGCGTCGATCCCGGGCACGGGGATATAGGTGCCGAAGCGGTAGATGATCAGCAGGCCGATCGTGAACAGGATGCGCTGGCGCAGCTCTTTGGCCTTGCCGAACGCGCCCCAGCTCATGTTTGCGGCCATCTGCTCTGCGGCTGATGCCATGAGAGCCCCTCTCGATGCTGAAACGCCGCCCTGCGGGCTTTCCCGCGGGCGGCGTCAGGGAAAACTTCAGACCATGTAAGCGGCGCCGCGCCCGCCCACAACCGATCCGCGACGGCTCACTCGGCCGCTTGCGGAACCGTGACCGAACCGCCGGCCTTCTCGACCGCCTCGACCGCGCCCTTCGAGGCGCCGGTGCAGGTGATCGCGGCCTTCGCGGTCAGCTCGCCCTTGCCCAGCAGCCGGATGCCGTCGAGCTTGCGGCGCACGAGGCCCGACTCGACCATCGCGTCCTCGGTGACATTGGCCGCGTCCAGCTTGCCCGCGTCGATGAAGGCCTGGAGCTTGCCCAGGTTCACGACGGCGAAGGACTTGCGGTTGGGCTTGTTGAAGCCGCGCTTGGGCAGCCGCTGGTAGAGCGGCATCTGGCCGCCCTCGTAGCCGTTGATCGCCACGCCCGAGCGGGATTTCTGGCCCTTGATGCCGCGGCCGCCGGTCTTGCCGATGCCCGAACCGGGGCCCCGGCCGACGCGCTTAGGCTTGTGGGTGGCGCCGGGTTTGTCGCGCAGATCGTTGAGTTTCATGTCGCTTCTCCTCTTGCCGGAAGCGCCCCCGAAGCGATGTGGAGCGAACGCGGCGTTTCGATTCGTGTCCGCGGACGGACCCGGCGCGTATAGGAGGGCCGCGCCCCGCGCGCAAGGTGCCGCCCCCCGCCCGGGGCGGCCCGGCGGCTTGCCCTTCCCGCGCAGCCGCGCGAGACAGGCACATGCGCCTCGCCTCCGCCGCCCTGATCTGCGCCCTCGCCCTGCCCGCGCAGGCGCAGGGGCCCTGCGCCACCGACGCGATGCTGGTCTTCGACGGCTCGGCCTCGATGTCCGAGATCGGCTTCGATATCCAGGACGCCACCCGCATTGAGGACGCGCGCCGCGCCATGGCCCGCGCCATGCCCGAGGTCGAGCTCTACCGCCGCATCGGCCTTCTGACCTACGGTCCGGGCGGCGCGGATGCCTGCACCGGCATCTCGCTACGCTTCCCGCCCATCGACCGCGCCGCCGCCCGCGTCACCGCCGAGATCGAGGCGCTGCGTCCCGAAGGCCTGACCCCGCTCGCCGCCTCCGTCGAGGCCGCCGCCGAGCTTCTGGCCTTCCGCGAGCGGAAGGCCATCGTTGTGCTCGTCACCGACGGCAACGAGACCTGCGGCGGGCGCCCCTGCGCGCTGGGCCGGCGGCTCTCGGCCGAGGCCGCCGACCTCACCATCCATGTCGTGGGCTTCAAGGCCACGCGCGACTTCTTCGCCTGGGACAATCCCGACCAGCAGGAATATGCGGGCGACACGGTGGCCAAGTGCCTGTCCGACTGGACCGGCGGGCTGTTCGTGCCGACCGACACCGTGGACGAGCTGGTCGAGGCGCTGCGCGCGACCCTGGGCTGCGCGCTGATCGGCGCCGCCCCCGCGACCGACCCCCGGAGACGCTCATGACCGATATCATCACCGTCACCGCGAACCCCGCGCTGGACCTGTCGACCGAGGCGCAGGCCGTCATCCCCGACCGCAAGCTGCGCTGCACCGCGCCGCTGATCCATCCCGGTGGCGGCGGTGTGAATATCAGCCGCGCTGTGGCCGGATTGGGCGGGACGTCGCGCGCGCTGGTGGCCTATGGCGGCACCACGGGCGACGAACTGGTCGCCCGGATCCGCGCCGAGGGCCTGACGCCCGAGCCCCTGGGCGTCACGCATCCGACCCGGCAATCCATCTCGGTCCGCGACCGCGCCACCGGGCTGCAATACCGCTTCATGCTGCCCGGCCCGGACTGGACCGAGGCGGACGCGACGGCCGCGCGCGCCGCGATCCTCGCCGCGGTGACCGAGGGCGCGCTGGTGATCCCCTCGGGCTCGCTGCCGCCGGGCCTGCCGGTCGATTTCTTCCTCGACCTCGCGCCCGCGCTGGCGCGCCGCGGCGCGCGGATGATCATCGACACCTCGGGTCCCGCGCTCGAACGCGCGGCCGAGGCCCGCGCCGGGCTCTACGTGCTGCGCATGGACACGGTCGAGGCGGAGGAGCTGTCGGGCCGCACCCTCAACAGTCTCGACGACATGGCCGCGCTGGCCGAGAAGCTGCGCGCGGCGCAGGCCGCCGAGATCGTGATGATCGCCGCCGGCGCGCAGGGTACCGTCATCGCGAGCCCCGACTGGCGCGGCCTGACGCGCCCGCCGGTCGTCATCCCGCATTCCAAGATCGGCGCGGGCGACAGCTTCGTCGCGGCCTTCGCCATGTCCATCGCGCGCGGCGAGGACGCGGTGACCGCCTGCTGCTGGGGCACCGCCGCGGCCGCCTCCGCCGTGCAGGAGGAGGGCACGCGCCTCTGCCAGCGCGGCGACACGGAGCGGTTCTTCACGCGGGTGGAGCGCACCGCGCTCTGACGACCGGCAAGGGCCCGCCGCCCCGCCGCCCCCGCTCTGGACAGCCGCCCGCGCGCGTGGTGCCTCTGCCCCGATCCAAAGGGAGCCCATCCATGCCCTCTCGCCTCCTCCTCGTTACAGCCCTTCTCACTGCGGCCGGCCCCGCGCAGGCTTCGCTCTGCGACTACAAGCCCAGCCGCCTGATCTCGGCGATGGCCGCCTCGGAGGCCGCGGGCACGGTGGGCACTGCGGCGGTCCAGGCGGGGCGCTACACGCTGATCGGGCCGGAGGGCAGCAACCTGCTGACCGCCGCCTCCAGCGCCGGCGCGGCGGCCTCGGGGCTCGCTGCGGGCGTGTCGGGCCTCCTCGCCGGCGCGGCGGCGGTCGTCACCGCGCCCGTCACCATCGTCGCGGGCTCGGTCACGGCGGTGGCGCTCGGCGGCTACGAGGGCGCCTGCTATTTCGCGGTCGAACGCGTCACCGACCGCGATCGGGTCGAGGCCATCCTGCGCAATATGGAAGCCGGGGCCGATCCCGACCGCTTCGCCCTGGTCACGCCCGAGGCGACGGGCGAGCTGACCCTCGTGCTGCGCGACCCCGCGACGCCCGAAGCGGTCGGGACCTACGAGGTCCGCAACCTCTACATCGCCGATGGCACGCTTCTGCACCGCGACCGGCTGCTCAACACGAAACTAGGCCAGGTGGTGTTCGTGGACGACGCGCCCGGCGGCGTCGCGGATCCCGTTCCCGCTCCCTCGCCCGAAGCCGGCGACGACTGACCCCCGAAAACGGAAAACGCCCCGGCCGTTTCCGACTGGGGCGCGTTCTGATCTCCGACGTCGCGGAAGGGGCGGTTCAGCCCTTCTCCTCGATGATCTCCACCATGTGGGGGATCTTCGCGACCATGCCGCGGACGGAGGGGGTGTCCTCCAGCTCGCGGGTCTTGTGCATCTTGTTCAGGCCCAGCCCGATTAGCGTCGCGCGCTGGTCGGCGGGGCGGCGGATCGGCGAGCCGATCTGCTTGACGACGATGGTCTTCGCCATGGGTCAGGCCTCCTCGGACACTTGGCTGGACTCGGCCGGGGCCTCGTCCCGCTTGGGCAGGATGTCCGCGACCTTCTTGCCGCGGCGCTGCGCGACCGAGCGGGGCGAGCTTTCCTTTCGCAGCCCGTCCAGCGTGGCACGGATCATGTTGTAGGGGTTCTGCGAGCCGATCGACTTCGACACCACGTCCTTGACGCCCAGCATCTCGAACACGGCGCGCATCGGGCCGCCGGCGATGATGCCGGTGCCTTCGGGCGCAGTGCGCATCACGACGCGGCCCGCGCCATGGCGGCCGGCGATGTCGTGGTGCAGCGTGCGGCCGTCGCGCAGCGGCACGCGGATCATCTGGCGCTTGGCCTGCTCGGTGGCCTTGCGGATGGCCTCGGGCACTTCCTTGGCCTTGCCCTTGCCGAAGCCCACGCGGCCCTTCTGGTCGCCCACGACGACGAGCGCCGCGAAGCCGAAGCGCTTGCCGCCCTTGACGGTCTTGGACACGCGGTTGATCGCCACGAGGCGATCGGCGAATTCCGGGGTTTCGTCGCGATCGCGGCCTCGGCCCCGTCCACGGCTGTCGTCACGTCCTGCCATGCGGCATCTCCTGTCTTCGGGGGCTCGCCCCAATTGGTACGATCCTGGTGGCCGGGGTCTCACGAATTGGGGTCACCCGGCCCCTGATCATCGAGGGGGCGGCGCGCGCCCCCTGCCCTTCACGTCTTCAGAACTTCAGGCCGCCCTCGCGCGCCGCGTCGGCCAGAGCCTTCACGCGCCCGTGGAAGAGGAAGCCGCCGCGGTCGAAATAGACTTCTTCCACGCCGGCCTTCTTGGCCTTCTCGGCGATGGCGGCGCCGATCTTGGCGGCCGCCTCGACGTTGTTCTTGCCCGCCAGACCGATATCCTTGTCCATGGTCGACGCCGAGGCGAGGGTCACCCCGTTCACGTCGTCGATCACCTGGACGGAGATATTCTTGTTCGAGCGGTGCACCGACAGGCGCGGACGCCCGGCGGCCATCTTGCGAAGCTTGTTCCGGACGCGCAGGCGGCGCTTGAGGAACAGATCCCGTTTGCTGTTTGCCATCTGACTGGTCCTTACTTCTTCTTGCCTTCCTTGCGGAAGATGTACTCGTCTTTGTACTTGATGCCCTTTCCCTTGTAGGGCTCCGGCGCACGCCATTCGCGGATATTGGCCGCGACCTGGCCGACGAGCTGTTCATCCGAGCCTTCGATGACCACTTCGGTCTGCTTCGGCGCGGTGACGGTGACGCCCGCGGGCACCTCGAAATTGACGTCGTGGCTGTAGCCCAGCGCCAGCTTCAGGGTATTGCCCTGCATCTGCGCGCGGTAGCCGACGCCCGAGATCTCCAGCTCCTTCTTGAAGCCGGTGGTCACGCCGGTCACCAGGTTCTGGACCATGGTGCGCGACATGCCCCACTGCTGCCGGGCGCGCTTGGACTTGCCGCGCGGCGTGACCGACACGGTGTTGTCGGCCACGCTGAGCGTGACGTCGTCGGTCGCGGTGAACGTGCGGGTGCCCTTGGGCCCCTTCACCGAGATCGTCTGACCCGAGACAGAGGCTTCGACGCCCGAGGGCAGGTCGACGGGTTTCTTGCCGATACGAGACATTTCAACCCTCCTCAGAATACGGTGCAGAGCACTTCGCCGCCGACATTGGCCGAGCGAGCGGCCGCGTCGGACATGACGCCGCGCGACGTGGAGACGATGGACACGCCCAGGCCCTGACGGACCGAGGGCACATCCTTGACGGCCATGTAGACACGGCGGCCGGGCTTGGAGACGCGCTTGAGTTCGCGAATGACCGGGGTGCCCTCGTAGTACTTGAGGGAGATCTCGATCTGCGGATGGCCGCGCTCGTCGCGCCCTTCCTCGTAGCCGCGGATATAGCCCTCGTCGGCCAGCACGTCGAGCACGCGGGCGCGCAGCTTCGAGGCCGGGGTGAGGACGGTGGACTTGCCGCGCATCTGCGCGTTGCGGATGCGGGTCAGCATATCGCCGATGGGATCATTCATATCCTGATCTCCTTACCAGCTGGACTTGACCATGCCGGGGATCTTCCCCTGGCTGGCCAGTTCGCGCAGCATGATGCGGGACAGCTTCAGCTTGCGATAATACGCACGCGGACGCCCGGTCAGCTGGCAACGGTTGTTGAGACGGGTGGGCGAGGAGTTGCGGGGCAGCTGGGCCAGCTTGAGCCGGGCCTTGAACCGCTCCTCCATCTCCTTCGACTCGTCATTCGCGATCTCTTTCAGAGAGGCGCGCTTGTCGGCGTACTTCTTCACCAGCCGCTCGCGCTTCTTCTGGCGTTCGATCATGGAAACTTTTGCCATGTCTTGTCCTCAGCTGTTGAACGGAAGGTTGAAGCCCTTGAGAAGAGCCTTCGCCTCCGCGTCCGTCTTGGCGGTGGTGCAGATGATGATGTCCATGCCCCAGACTTCGTCGACCTTGTCGAAATTGATCTCGGGGAAGACGATGTGCTCCTTGAGGCCCATGGCGTAGTTGCCGCGGCCGTCGAAGCTCTTGCCGTTCACGCCGCGGAAGTCGCGGACGCGGGGCAGCGCGATGGTCACCAGGCGGTCGAGAAACTCGTACATCCGGGCGCCGCGCAGGGTCACCTTGGCACCGAGCGGCATGCCCTCGCGGACGCGGAAGCCGGCGATCGACTTCTTGGCCTTGGTCACGACGGCCTTCTGGCCGGCGATGGCGCTAAGGTCGTCCTGCGCGCTCTTGGCCTTCTTGCTGTCGCGAACCGCCTCGGCGCCGGCGCCGATATTCAGGACGATCTTGTCCAGGCGCGGGATCATCATGTCGTTGGCGTAGCCGAACTGCTCCTTCAGGGCGCTCTTGACGGTCTCGTCATAAAGCGCGCGGAGCCGCGGCGTGTAGTTGGCTTGGTCGAGCATCAGATCACGTCTCCCGTGGTCTTGGCGAAGCGGACCTTCTTGTCGCCTTCCATGCGGAAGCCGACACGGGTCGCGCGACCGTTTCCGTCGATCATGGCGAGGTTCGACAGGTCGATCGGCAGCGCCTTGGGGATGCGGCCGCCCTGCGACGCCTGGCTCTGGCGGGTGTGGCGGATGGCCATGTTAATGCCCTCGACCACGGCCTTGCCGGCCTTGGGATCGACGGAGACGATCTCGCCTTCCTTGCCCTTGTCGCGGCCGGACAGCACGACGACCTTGTCACCCTTGCGGAGTTTGGCAGCCATCACAGCACCTCCGGCGCGAGCGAGATGATCTTCATGAAGTTCTTCGCGCGCAATTCGCGAACCACCGGCCCGAAGATGCGGGTGCCGATCGGCTCGTTGTTGTTGTTGAGGATCACGGCGGCGTTGCGATCGAAGCGGATCGCGGTGCCGTCCTCGCGGCGCACTTCCTTGGCGGTGCGCACGACGACGGCCTTGCGCACGTCGCCCTTCTTGACGCGTCCGCGCGGGATCGCTTCCTTGACCGACACCACGATGATGTCGCCCACGGAGGCGTATTTCCGCTTGGACCCGCCCAGGACCTTGATGCACTGAACGCGGCGCGCGCCGCTGTTGTCAGCAACATCCAGGTTGGTCTGCATCTGGATCATTGGTTTCTCCCGACCTTTGGGGGGGCGATGCGTGCCCGTGTCCCCAGGGTTTCGACATTACGTCTGGCGTCGCGCCCCGGCGGGGCGCGACCGGCGACCGCAGCTTATTCCGCGATCACCTCCCACCGCTTCGTCTTGGACTTGGGCGGGCATTCCTGGATGCGCACGACGTCGCCGACCTTGAACTGGTTGGCCTCGTCATGGGCGCGGTACTTCTTCGACTTCCGGACCGTCTTCTTCAGCAGCGGGTGCTTGAAGCGGCGTTCGATCGAGACGGTGACCGTCTGGGCGTTCGTGTCGGACGTCACGACGCCCTGGAGGATACGCTTCGGCATGGGCTCAGGCCTCCGGAGCAGCGGCTTCGGCCGCCTTTTCGTTCAGGATCGTCATCACGCGCGCGGTGTCGCGCTTGACGGCGCGCATGCGCGCGGTGTTCTCGAGCTGGCTGGTGGCCTGCTGGAAGCGGAGGTTGAAGGCCTCTTTCTTCAGCTGGGTCAGCTGGTCCCGGAGCTGATCCGGGGTTTTGTCACGCAGTTCTGCGGCGTTCATCGCCTTTGTCCTTTCAACATCACCGGGCCGCTCTGCCCCTCGCTCGCGCGGCGGGCGGGTCACGGTCGATTCCGGTGGAGATCAACGGGTGAGCGCGCCGCATAGACGGGTTGGGCCCCGAGCGCAAGGCCGGCCCGTGCCATCGGCGGAAAAATCGGGCGGGGGCGCCGCCGATCTGACGCGCGCTGCCCCCGCGGCCCGCGAGGTAAGGTTTCCCGGACTTGCCGCACGCGCCCCGCCCGCCCCACCCTGACCTAGGGTCAGCTGCCCGATTTTAACGAGTTCGATGGTGTGCGGCGATGGGTGACGGTGGGTCGGGTTTCGTGTCGTCGGTCGGCCTTCTCGCGGCCGGTCTGAGCGTCCTCGGCTACCTCGCCTATATCCGCGAGACGCTGCGCCGTCGCATCGCGCCCTGCCGGGCCAGCTGGCTGATCTGGTCCGTCCTCGGAACGATCGCGCTGAGCTCGCTGGTCAGCGAGGGCGCGACCACGTCGCTGGTCTTCGCGGCCGCGCAGGTCGGGGGCACGATCTTCGTGTTCGGTCTCGCCGCCCTTTTCGGGCGGGGCGCCTATCTGCGCCGTGGCGACTGGCTCGTCCTGGTCGCGGCCGCGCTCGGGCTGGCGCTCTGGCAGGCCACGGCGAACGCGGCCTATGCGCTCGCGATCACAATCTCGATCAGCCTGCTCGGCGGCGTGCTCACCGCCGTGAAGGCCCTGATCCGCCCCCGTTCGGAGCCGGTGGGTGTCTGGATGATCTTCCTTGCCGCCTCGCTGTTCGGGCTGGCCTCCGTCCGCGAGGCCGAGCCTGTGCTCCAGGCCTATCCGCTCTACCTGATCGCCCTCTACGCCATGATCGTGTCGGCCATCCTGATCGGCCGCCGCCGCGCCCGCGTCCCGGAGGTCGTGCCGGCATCGCCCGGCGGCCCGCCGCTGCCCGAGATCCCGCGCGGGGACTATCCCCACCGGTAGTTGAAGCTGACCGAGATCCGGTCCTCCTCGGTCATGTTCATCGGAACCTCGTGGCGCAGCCAGCTCTCCCAGAGCACCACGTCGCCCACCGCCGGGGTCTCGTAATGGAAGGTCCGCAGCTCCTCGGGGGCGTCCTTGCGGCGGGTCGGCGCGGCCATCATCATCGGCAGGCGCGGATCCTCGAAGCGGATGGCCGAAGTGCCTTCGGGCATGGCGACATAGGTCGTGCCCGAGATCACCGAATGCGGGTGCAGGTGCCCCGAATGCGTCCCGCCCTCGGGCAGGATGTTGATCCAAAGATCCTCGAGCTCCAGCTTCCGCTCGCCCAGATCGAAAGCGAGGTCCCCGGCGAAGGCCGCGACATGGGCGTCGAGCGATTTCACCAGATCCGCAAAGATCGGGAACCGCCAGGGCAAGTCCGTCAGCGAAGCGTAGGAGGTGTAGCCGGGAAAGGCGTTCGCCTCGCACCAGTCCTGCCCCGCTTCGTCATCCTCGGCGACGGAGAGGCAGGACGCCTCCAGCTCGCCCGGGTCGATGGCAGGGCCGTGCGCGGAGAGCGCGGCGCGATAGAGGCGGGTGACGAAGAGGGAACGGATGGCCATACTCGCCTGATAGAGGCCGCTCGACGGCCGGGCAACCGCGCCCGGCGCGGCCGGGATGGCGGCATGGTCTCGATCACGGATCACTACGACACCTACCCCTACCCCGAACGCGATCCGGCCGACGAGGCCCGGCGCCTGATCGTCGGCTCGCCCTCGCGGCCCGTCGAGATGGACCATTTCCTCTGGGGCGGGCGGCACGACTGGTCGAAGCCGCTGAAGGCGCTGGTCGCGGGCGGCGGCTCGGGGGACGGGCTCGTGCAACTGGCACAGCTGCTGACCGCGGCGGGGCGGCCCTATGCGATCACCTATCTGGACCTGTCGCCGGGCGCGCGAAGGGTGGCGGAGGCGCGGGTCGCGGCGCGCGGGCTGGACGGCATCACCTTCCGGACGGGCAGCCTGCTGGACGCGGCCGAATACGGCCCCTTCGACTACATCGATTGCTGCGGCGTATTGCACCACCTGCCCGATCCCGCCGCGGGCTTCGCGGCCCTGGCCCAGGCCGTCGCGCCGGAGGGCGGGATGGGCTTCATGGTCTACGCGCCCTACGGCCGGTCGGGCGTCTACCCGCTGCAGGAGGCGTTCGGCGCGCTGCTCGACGGGCTGCCGCCGCGGGAGCGGCTGGCGCGGGCGCGCGCCATCCTCGACCGCGTGCCGGAGGGCCACCCGTTCAAGCGCAACCCCAACCTCGTCGATCACGAGGCGGGCGATGCGGGCTTCTACGACCTGTTGCTGCACGGGCAGGACCGGGCCTTCGACGTGAACGCGCTGTCGGAGGTGCTGGCGGCGACGGGCTGGGACCTGGTGTCCTTCTGCCAGCCGGGCCTCTACGAGCCCGAGCGGATCACCGGCACCGCCCATGACCTGCCGCCGCTCGCGGCGATGGCCGTGGCCGAGAAGCTGCGCGGCACGATCAAGACCCATGTCGGCTATGCCGCCCCCGCGGGCCAGGCGCGCCGGCCGGCGCGCGGCACGGCGATGGGGCTGATCCCGCACCTGTCGGGCGTGAAAGCCCGGGCGCTGGCCGAGGCCGTCCGGCGCGAGAAACCGATCCCGCTGACGATCGCGGGCGAGACCATGCCGCTTTCCCTGCCGCCCTCGACGGCGCCGCTGATCGCGGGCATAGACGGCCGCCATTCGCTCACGCAGATCGCGGCGGCCGCGGGGCTCGACCCGCTGGGCTTCGGCGCGCTCTGGGCCAAGGTCGAGGCGGCGTTCCTGCCCTGGGGGCTGCTGCATTACTCGGGCGTGCTTCGGTAGGCCTCTCCCCCCGGGGCCCGGAAACGCGAAAAGGGCGGGGTCGCCCCCGCCCTTTCCGAACCTGTCCAACCCCGAAGGGCCGGGCTTACCAGTCCTCGCGCACCACGGTGCGGGTCTTGATCGGCAGCTTCATCGCGGCGAGGCGCAGCGCTTCGCGGGCGACCTCCTCCGAGACGCCGTCGATCTCGAACATCACGCGGCCGGGCTTGACCTTGCAGGCCCAGAAATCGACCGAGCCCTTGCCCTTGCCCATCCGCACTTCGGTGGGCTTCGAGGTCACGGGCAGATCCGGGAAGATCCGGATCCAGACGCGGCCCTGACGCTTCATGTGACGCGTCATGGCGCGGCGCGCGGCCTCGATCTGGCGGGCGGTGACCCGCTCGGGCTGGGTGGCCTTCAGACCGTAGGTGCCGAAGTTCAGGTCGGACCCGCCCTTCGCCTCGCCGTGGATGCGGCCCTTGTGTTGCTTGCGGAACTTCGTCCGTTTCGGTTGCAGCATTGCGTCTACTCCTTACCGGCGCGGGCCGCGGGGACCGCGGTCGTCGCGACGGCCGCCGGCGCCACGGGGGGCCGGGCCGTCCTGCAGTTCCTGGGCCTTGCGGTCGCGGGCGGAGGGATCATGCTCCATGATCTCGCCTTTGAAGATCCAGACCTTGATGCCGATGATGCCGTAGGGCGTCTTCGCCTCGGAATGGGCGTAGTCGATATCGGCGCGCAGCGTGTGCAGCGGAACCCGACCCTCGCGGTACCACTCGGTCCGCGCGATCTCGGCGCCGCCCAGGCGGCCGGCCATGTTGATCCGGATGCCCTGGGCGCCCATGCGCATCGCGTTCTGCACCGAGCGCTTCATGGCGCGGCGGAACGAGACACGACGCTCGAGCTGCTGGGCGATGCTCTCGCCGACCAGCTGGGCGTCGAGCTCCGGCTTGCGGACCTCCACGATGTTGAGATGCAGCTCGCTATCCGTCATCTTGGCCAGCTTCTTGCGCAGCACCTCGATATCGGCGCCCTTCTTGCCGATGATGACGCCCGGACGCGCGGTGTGGATCGTGACGCGGCACTTCTTGTGCGGACGCTCGATGATCACGCGGCTGACGCCGGCCTGCTTGCACTCCTCCTCGATGAACTCGCGCATGCGCAGGTCCTCGAGCAGCAGATTGCCGTAGTCCTTCGTGTCGGCGTACCAGCGGCTGTCCCAGGTGCGGTTCACCTGGAGCCGCATGCCGATCGGGTTGACCTTATGTCCCATCAGGCTTGCTCCTCTACCTGCCGCACTTTGATCGTGAGTTCCGAGAACGGCTTGATGATGCGGCCGAACCGTCCACGCGCCCGCGGACGGCCACGCTTCATCGTCAGGTTCTTGCCCACCCAGGCCTCGGCGACGACGAGCTCGTCGACATCCAGGCTGTGGTTGTTCTCGGCATTCGCGATCGCCGATTGCAGGCATTTGCGCACGTCGATCGCGATCCGCTTCTTCGAGAAGGTCAGGTCGGCCAGCGCCTTATCGACCTTCTTGCCGCGGATCATCGCGGCGACGAGGTTCAGCTTCTGCGGGCTGGTGCGCAGCATCCGCAGCTTCGCCATGGCTTCGTTGTCAGCCACGCGGCGGGGATTCTTGTCCTTGCCCATGACTTACTTCCTCTTGGCTTTCTTGTCGGCGGCGTGCCCGTAATAGGTACGCGTCGGCGCGTATTCACCGAACTTCTGACCGATCATGTCTTCGGAGACGTTGACGGGGATGTGCTTGTGCCCGTTGTAGACGCCGAAGGTGAGGCCCACGAACTGGGGCAGGATGGTGGAGCGGCGCGACCAGATCTTGATCACGTCGTTGCGCCCGCTGTCGCGGGCCTTCTCGGCCTTCTTGAGGACGTAGGCGTCCACGAAGGGGCCTTTCCAGACGGAACGGCTCATGGATTAGCGTCCTTTCTTGCGGGCGTGACGCGAGCGAACGATCAGCTTCTGCGACGCCTTGTTCTTGTTGCGGGTGCGGGCGCCCTTGGTGGGCTTGCCCCAGGGCGTGACCGGGTGACGGCCGCCCGAGGTGCGGCCTTCGCCGCCGCCATGCGGGTGGTCGATCGGGTTCATCACCACGCCGCGGACGCTCGGGCGGATGCCCTTGTGGCGGTTGCGGCCGGCCTTGCCGAGGTTCTGGTTCGAGTTGTCCGGATTCGAGACCGCACCGACCGTCGCCATGCATTCCTGCCGCACGAGCCGCAGCTCGCCCGAGGAAAGCCGGATCTGGGCGTAGCCGCCGTCACGGCCGACGAACTGGGCATAGGTGCCCGCGGCGCGCGCGATCTGGCCGCCCTTGCCGGGCTTGAGCTCGATGTTGTGGACGATCGTGCCGATCGGCATGCCCTGGAAGGGCATCGCGTTGCCGGGCTTGATGTCGGCCTTCTGACTGGCCACGACGCGGTCGCCCACGGCGAGACGCTGCGGCGCCAGGATATAGGCCTGCTCGCCATCCGTGTAGCGGATGAGCGCGATGAAGGCGGTGCGGTTCGGGTCGTATTCGATCCGCTCCACATTCGCCTGGACGTCCAGCTTGTTGCGCTTGAAATCGACGATCCGATAGAGGCGCTTGGCCCCGCCGCCCTTGCGGCGCATCGTGATCCGTCCGGTGTTGTTGCGGCCACCATTCTTGGTGAGGCCTTCGGTCAGCGCCTTGACGGGGCGACCTTTCCACAGCTCCGAACGGTCGATCAGAACCAGCCCACGCTGGCCCGGCGTCGTCGGCTTGTACGACTTGAGTGCCATTGTTTACCTGTCTTCCGTTGTGTGTCGGACGATCCCGCATCGCGGGTCCGCCCTGGATGTAAGGGCCCCGAAGGTCCCCGGTTCGACATCCCGAAAAGAGACACCCCGGACGGATCCGGGGTGCTCGGGATGGGGCCTGTTAGGGGAGTCGGCCGGGGGGGTCAAGGGTTGTCTCCCCAGCAAATTTGATAAATGGATGGCGGCCATGGCATACCCTATCCCCCCGGAAAGCAAAGGCGCGGTAAAACGCGCCGGGCAAGCAATATCTGAAGGGCGCGCTTCTCAAGAAGATTACGATACTGTGGATCGGTGGCGCGCCGCGCACGGCTACGTAATCAATACCTTCCAAGCTTGGCTTAAAGGGCACATCAATAAGAAGAGTTATTACGTCGAGTTCGCGCAAAGACTAAAGCGCAGAAACACAGTTATTGGCAAACTTCGTCGTCGACAGCCCAATGGGGATTTGCTTATCTCTGACGTATCCAGCATGCATGACTTTGCTGGCTGCCGAATGATATTCGACACTATTGACGACCTAAATGAATTTAGAGAGTACATGCATTCCGCATCCACTATGAAAAATGTGGACCACCAGCTTCGTCATAGTCAAGATCCAAACAAATATAACTATATCGAGAAGCCAAAATTTACCGGGTATCGTGGCGTCCACGACGTATATCGCCATTATCCGCGAGGGAGTGTCCGGAGACAGACGAGAAAGCCATGGGATGGGCTTCTTGTAGAGCTTCAATATAGAACCAGAGCCCAGCACGCTTGGGCGACCGCTGTGGAGATTTCAGATCTTCTCGATGGCGAGCAAACGAAATTTGAGTTGGACCAATCTCGTCGCGGCCGTTTCTTTGCCCTTGCGAGTGAGATTATCGCACGACAACACGAGCATATAAGACGAGCGTTCACTGAGGTTTCTGATCAGGACTTGCGCGCCGAACTTCGAAGTATAGAGAATGAGCTAGGAATTCTGAGAAGGCTTAAACTTCTTCGCCAGTTTGAGGATGAAGAGAAGCTGACCCGACATAACGTCCTCAATATATACCGCGATGAGTCAGGGCAACTTGCACTCGATGTGCTGCCCTTCGCAAATCCCTCCGATGCAATCGAGATGGCAGGCAGACTTGAGGCTAGCGAAGAAAGCTTGAATGCAGTCTATGTCCGCTCAGACAACCCAAAGCAACTTCGATCAGCATATCGAAACTACTTCTATGACCCGATCGATTTCGTCGAGATAATCGAAGCCGAAGGTAACGTATAAATAGCCCCGCCGTCACCGGCGCGGCTTCTTTCGGCCTGGCGATACCGATCGGGCTTCAGAGACCCGTCGTCACGTCGGGCGTGTTGCCCTCTTCGAGCGTCACATAGGCCTTCTTCACGTCCTTCCGCTTGCCCATCTGGCCGCGGAAGCGCTTGACCTTCCCCTAGGTGATGGTCGTGTTTACGAGTCCACTTCTCGCAAAAGAGCCGGTCGCCCCCCACCGGGACCAAGCGCCGCAGTTCGTTGCGCCGGCCGTCGCTGCCGCTACGTACGCCGTCAATACACCAACGCAATGCCGCCTCGCGACGCGGGGCGGCCCCAAAATCCGGAGGCCCTCATGGCCGTTATCGACACCGTCGCCGACTACAGTCAGCGCATCCCGACCATCCGCGGCTCGGACTGGTTCCTGCGCGTGCCGCTGGCCGCGATCATCATCGAGCAGGGCAGCTTCAAGCTGCCCGACATGGCGGGCCAGGCCGAGAGCTACGGCTTGCCGCTGATCCTCTTCGCGCTGGCCGCCTTCGCCGAGATCGCGGGCGGCATCGCCATCCTTCTGGGCGGCCTGATCCGCAACAACTGGATGAGCGACATGCTCACCCGGCTCGGCGGGCTGGCCATCACCACCGTCGTCGCGGGGGTAATCGTCATGATCTATTTCGGCCCGTTCAGCGGCTGGCAGCTCCAGGGCATGCTCCTCGCCGCCGGCGCCTTCTTCCTGATGCGCGGCAACGGCGACGTGAAGGGCCGCAGCCTGATCTGAGGCCGCCGACGCCCAACCAACGAAAAAGCCCCGCCGTTTCCGGCGGGGCTTCTTTCATCTACCTTCGGCGTCACGGGCGGGGCTCAGAGCCCGGTCGTCACGTCGATCGTGTTGCCCTCTTCGAGCGTCACATAGGCCTTCTTCACGTCCTTCCGCTTGCCCATTTGGCCGCGGAAGCGCTTGACCTTGCCCTTGGTGATGGTCGTGTTCACGGCCTTCACCTTGACGCCGAAGAGCTCTTCGACGGCGGACTTGATCTGGGGCTTGTTGGCGTCGATCGCGACCTCGAAGACGACGGCGCCGGACTCGGACGCCATAGTGGCCTTCTCGGTGATGATCGGCTTGCGGATCACGTCGTAGGTGTTCATTTCAGCCGCGCCTCCAGAGCTTCGACACCCGCCTTCGTGAGCACCAGCGTGTCACGCTTGAGGATGTCGTAGACGTTCGCGCCCATCGAGGGCAGCACGTCCACGTTGTCCAGGTTCCGCGCGGCCTGCGCGAAATCCTCGTTCACGTTCGCGCCGTCGATGACCAGCGCGCGCTTCCAGCCCAGGTCCTTGACCTGCTGGGCCAGCATCGCGGTCTTGCCGCCTTCGACATTGGCCGCGTCCAGGATGACCAGCTGGCCCGCCTGCGCCTTGGCCGACAGCGCGTGCATCAGGCCCATGCGGCGGACCTTCTTGGTCAGCTCGTGGCCGTGGCTGCGCGGGGTCGGGCCCTTGTAGACACCGCCCTTGCGGAAGATCGGCGCCTTGCGCGAGCCGTGGCGCGCGCCGCCGGAGCCCTTCTGGCGGACGATCTTCTTGGTCGAATAGCTGACCTCGGAGCGCGTCTTGACCTTGTGGGTGCCGGCTTGCGCCTTGTTCCGCTGCCAGCGCACGACGCGATACAGGATATCGCGGCGCGGCTCCTGGCCGAAGATCTCGTCCGACAGCTCGACCGAGCCGGCGGCGGATCCGTCCATCTTGATGACGTCGAGTTTCATTCGTCACCTTCCTTCTTTTCCACGTCGGAATTGTCGGTCTGCGACGATTCCTCGGCGATCTCGGCTTCGGCGGCCTTCAGCGCGGCCTCCTGCTGGGCGACCTCCTCGGCCAGACGCGCCTCCTCGGCGGCCTTGGCCTCGGCCTCGGCCTGGGCTGCGGCTTCCGCGGCGGCCTTCTCGGCCTCCTTGCGGGCGCTCATCAGCGCGGCGGGGACGATGGCGGTCTCGGGGAAGGGCTTCTTCACCGCGTCCTTGATCGTGACCCAGCCGCCCTTCGAGCCCGGCACCGCGCCCTTGACCATGATCAGGCCCCGGTCGGTATCGGTGCGGACGACCTGCAGGTTCTGCGTGGTCACGCGGGCGGCGCCCATGTGACCGGCCATCTTCTTGCCCTTGAAGACCTTGCCGGGATCCTGGCACTGGCCCGTCGAGCCGTGCGAGCGGTGGCTGATCGACACGCCGTGCGAGGCGCGAAGACCGCTGAAGTTGTGCCGCTTCATGGCACCGGCGAAGCCCTTGCCGATCGACGTGCCGGACACGTCGACATACTGGCCCTCGAAATAATGGTCGGCGATGATCTCCTCGCCCACCTCGATCAGCGCATCCTCGTCCACGCGGAACTCGACGATCCGGCGCTTGGGCTCGACGCCCGCCGCCTTGAAAACGCCGCGCATGGCCTGGCTGGTGCGCTTGGCCTTGGCCGTACCGGCGCCCAGCTGGACGGCGGTGTAGCCATGCTTGTCCTTGGTGCGCTGGCCGACGACCTGAAGGGCGTCGAGCTGCAGCACGGTGACGGGAACCTGGCGCCCGTCCTCCTGGAAGATGCGCGTCATGCCCACCTTCTTCGCGATCACTCCGGAACGCATCATGGCGATACCCTCCCTCAGACCTTGATCTCGACGTCGACGCCCGCGGCGAGGTCGAGCTTCATGAGCGCGTCCACGGTCTGCGGCGTCGGGTCGACGATGTCGAGCATCCGCTTGTGCGTGCGGATCTCCCACTGGTCGCGCGACTTCTTGTCGATATGCGGCCCGCGCAGGACGGTGAAACGCTCGATCTTGTTGGGAAGCGGGATCGGCCCGCGAACCTGGGCACCCGTGCGCTTGGCGGTGTTGACGATTTCCTGCGTGCTGGCGTCGAGCACGCGGTAATCGAACGCCTTGAGCCGGATGCGGATGTTCTGGCTTTTCATGTCATGTCCGATGACGAGGCCACCGGCACCCCGTTGGGTCCGGCGGCGTTCAAGTTGAGAGGAGGAGACAGGCCCATCCTGGCCCCTCGTCGAACCCGAACGGAAGCGGGGCCGCACTCGCGACCCCGTCCGCAGATGCGGGCGTCTAGACCGACTCGGGGCGCGTGGCAACCCCGCGGGGACGGAATTGCGGGGTCGGACGCGGCCGCGCGCCTAGAGCCGCCGCATCCGCATCAGCACGATCACCTGCAGGACGAAGATCACCGTCAGGATCGCGCAGAACGCCGCGAAGCCCCAGGGGCTCTCGGCGCCGGGGATGCCGCCCAGGTTGATGCCCAGGAGCCCCGTCAGGAAGCCCAGCGGCAGGAACAGCGCCGACAGAACCGACAGGACGTAGAGGTTGCGGTTGGTGCGCTCGTCCTGCTCGGCCTTGATCTCGTCGCGCACCAGCGTCAGCCGGCCCGCCATCGCGTCCAACTCCTCGACCGCGCGCTGGTGGCGCTCCTGCACCTCCAGAAGGCGGCGGCGGTCGTGCTTGACGATCAGGTCCGGCAGGGCCGCGGCCGCCGCGGCCAGCGCGTCGCGCTGCGGCGCGATGTGGCGGCGCATGCCCAGCACCGCGCGCCGCAGCCGTGCCGCCTCGCCGCGCGCCCGCGTCGCATCCGCCGCGGTCAGGTCCGCGGCTTCGACCAGGTCCTCGAGCGCGTCGGTGTCGTCCTCCAGCCGCTCCAGCGTGTCCTCGATCCGCAGGATCAGCTCCTCGGCCAGGTCGTGCAGGAAGCCGCCGGGAGTCTCGGGCCCCTTCCCCGCCGCGATGCGCTCCGACAGCGCCGCGATCGACCGCAGCGGGCGGCGCGCCAGCGTGACGATGCGCCTGGCGTCGAGATAGATCCGGCAGGACACCATGTCCTCGGGCTCGGCGCCCGCGTTGAGGTTCACGCCGCGCAGCACGACCATGAGCCCCGCCCCGGCGGCCAGCGCGCGGGGCCGCGTCGTCTCGCCCGTGAGCGCGGTCCGCGTGGTCGCGTCGAGACCCGGGACATGCGCCGCCATCCAGTCCTGCTGCGGCGCGGGCGCGTCGGGATCGAAGGGCAGATGCGCCCAGGCCAGCTCCGCGCCCTCGAGCGCCTGGCCCAGGGCCGCCCCCTCCAGCGCGGTGGCGCGGCGGGGGCCGTTCAGGGCGAAGCCGGAATAGCCGGCGGGGGGCGTGTCGGTCATGGCGTCAGGATTGGCGCGGCGCGCGGACCGGGGCAAGGCCGGCGATCACGCCCGCGTCACAGGGGATCAAGGCGGCGGCACCTCACGGCTTCGTCGGGTGACGGTGAGCGGTCGCCGGGTGCCACTGTCCCCCGAGGCACATGGCCCGGACGGTCCGGGACATGGCCAGGATCAACGGAGACCGACATGACCCGCATTCTCACCGCCCTCGCCACCGCCGCCACGCTGACCCTCGGCGGCACCGCCGCCATGGCCGACGCCCATGCCGGCATGATGAACGAAGGCTTCAACATGCTGCAGACGGCGCTGATGGCCGATTTCCAGCAGCTCGGCATCCCGACCGACACGCTCGACGACCTGACGCTGGGCCAGATCGCCGCGATCAAGGCCGTCGTCGAGGGCAGCGAAGCCAATCCCGAGAAGAAGGGCCGGATCGAGGCGATCATCGCCAACAACTGATCCCCGAACCCGGTGCCGGGACGAAGGGCGGCCCCCGCGCCGCCCTTCGTCATGTCCGGGACGCGCGCGCGCCCTCCCCCTAAGGGCATGGTGGCATCGACCGCCCAGACCCGGGCCGGCAGCACGACCGGCCCGCCGGTGTCCAGCTCCCGGGCCAGCGCCGCCCGCAGGCGTGCCCGGGCCTCGGGATCGAGGCTGGCCGCGTAGCCGGGCGCGGGCCCGGCGCCCAGCGTGAAGGGCTCCCAGAAGGCATCGAAATCGGCGAAGCGGGTCTCGGTTTCGATTGGCGCGACGCGGCGCGTGGCGACGCCCGCCGCCTCGCAGAGCGCGGTCAGGCCGGCCGCGGTGCAGAAGGGAAAGCGCGCGCCCTCGTCGAGCGCCGCCGCCGCGGGGTCGCAGGCCGCCGCGGCCCGCCAGAAGGCGTCGATGAAACCCATCCCGCCGTTGGGATAATCCCAGACGTAGAAGGCCAGCCGCCCCCCGGGCCGCAGCACCCGGCGCGCCTCGCGGAGCGCGGCCGCGCGGTCCGGCACGAAATTGAGGACGAGCCCGGAGGTTACGACATCGCGGCTGTCATCGCCCACCGGCAGCGCGGTCGCATCGGCCCGCATGAAGGACAGCCGGGCATCCGCCAGCGCGGCGGCGGTGTGGTGCAGGAAATCGGCGGAGCGGTCGGTGGCCAGCAGGGTCTTCGGCGCGGCGCGCGCCAGGATCGCCGCCGTCAGCGCGCCGCTGCCGCAGCCGATCTCGAGCCAGTCGCGCCCCGGCGCGGGCGCCAGCCAATCGAGGAAGAGATCGGCGATCAGCCGGCTCCACCGCCCCATGTAGCGCTCATAGCTTTCGCCGGCGGTCCAGGCATCGTGACGGTCGCTCATCGGGTCCTCCCCCGGATCCCTCGCGCCCCGCCAGCCTGCGCCCCGCCCCGCGGCCTGGCAAGCCCGCCGTCGGAGGCGGCCCCCGACTAGATGAGGGCCGTTCGGGGCGGTCTTGGCTGCGTGAGGGCTCGGGTGCGTCGGTAACGGGAGGTGCGCTTGGCGTGCGGAGTCCCGTCGTCAAGCTCCCCCTCACGTGACAAAGGGCCCCCGCGGGGGCCCTTTGCACTGTCGGGTTCGCGTGTCGGCCGCTGGACGCGGCCGCGCGGCTCACTCGATGATCTTCGAGACGCTTTTTCGGCGCGTCAGATCATCTCGTTTTCCCTCTCGTGACAAAGGGCCCCCGCGGGGGCCCCTTGCACTGTCGGGTTCGCGCGTCGGCCCCGGGACGGGGCCGCGCGGCTTACTCGATGATCTTGCTGACGACGCCGGCGCCGACGGTGCGGCCGCCTTCGCGGATCGCGAAGCGCAGGCCCTGCTCCATCGCGATCGGCGCGATCAGCTCCACCCCGAAGGACACGTTGTCGCCCGGCATCACCATCTCCGTGCCCTCGGCCAGCTCCACCGTGCCCGTCACGTCCGTCGTGCGGAAGTAGAACTGCGGACGGTAGTTCGCGAAGAACGGCGTGTGCCGCCCGCCCTCGTCCTTGGTCAGGATGTAGGCCTCGGCCTCGAACTTCGTGTGCGGCTTCACCGAGCCGGGCTTGCACAGCACCTGGCCGCGCTCGACGCCCTCGCGGTCGATGCCGCGCAGCAGCGCGCCGATATTGTCGCCCGCCTCGCCGCGATCGAGAAGCTTGCGGAACATCTCGACGCCCGTGCAGGTCGTCTTCTTCGTGTCGCGGATGCCCACGATCTCGATCTCGTCGCCCACGTTGATCACGCCGCGCTCGACCCGGCCCGTCACAACCGTGCCCCGGCCAGAGATCGAGAACACGTCCTCGATCGGCATCAGGAAGGGCTGGTCCACCGCGCGCTCGGGCGTGTCGATGTAATCGTCCACCGCCTGCATCAGCTCGCGGATCTTGTTCTCGCCGATCTCCGGGTCGCGGCCTTCCATCGCCGCGAGCGCGGAACCCGCGATGATCGGGATGTCGTCGCCCGGGTAGTCGTAGCTCGACAGCAGCTCGCGGATCTCCATCTCGACGAGCTCCAGAAGCTCCTCGTCATCGACCTGGTCGACCTTGTTCATGAACACGACCATCTTCGGGATGCCGACCTGGCGGCCCAGCAGGATGTGCTCGCGCGTCTGCGGCATCGGGCCGTCGGCCGCGTTCACCACCAGGATCGCGCCGTCCATCTGCGCGGCGCCCGTGATCATGTTCTTGACGTAGTCGGCATGGCCCGGGCAGTCGACATGCGCGTAATGCCGCGCCTCGGTCTCGTACTCGACATGCGCCGTCGAGATAGTGATCCCCCGCGCCTTCTCCTCCGGCGCGCCGTCGATCTGGTCATAGGCCTTGAAATCACCGAAATACTTCGTGATCGCCGCCGTCAGCGTCGTCTTGCCGTGGTCCACGTGACCAATCGTGCCGATGTTCACATGCGGCTTCGTGCGTTCGAATTTTGCCTTCGCCATGGGAAGGTCTCCTTTTCCTTGAATGGCCGGCGGGGAGCCCCCGCCCTACGGGGTGGGTAGGGCGGGGTTCACCCCGCCGCACCGATTACGCGTATTTCTTCTGGATCTCGTCCGAGATGTTCTGCGGGACGGGCTCGTAATGGTCGAACTGCATCGTGAACTGCGCGCGGCCCGAGGACATGGAGCGCAGCGTGTTGATGTAGCCGAACATGTTGGCCAGCGGCACGAAGGCATCGATCGCGATGGCGTTGCCGCGCGAGTCCTGCCCGTTCACCTGGCCCCGGCGCGAGGTCAGGTCGCCGATGATGCCGCCCGTGTAATCCTCGGGCGTGACCACCTCGACCTTCATGATCGGCTCGAGCAGCTTGGCGCCGGCCTTCTTCATGCCTTCGCGCATGCCCATCCGCGCCGCGATCTCGAAGGCCAGGACCGACGAGTCCACGTCGTGGAACTTGCCGTCGAGAAGCTGGACCTTGAAGTCGATCACCGGGAAGCCCGCCAGGGGACCGGAGTCCATGACCGAGCGGATGCCCTTCTCGACGCCGGGGATGTATTCCTTCGGCACCGCGCCGCCGACGATCTTCGACTCGAACGAGTAGCCCTCGCCCGGCTCGGTCGGGGAGATGAGGAGCTTCACCTCGGCGAACTGGCCCGAACCACCCGACTGCTTCTTGTGGGTGTAGGTGTGCTCGACCTCGTGACCGATGGTCTCGCGATAGGCCACCTGCGGGGCGCCGATATTGGCCTCGACCTTGAACTCGCGCTTCAGGCGATCGACCAGGATGTCGAGATGGAGTTCGCCCATGCCCTTCATGATGGTCTGGCCCGACTCGAGATCGGTCTCGACGCGGAACGACGGATCCTCGGCGGCGAGGCGCTGCAGGCCCTGGGACATCTTCTCCTGGTCGGCCTTGGTCTTGGGCTCGACCGCGATCTCGATGACCGGATCGGGGAAGGTCATCGTCTCCAGCACGACCGGGTCCTGCGGATCGCAGATCGTGTCGCCGGTGGTGGTGTCCTTCAGGCCGGCCAGCGCGATGATGTCGCCGGCGAAGGCCTCCTCGATCTCCTCGCGGTTGATCGAGTGCATCATCATCATCCGGCCCACGCGCTCTTTCTTCCCCTTGGTGGAGTTGAGCATCGTGTCGCCCTTCTTCAGCTTGCCCGAATAGATCCGGGTAAACGTCAGCGAGCCCACGAACGGGTCGTTCATGATCTTGAAGGCCAGGCCCGAGAACGGCATGTCGTCATCGGCGCGGCGCGGGATGTTGCGAACCTCTTCCTCGTCGCCCGGGCGGAAGCCCATGTAGTCGACCACGTCCAGCGGGCTGGGCAGGTAGTCGATCACGGCGTTGAGCAGGGGCTGCACGCCCTTGTTCTTGAAGGCCGAACCGCCGAGGACCGGCACGAAGCTGAGCGACAGCGTGCCCTTGCGGAGCAGCTTGCGGAGCGTGTCGATGTCGGGCTCGTTCCCCTCCAGGTACTCCATCATCGCGTCGTCGTCCATTTCGACGGCCGCCTCGATCATCTTGCCGCGCCATTCCTCGGCGAGGTCCTTGAGGCTGTCGCGGATCGGGTTCTTCTCCCAGGAGGCACCCAGGTCCTCGCCCTTCCAGACCCATTCTTCCATCGTCACGAGGTCGATCAGGCCTTCCAGCTCGGTCTCGGCGCCGATCGGGATGGCGACGGGAACGGCACGGGCGCCGGTGCGGTCCTCGATCATGTGGACGCAGTTGAAGAAGTCGGCGCCGATCTTGTCCATCTTGTTGACGAAGACGATGCGCGGAACCTTGTAACGGTCGGCCTGGCGCCAGACGGTCTCGGTCTGGGGCTCGACGCCGGCATTGGCGTCCAGCACGGCGACCGCGCCGTCGAGCACGGCGAGCGAGCGCTCGACCTCGATGGTGAAGTCCACGTGGCCGGGCGTGTCGATGATGTTCATCCGGTACTTCGTGTCGGAGGTGCCGTCCTTGGTCGGCTCTTCCTGACGCTGCCAGAAGGTCGTGGTCGCGGCCGAGGTGATCGTGATGCCGCGCTCCTGCTCCTGCTCCATCCAGTCCATCGTGGCGGCGCCGTCATGGACTTCGCCGATGTTGTGGGACTTGCCGGTGTAGAAGAGGATCCGCTCGGAGCAAGTGGTCTTGCCCGCGTCGATATGGGCCATGATACCGAAGTTGCGGTACCGCTGGAGGGGATAATCGCGTGCCATGTCGGCTTACCTCGTAGAGGAGAATTGGTTGCGGGGACCGCCGGACGCGGTCCCCTTTTCGCGCACCATATGGGTGCGGGGGATCACCAGCGGTAGTGGCTGAACGCCTTGTTGGCGTCGGCCATCTTGTGGGTGTCCTCACGCTTCTTGACGGCGGAGCCACGCGACTGGACGGCGTCGATCAGCTCACCGGCCAGACGCTCTTCCATGGTGTTCTCGTTGCGCGCGCGGGCGGCGTTGATCAGCCAGCGGATGGCCAGCGCCTCGCGGCGCTCGGGGCGGACCTCGACGGGCACCTGGTAGGTGGCGCCGCCGACGCGGCGCGACCGCACCTCGACGGAGGGCTTCACGTTGTCCAGGGCTTCGGTGAAGACCTCGATGGGCGAGCGCTTGAGCTTGCCCTCGACCCGGTCCATCGCGGTGTACACGATGCGCTCGGCGACGGCCTTCTTGCCGTCGATCATCAGGTTGTTCATGAATTTCGTCAGAACCTTGTCGCCATACTTGGCGTCAGGCAGGACTTCGCGCTTCTCGGCGGCGTGACGGCGGGACATATCTCGATCCTCTTACTTCGGACGCTTCGCGCCGTACTTCGAACGACGCTGGCGGCGATCCTTGACGCCCTGCGTATCGAGCACACCGCGCAGGATGTGATAGCGAACGCCGGGAAGGTCCTTCACGCGGCCGCCACGGATCAGGACCACGGAGTGCTCCTGCAGGTTGTGGCTCTCGCCGGGAATGTAGCTGATGACCTCATAGCCATTGGTCAGGCGCACCTTGGCGACCTTCCGCATGGCCGAGTTCGGCTTCTTCGGCGTTGTGGTGTAGACGCGCGTGCAGACGCCGCGCTTCTGGGGGCACCCTTCCAGGTGCATCGATTTCGATCGCTTGACCTTGGGCTGCCGCGGCTTGCGGATCAGCTGCTGGATGGTGGGCATCTGTGGGTGTTCCCGTTCTCTCTCGTTCCAATCACGTCCGGACCCCGACGCGCCAAAAACCGAAACCCGCAGCCGCCCGGAATTCCGACCTGGACGCTGCGGTTTGGTGACAGAGGATGCGGGAAACAGTATCCCGGATCTTGTGCGACGGTTCTGGCTTGCCGGAACGGGCGCAGAGGGCGCACCCGGACCGAATTGCGCGTCACTTAGGGGAATCGGCGGGGGGTGTCAACGCGGCCCCGGCCCTTGCCCCGCCCCGCGCCGCGCGCCACGGTCGCCGCCATGGCCGAGCTGCAGATCATCGCCATCACCCGCTTCGCCTATCCCGGGCTGGGCGGCTTCCAGACCCGGCACGAGACCGTGGCCGAGCGCGCGGCGTTTCTCTGGGCGCCGGCGCGGATGGAGGCGCGGCTGCGCTCGCTCGAGCATGTCTGCATGGCGACGCTGGCCGCGCAGACCGATGGCGGCTTCCGCCACCTGCTGATCACCGGCGACGCCTTGCCCGAGCCCTGGCGCGGGCGGCTGGAGACGCTGGCGGCGCGGCTGCCGCAGACCGAGCTGATCTTCCACCCGCCGCAGAACCACCGCCAGGCCATGGAGGCGATCGTCACCGCGCGCATCGACCCCGACGGTCCGCCGGTGATGCAGTTCCGGCAGGATGACGACGACGGCGTGGCGCGCAGCTTCGTGGCCCGTGCGCGCGAGACCTTTCGGCAGGTCCGGCCCCTGTGGGAGCGCCACGAGCGCCTCGCGATCGATTTCAACCGCGGCTACATGCTGGCGCTGGGCCCGGAGGGCGTGCGGGTCGAGGAGACCGCGCGCAACCATCTGGGCGTGGCGCAGGCGCTGGTCCTGCCGCCGGGGCTGCGGCGCACCGCGATCCATTTCCCGCATCACAAGCTCGGCCTCCTGATGCCGTCGGTCACCCTCCCGGACGCCTGCATGTGGCTGCGCGGCGTGGACGGGATGAACGACAGCCCGATGCCGCAGGCGGCGGACCGGCTGGCGCCACCCAGCCCCGAGCAGCGCGCCGATCTCGAAACGCGGTTTCGCCTCGACCTCGACGCGATCGCCCGGAGCTTCTAGCGCGGCGCGACAGGGCGGGGCATCGGCACGCGCGTCTCGCGCCAAAGCGTATAGAGGCCCGTGCCCGCGATCAGCGCCGCGCCGACAAGCGTCAGCGGCCGGGGCCAGTCGCCGAAGACGAGCCAGCCGAGCAGCAGCGCCCAGACCAACGAGGTGTAGCGGAACGGCGTGACCACCGCGACCTCACCCACGCGCATCGCCATGACCGAGCACAGATAGGCCCCGAGGATGAAGGCTGCCGCCGCGAGGATCATGCCCGCCTGCGCAGCATCGGGGCGGATCCATGGCTCCGTCAGGGACAGGCCGAGGCCCAGCAGCGTCACGAAGCCCGCGGTGATCGCCGCCACGTTGAGCGATGGCGTCTCGCGCGACAGGCGGCGCGTCAGCAGGTCGCGCAGCGTGGCCAGCAGGACGGTCAGCATCGCCACCAATGACCAGCCGTCGAAGCCTTCCGTGCCCGGGCGCATGATCAGCAGGACCCCGATGAACCCGACGGCGATGGCCGTCCAGCGCCGCCAGCCGACCGGCTCGCCGAGGAACAGCGCGCCCGCGGCCGTGATCGACAGCGGCAACGCCGCGAGGATCGCGGTGATGTTGGCCAGCGGCATGTGCTGCAGCGCCAACAGGAAGGGCAGGAAGGCGCCGGCCTCGGCCGCGGACCGCCCGATGGCCCAGGGCCGGTCGGCGCGGGGGATGCCTCGGCGCAAGCTGCCCATCGCCGCGGACAGCGCGACGATCAGGACGGTCGCCGCGCAGCCGCGCAGGAAGGTCACCTGGAAGGCCGGCAGGTCCGTCGCCAGCCATTTGAGCGCGGCGTCGTTCATCGTGAACGTCGCCATCGCGCCCATCATCAGGGCCGCGCCCTTCAGGTTGTCGCGCATGTCAGTCCTTCGGCGGCACGGGCATCAGCGCCAGCGCGGCCTCGGGGTCGAGCCCGAACCGCTCCGCCATCAGCTTGCGTCCCTTGCGGGTCGGCATCGCGGTGGCGTGCGGCGGGATCGATCGGCCGCTGTCGTTATGCGCGTGCAGGGTGCGCAGGAACATCGGCGCCTCCCCCGGCAGGGTATAGCCCGGCACGTGGCAGGGCAGCCGGCGGTGGTTGTAGCGGAAGATGCAGGTCGGAAGATCGGCGGTGGTGATCATCGCGGAGGCGAGGCCGAGGGGTTGGGGCTCGCGGAATTCGTGGAAGGGGGCGTCGGGGTCGAAGAGGTTCCAGTAGATGCCGCGCATGAAGGAGAGCGTGGTGGGCGCATCGGCCAGCCCCGCGCCGATCAGCCGGTCGGCGAGGTCGCGGGTGCGGGCGATGTAGTCGGTCGCCACGGCGTCGTCATCGTCGATGCGGAAGCCG
Organism: Jannaschia sp. GRR-S6-38; assembly: GCF_029853695.1. Lineage (NCBI taxonomy): Bacteria > Pseudomonadati > Pseudomonadota > Alphaproteobacteria > Rhodobacterales > Roseobacteraceae > Jannaschia > Jannaschia ovalis. The sequence continues at coordinate 512,503 of NZ_CP122537.1, forward strand.
GTGATATGGGTGGTCTCCGCCGCGCTGGCCCGGCGAAAGGCGCGCTTGCCGGCGGCGAGCGCGCCCATGCGTTCGAGGAAGACGCATTGCAGAAACGGGTGGCTTTCTTCCAGCGATCTCAGGCGCTTGCGATAGCGGAACGGCAGGGTGGTGCCGGCCAGGATCACGCAGCGGAAGTCGGGATCGGTCTGCGCGGCGAGCGACGGCAGCGTGATGGTCTCGAGGTAGCGGAAGCGGGTCTCGAGACGGGCGGGATCGTAGAGATGCCGCTCGAGCGCGGCCTCGTCGAGACCGGAGACGGCGAAGCCTTCCTTGGCCGGATAGGAGAAGCGCAGCACGCCGATGATCTGGTTGCGGACGGTCATGGCCCGGGTGGTGGCACGGGCCGGGGGGCCGGGCAAGCGGGGCGGAATTCATGGGTGATCCACGGGTGATCTGCGTCATACCTAAAATTCGCACCTACGGACGCCGGTGGACCGTCTTCTGTGCGGGCGAGCGGTCAGGCGGGGACGGCGTCCGGCGCGGCGGCGGGGCGCGGCGCGAGGCATTCGGCGGCCTGGCGCGGGGTCAGGCAGGGGCGCGCGGGTCGCGGCGCGGCGGGGGCGCCCGCGCGCAGCACGCGGCGCGGGCCGGGCGCGGCCTGGCGCAGGGCCACGGGGCCCGGGAGGATGGACTCGCTGCAGGCGCCTTCGGCGAAGACGACGCCGTGATCCGGCAGCAGGAAATGCACCCAGAGGATCGCGCGCTTGCCCGCCATCACGCGGATGCGCGGCAGGCCGACCAGCGCCTTAGCGGGCACGAAGCATTCGGCCGGGAAGCGGTCGGCGAGCTGCCCCTGCCCGCCCACGAGGATGCGGTGATTGGCCGAGACCACGAGATCGCGGGCCGGGCGGCCCGGGCCCAGCGCGCCGGCCTTGATCTGGATCGGGCGGGCCGCGTCCGGATCCTCGAATTGCTCGCGCCGGAACAGCATCAGCCGGATCGGCGCCGCGCCGCCGTCGAGGGTGCCGACATGGTCGCCCGCCGCCAGCGTCTCGATCCGGCGCGGGCCGTCCGGCGTCGCGATCAGCGTGCCCGCGGCGTAGCAGGCGACGCCGGGCGTGCCGGGGTCGGGGTTCGGGTCCTCGACGAACTGCCCTTCGGCGTTGCGCGAGAAGGCGGTGCCGTTCGGGGCGTTGCTGTTGATCTGCTCGCCCGATCCCTGCTGGTTGGTGCCGGGGAAGCCCTGCGGCGGATCCGGCGGGCGCGGCGGGTCGCCATAGGAGAGCGCGATGAAATCGCCGGTGGCCGGGTCGACGAGGTAGATCGTGTCGAACTTGCTGCCCTCGCCATCGGGCAGGAAGTTTCCGCTGTTGGAGAGCCCGGCATCGTAGAAGCCGGGCGGCGGCGTGCCGGTATATTCGCCCACGACCGTCGCCGTGCCGCCGGGCGCGATCGTGGTGCCGGGGCCGAATTCGTAGAGCAGCCCGCGATCGTCGGACCAGAGCTGATAGCCCGCCAGCGAGATCGGGTTGCCGGTCGTGTTCTGGATCTCGATGAACTCGTCGGACTTGCTGGCGCGGCCGTCGCCATCGGTATCGAACCCGCCACTGGACGGGTTATCGGCGAGAACCTCGCTGATGATGATGCCGTTGAGCTTGTCCGCCATGATCGGTCCGGTTCGGGTTTCGGGACACCGCGGGATCATCCCGCCGCGCGACGCGACTATCCCGATCTACGGGAGATTTTTGCCCGATCCACCGGGACGATCGCGTTACGCGAGCAACTAGCGGGAAATTGCGTGAACACTACGTCAATCGCGTGCGGATAACGGGCAGATAATACGAAAAACCCCCGCCGGATGGCTCCGGCGGGGGTGATTTCGGTCACGTTTCCGCGAGGATCAATCCTCGACGGGTTCCTCCTCGGCGGCGGGGGTGTCCTTGAACACCTCCTCCTCCGACGGGGCGGCGAGGGCCGCGGCCTTCTCGGCCTCGGCGCGCGCGGCTTCGATCACGACATTGTCGCGGCTCTGGGCGATGGCGCGCATCTTCTGCGTCGCGCCGCCCGTGCCCGCCGGGATCAGGCGGCCCACGATGACGTTCTCCTTGAGGCCGACGAGCTTGTCGCGCTTGCCCTGGACGGACGCCTCGGTGAGCACGCGGGTCGTCTCCTGGAAGGAGGCCGCCGAGATGAAGCTGCGGGTCTGCAACGACGCCTTGGTGATCCCGAGCAGGATCGGCTCGGCCCGGGCGGGACGGTCGCCGCGCGCTTCGGCCTTCTCGTTGGCCTCCATCAGCTCGGCCTTGTCGACATGCTCGCCCTTCAGCAGCGTGGTGCCGCCGCTGTCGAGGATCTCCCACTTCTGGAGCATCTGGCGGACGATGACCTCGATGTGCTTGTCGTTGATGCGCACGCCCTGCAGGCGGTACACATCCTGCACCTCGTCGATCAGGTAGTCGGCCAGCGCCTCGATGCCCAGGATCCGCAGGATGTCGTGCGGGGCGGGGTTGCCATCCATGATGTAGTCGCCGCGCTGGACGTAATCGCCCTCCTGCACGGGGATGTGCTTGCCCTTGGGCACCATGTAGTCGATCGGCTCGAGGCTGTCGTCGGAGGGCACCACGGTGATCCGGCGCTTGTTCTTGTAGTCCTTGCCGAACTTCACCGTGCCGTCGGCCTCCGCGATGATCGCGTGATCCTTGGGACGGCGCGCCTCGAACAGCTCCGCCACGCGCGGCAGGCCGCCCGTGATGTCCTTGGTCTTGGCGCCCTCGCGCGGGATCCGTGCGACCACGTCGCCGGCCTTCAGCATCTGGCCATCCTCGACCGAGAGGATCGCGTCCACCGACATCGGGTAGGTCACCGGGTTGCCGGCCTCGTTGCGCACCGGCTCGCCATCCTCGCCGACGACCAGCACCTCGGGCTTGAGATCCGAGCCCTTCGGCGCCGACCGCCAGTCCGAGACGATCTTCTGGGTCATGCCGGTCGCGTCGTCGGTCTCGTCGCGCACGGAGATGCCCGCGTAGAGATCGACGAATTTCGCCTTGCCGTCGGCTTCGGCGATGATCGGCAGGGTGTAGGGATCCCACTCGAACAGCTTGTCGCCGCGGGCGACCTTCTGGCCTTCCTTGACGAAGAGCGTGGTGCCGTAGCCCAGCTTGTGGGTCGACCGCTCCTCGCCGTTCTCGTCGATGATGGCGAGCGACATGTTGCGCCCCATCACGACGACGCCGCCGGCCTCGTTCATCAGCGTGCTGGCGTTGCGATACTCCACGGTGCCCTCGACCGAGGCCTCCATGAAGCTCTGCTGGCCGCCCTGGGCCACGCCGCCGATGTGGAAGGTCCGCATCGTCAGCTGGGTGCCCGGCTCGCCGATCGACTGCGCCGCGATGATGCCCACGGCCTCGCCGAGGTTCACCTTGGTGCCGCGCGCCAGGTCGCGCCCGTAGCAGGTCGCGCAGACGCCCTCCTCGGCCTCGCAGGTCAAGGGCGAGCGGATGCGCATCGACTGGATCTGCGCCTGGTCGATCAGGTCGGCGCGGCGTTCGTCGATCAGCTCGCCGGCCGCGACGATTACCTCGTCGGTGCCCGGCTTGACGGCATCCTCCGCCGCGACCCGGCCCAGCACGCGCTCGGCCAGGGTGGCGACGATCTCGCCGTCATTGACGGCCGCCTGCGCGGTGATCGCCTTCTCGGTCCCGCAATCGTCGACCCGGACGATGCAGTCCTGCGCCACGTCGACGAGTCGACGGGTCAGGTAGCCCGAGTTCGCGGTCTTGAGCGCGGTGTCCGACAGGCCCTTGCGGGCGCCGTGGGTGGAGTTGAAGTACTCCAGCACGGTGAGGCCTTCCTTGAAGTTCGAGATGATCGGCGTCTCGATGATGTCGCCGTTCGGCTTGGCCATCAGGCCGCGCATCCCGCCCAGCTGCTTCATCTGCGTGACCGAGCCGCGCGCGCCGGAATGGGCCATCATGTAGACCGAGTTCGGCTCGGCCTCGGCGCCCGACTCGTCGGTGGCGGAGACGGAGATGTTGGACATCATCGCCTCGGTCACCTTGTCGTTGCACTTGGACCAGGCGTCGACGACCTTGTTGTACTTCTCGCCCTGGGTGATCAGGCCGTCCATGTATTGCTGCTCGAAATCCTTCACCTGCTCGCGGGTGGATTCGACGATGCCCCACTTCTCCTCGGGGATGACCATGTCGTCCTTGCCGAAGGAGATGCCGGCCTTGAAGGCCTCGCGGAAGCCCAGCGTCATGATCTGGTCGCAGAAGATGACCGACTCCTTCTGGCCGCAATAGCGGTAGACGGTGTCGATGGTCTGCTGGACCTCCTTCTTGCGAAGCAGGCGGTTGACCAGGTCGAAGGGCGCCTTGGCATTGAGCGGCAGGAGCGCGCCGAGGCGCACGCGGCCGGGGGTCGTGTCGTAGACGCGGCCCACTTCCTCGCCCATCTCGTCGATCTGGGTGACGCGCGCCTTGATCCGGGCGTGCAGATGCACCTCGCCGGCCTCGAGCGCGTGCACGACCTCGTCGACCGAGGAGAAGATCATCCCCTCGCCCTTCATGCCCTGACGCTCCATCGAGACGTAGTAGAGGCCGAGGATCATGTCCTGCGACGGCACGATGATCGGCGCGCCGTTTGCGGGCGACAGCACGTTGTTCGTCGACATCATCAGGACGCGTGCCTCAAGCTGGGCTTCCAGCGAGAGCGGCACGTGCACGGCCATCTGGTCGCCGTCGAAATCGGCGTTGAAGGCCGAGCAGACCAGCGGGTGAAGCTGGATCGCCTTGCCCTCGATCAACACGGGCTCGAAGGCCTGGATGCCGAGACGGTGCAGCGTGGGCGCGCGGTTCAGAAGGACCGGGTGCTCGCGGATGACCTCGTCGAGGATGTCCCAGACCTCGGGACGCTCCTTCTCGACCAGCTTCTTCGCCTGCTTGACGGTGGACGACAGGCCCTTGGCTTCGAGCCGCGAGTAGATGAACGGCTTGAAGAGTTCGAGCGCCATCTTCTTGGGCAGGCCGCATTGATGCAGCTTCAGCTCCGGCCCGGTCACGATGACCGAGCGGCCCGAGAAGTCCACGCGCTTGCCGAGCAGGTTCTGGCGGAACCGGCCCTGCTTGCCCTTGAGCATGTCCGACAGCGACTTCAGCGGGCGCTTGTTGGCGCCGGTGATGACGCGGCCGCGACGGCCGTTGTCGAAGAGCGCGTCGACGGATTCCTGCAGCATCCGCTTCTCGTTGCGCACGATGATGTCGGGCGCGCGCAGCTCGATGAGCCGCTTGAGGCGGTTGTTGCGGTTGATGACGCGGCGGTAGAGATCGTTCAGGTCAGACGTGGCGAAGCGGCCGCCGTCGAGCGGGACCAGCGGGCGCAGCTCGGGCGGGATGACCGGGATCACCGTCAGGATCATCCATTCGGGCCGGTTGCCCGACTCGATGAAGTTCTCGACGATCTTCAGGCGCTTGATGATCTTCTTGGGCTTCAGCTCGCCCGTGGCCTCCTTGAGGTCCTCGCGCAGCTGCGCGGCCTCGGCATCGAGGTCGATCGCGGCCAGCATCTCGCGGATGGCCTCGGCCCCGATATTGGCCTGGAACGCGTCGGCGCCGTAGGCGTCCTGCGCGTCCATGAACTCCTCCTCGGACATCAGCTGCCCGTAGGCGAGGTCCGTGAGGCCCGGCTCGATCACAACGTAATTCTCGAAATAGAGGATCCGCTCGAGATCGCGCAGCGTCATGTCCAGCATCAGGCCGATGCGCGAGGGCAGCGACTTGAGGAACCAGATATGGGCGACGGGCGAGGCCAGCTCGATATGGCCCATGCGCTCGCGGCGGACCTTCTGCAGGGTGACCTCGACGCCGCATTTCTCGCAGACGACGCCGCGATACTTCATGCGCTTGTACTTGCCGCACAGGCACTCGTAATCCTTGATCGGACCGAAGATGCGCGCGCAGAACAGGCCGTCGCGCTCGGGCTTGAACGTACGGTAGTTGATGGTCTCGGGCTTCTTGATCTCGCCATAGGACCACGAGAGGATCCGCTCGGGCGAGGCCAGCGAGACCTTGATCTCGTCGAAGACCTTCTGCGGCGCGATCGGGTTGAACGGGTTGTTCGTCAGTTCCTGGTTCATGTCAGGTCCTTACAAAAAAGGTGTCTCGGAGGAGGAGCGCGGGACGGTCCCAGAGACCGCCCCGGTTTTTCGGCGAAGAGTCGCTATTCCTCGCCTTCCTCCGAATCCAGGAGTTCCATGTTCAGGCCGAGGCCGCGGACTTCCTTGACGAGCACGTTGAAGCTCTCGGGAACGCCCGCCTCGAAATTGTCCTCGCCCTTGACGATGCTCTCGTAGACCTTGGTCCGGCCGGCCACGTCGTCGGACTTCACCGTCAGCATCTCCTGCAGGGTGTAGGCCGCGCCGTAGGCTTCCAGTGCCCAGACCTCCATCTCGCCGAAACGCTGCCCGCCGAACTGCGCCTTGCCGCCCAGCGGCTGCTGGGTGACGAGCGAGTACGGGCCCGTCGAGCGCGCGTGGATCTTGTCGTCCACCAGGTGGTGCAGCTTGAGCAGGTACTTGATGCCCACGGTCACCTGGCGCGAGAACTTCTCGCCGGTGCGGCCGTCGAACAGATCCGACTGCCCCGAGGTGTCGAAGCCCGCCCGTTGCAGCGAGTCGTTGACGTCCTGCTCCTTGGCGCCGTCGAAGACCGGCGTCGCGATCGGCACGCCCGAGGTGACGTTGGTCGCCGCCTCGATCAGGCCGTCCTCGGACATGGCGGCCAGGTGCTCTTCCCAGGCCTCCTCGCCATAGGCGATCTTCATCGCGTCCTGCACCGGGGTCAGGTCGCCCGAGCGCCGGTAGTCGTCCAGCGCCTCGTCGATCTGCAGGCCCAGGCCGCGCGCGGCCCAGCCCATATGCGTCTCGAGGATCTGACCCACGTTCATGCGCGAGGGCACGCCCAGCGGGTTGAGCACGAAATCGACCGGCGTGCCGTCGGCGAGGAAGGGCATGTCCTCCATCGGGACGACCTTGGAGATGACGCCCTTGTTGCCGTGACGGCCGGCCATCTTGTCGCCCGGCTGAAGCTTGCGCTTCACCGCGATGAAGACCTTGACCATCTTCATCACGCCCGGCGGCAGGTCGTCGCCGCGGCGGACCTTCTCGACCTTGTCCTCGAAGCGGGCCTCGAGGGCGCGCTTCTGGATCTCGTACTGCTCGTTCAGGGCCTCGACCTGCTGGGCGGTCTCCTCCTCCTCGATGGCGAGCTGCCACCACTGGCCGGGGGTGAACTGCTCCAGCACGGCCGCGTCGACGACCGTGTTGGACTTGAAGCCCTTCGGGCCCTTCACGGCCTTCTTGCCCTCGATCATGCTGCGCAGGCGGGCATAGATGTTGCGGTCAAGGATCTCGCGCTCGTCGTCGCGGTCGCGGGCCAGGCGCTCGACCTGCTCGCGCTCGATCTGGAGCGCGCGCTCGTCCTTCTCGACGCCGTGACGGTTGAAGACGCGGACCTCGACCACGGTGCCGTAATCGCCCGGCTTCACCCGCAGCGAGGTGTCGCGCACGTCCGAGGCCTTCTCGCCGAAGATGGCGCGGAGGAGCTTTTCCTCGGGCGTCATCGGGCTCTCGCCCTTCGGGGTGATCTTGCCCACCAGGATATCGCCCGGCTCCACGTCGGCGCCGATATAGACGATGCCGGCCTCGTCGAGGTTGCGCAGCGCTTCTTCACCGACATTGGGGATGTCGCGGGTGATCTCCTCGGGTCCGAGCTTGGTGTCACGCGCGGCGACCTCGAACTCCTCGATATGGATCGAGGTGAAGACGTCGTCGCGGGCGATCCGCTCGGAGATCAGGATCGAGTCCTCGTAGTTGTAGCCGTTCCACGGCATGAACGCGACGACCACGTTCTTGCCGAGCGCCAGCTCGCCCATGTCGGTCGAGGGGCCGTCGGCCAGGACCTCGCCCTTCTGGACGGTGTCGCCCACCTTCACCAGCGGGCGCTGGTTGATGCAGGTGTTCTGGTTGGAACGCTGGAACTTGCGCAGGCGGTAGATGTCCACGCCGGCATCGCCGAGGGCGAGATCCTCGGTGGCGCGCACGACGATCCGCTGCGCGTCGACCTGGTCGATCACGCCGCCGCGCTTGGCCATGATGGCCGCACCCGAGTCGCGGGCCACGACGCCCTCCATGCCGGTGCCCACGAAGGGGGCGTCGGCGCGCAGGAGCGGCACCGCCTGGCGCTGCATGTTCGAGCCCATCAGCGCGCGGTTGGCGTCGTCGTTCTCGAGGAAGGGGATCAGCGCCGCCGCGACCGAGACCAGCTGCTTGGGCGAGACGTCGATCAGGTCCACGTTCTCACGCGATTGCAGCATGTAGTCGCCGGACTGACGGGTCGAGACCAGCTCGTTCTCGAAGGTCTTGGCGTCGGTCAGCTTGGCGTTGGCCTGCGCCACGGTGTGCCGCATCTCCTCGGTGGCGGACATGTACTGGACCTCATCCGTGACCTTGCCGTCCACGACCTTGCGGTAGGGGGTCTCGATGAAGCCGTACTTGTTCACGCGCGCGAAGGTGGCGAGCGAGTTGATCAGGCCGATATTCGGGCCTTCCGGCGTCTCGATCGGGCACATCCGGCCGTAGTGGGTCGGGTGCACGTCGCGCACCTCGAAGCCCGCCCGCTCGCGCGTCAGGCCGCCCGGTCCGAGCGCCGAGAGGCGGCGCTTGTGGGTGACCTCGGAGAGCGGGTTGGTCTGGTCCATGAACTGCGACAGCTGCGAGGAGCCGAAGAATTCGCGCACGGCCGCCGCGGCGGGCTTCGCGTTGATCAGGTCCTGCGGCATGACCGTGTCGATCTCGACCGAGGACATACGCTCCTTGATGGCGCGCTCCATGCGCAGGAGACCCACGCGGTACTGGTTCTCCATCAGCTCGCCGACCGAGCGCACCCGGCGGTTGCCGAGATGGTCGATATCGTCGATTTCGCCGCGGCCGTCGCGCAGCTCGACCAGCGCCTTGACGCAGGCGAGAATGTCCTCGTCGCGCAGCGTGCGGACGGTGTCCTCGGCGTCGAGGTCGAGGCGCATGTTCATCTTCACGCGGCCCACGGCCGAGAGGTCGTAGCGCTCGCTATCGCGGAAGAGCTGGTCGAACAGCGTCTGCGCGGCATCGACGGTGGGCGGCTCGCCCGGGCGCATGACCCGGTAGATGTCCATCAGCGCCGTCTCGCGGCTGACGTTCTTGTCGGCGGCCAGCGTGTTGCGGATATACGGGCCGACGGTGACGTTATCGATGTCGAGGACGGGGATGTCCTCGATGCCCGCGTCGAGCAGCTCCTTCAGGGTGCCGCCGGAGACTTCGCCCTGCTTGTCGATCTCCCAGGTCAGCTCGTCGCCGGCCTCCACGAAGATCGCGCCGTTCGACTCGTCGATGATGTCGCGCGCGGCGAACTTGCCGACGATCGCGTCGAAGGGGACGAGGATCTGGTCGACCTTGCCCTCCTCGCGCAGCTTCTTGACCTGGCGCGGGGTGACCTTCTTGCCGGCTTCCAGCACGACCTCGCCGGTGGCGGCGTCGATCACGTCCATCGCCGGGCGCGAGCCCGAATAACGCTCGGGGAAGAACTTGGTGGCCCAGCCCTCGTTCTTGCGGTGCTCGTAGACGACGGTGTCGTAATAGGCGCTGACGATCGCTTCCTGGTCCATGCCCAGCGCGTAGAGCAGCGTCGTCACCGGAAGCTTCCGGCGGCGGTCGATGCGCGCGAAGACGAGGTCCTTGGCGTCGAACTCGAAATCGAGCCAGGAGCCGCGATAGGGGATGATGCGGCAGGCGAAGAGCAGCTTGCCCGAGCTGTGCGTCTTGCCCTTGTCGTGGTCGAAGAAGACGCCCGGCGAGCGGTGCATCTGGCTGACGATCACGCGCTCGGTGCCGTTGACGATGAAGGTGCCGTTGGGCGTCATCAGGGGCATGTCGCCCATGAACACGTCCTGCTCCTTGATGTCCTTGACCGACTTGGCGCCGGTGTCGTCATCGACATCGAACACGATCAGCCGCAGCGTGACCTTCAGCGGCGCGCTGTAGGTCATGTCGCGCTGCTGGCATTCCTCGACGTCGTATTTCGGCTCCTCGAGCTCGTATTTCACGAATTCCAGGACCGCGGTCTCGTTGAAATCCTTGATCGGGAAGACCGACTGGAAGGTGCCCATCAGGCCCTCCCCGTCTGTCGGGGCTTCGCCGCTTCCGGAGTTCAGGAACAGGTCGTAGGAGGATTTCTGAACCTCGATGAGGTTCGGCATCTGGAGCACTTCTTCCAGCTTGCCATAATACCGACGGATACGCTTGGAGGACGCCTGCGTCTGAGCCATGTGATGCTCGCCTTTTCTCACGTTTCGCGCCGCGCCATCCGTCGGGCATCGGACGGTCGCGGCCTGCGAAGGGGTCTTCGAGGGGGGACCATCCGGCGCGCCGTCCCACAGGCGCGCCCCCGTCCCGTCCTCCTGACCGGAAAAGCCCCGCCCTGCGGAAGGGGCTTTTCGAGACAGGAGCGGGTGGAGCGGGAAAACCCGCTCCACCCTGCATCTTCGACCCGCGCGCGGCGCGCGCGGGGCCGCGGTCAGACCGCGATCACTTCAGCTCGACTTCCGCGCCAGCGGCTTCGAGCTTGGCCTTGATTTCCTCGGCCTCGGCCTTGTCGACGCCTTCCTTGACGGGCTTGCCGCCGGCTTCGACCAGGTCCTTGGCTTCCTTCAGACCCAGACCGGTGATGCCGCGCACTTCCTTGATCACGTTGATCTTGGAGGCACCGGCCGACTTCAGGATGACGTCGAATTCGGTCTGCTCCTCGGCGGCGGCGCCGCCGGCGTCGCCCGCGGGACCGGCCATCATGACCGCGCCACCGGCGGCGGGCTCGATGCCGTATTCGTCCTTGAGGATGGTCTTGAGTTCCTGGGCTTCCAGGAGGGTGAGGCCGACGATTTGTTCGGCGAGAGCTTTGAGATCAGCCATTTGATGATTTCCAGTTCGTTAAGATGTGTTCCGGTTCCGGGTGTTCAACCCCGCGACGAAAGCATGTTTTCGGATCAGGCCGCCTCGGCCCGCTCCTCGATGGTCGACAGGATGCTCGCGATGTTGGAAGCAGGCGCGCCAATGGCCCCCGCGATATTCGAAGCAGGTGCGCCGATGCAGCCCACGATGGAAGCGATGAGCTCCTCGCGGCTGGGCATCTTGGCCACTGCCTGAACACCGGCGGCGTCCAGCGCCGTGTCGCCCATCGCGCCGCCCAGGATCTCCAGCTTGGAGTTTTCCTTGGCATACGCATCGATGACCTTCGCCGCAGCGACGGGGTCCTCGGAATAGGCGAGCACGGTCATGCCCTGAAGGTAGGAGCCGATCGAGTCGACGGCCTTCCCTTCGAGGGCGATCTTGGCGAGCTTGTTCTTGGCAACCCGAACGGAGCCGCCCGCGTCGCGCATGCGCGCGCGGAGGTCCTGCATCTCGGCGACTGTCATGCCCTCGTAGCGGCTGACCACCACGACGCCAGAGCTTTCGAAGATCTGGCCGAGTTCCTCGACCACTTTCTCTTTCTGGGCTCTATCCACAGTTCTTCTCCAAGTGTGGAGGGGCGGACCCCCTCCGGCTCGTTTTCGCCGCGACGGATGCGCGGCAAGAAGTCCTTACGGGTCAATGCAGCCCAGGACCCGGAAATCGGGGCCGGAATGTCTCTTCCCGTCTCGGGCAGGGCTTATGGCCGGAGCCGCCCACCGTCTCGGACGAATCGACGGCCCGTGCGAATGACTTCGCCCGGGTCGTCGGGGGGCGTCATAGGACGGTCATGCGGGAATGAAAAGGCCGAAATCGCGCGCAGCGCCCGGCCGGTGGCGCATCCTAGGGCGCGGGCGGGCCGCCGGGCAAGCGATTTCGCGCGGTGGGCGGCCCCGAACGGAAGCGGGCGGGCCCTTTCGGACCCGCCCGCGTCGCGTTTCGTGAGGGTGCCGCCTCAGGCGCCGGGCGCGTTGCCGGTGGCGCTTTCGACGCTGACCGTCACGCCCGGGCCCATGGTCGAGCTGAGCGAGATCTTCTGCAGATACGAGCCCTTGGCGCCCGCCGGCTTGGCCTTGGAGACGGCGTCCACGAAGGCCAGCACGTTCTCGCGCAGCTGGCCCGCATCGAAGGAGGCCTTGCCGACGCCGGCATGGACCACGCCGTTCTTCTCGGCCTTGAACTGGACCTGACCGCCCTTGGCGGCCTTCACCGCCTCGGCCACGTCCATCGTCACCGTGCCGACCTTGGGGTTCGGCATCAGGTTGCGCGGGCCGAGCACCTTCCCCAGACGGCCGACGATCGGCATCATGTCGGGGGTAGCGATGCAGCGGTCGAAGTCGATCTTGCCCGACTGCACCTGCTCCATCAGGTCCTCGGCGCCGACGATATCGGCCCCGGCTTCCTTGGCCTCGTCGGCCTTGGGACCGCGGGCGAAGACCGCCACGCGGACCGACTTGCCGGTGCCGTTGGGCAGGCTGACCACGCCGCGGACCATCTGGTCGGCATGGCGCGGGTCGACGCCCAAGTTCATCGCGATCTCGACGGTCTCGTCGAATTTCGCGTTGGCGTTCGACTTGATCAGCGAGACGGCCTCCTCGACGGGGAGGTTCTCCTTGCCGGCGAAGGCCTCGCGGGCCGAGCGGGTACGCTTACCGAGTTTCGCCATCACTTCACCTCGATGCCCATGGAGTTCGCCGACCCCACGATGATCTTCATCGCCTCTTCCACGTTATTCGCGGAGAGGTCCTTCATCTTCGCCTCGGCGATCTCGCGAACCTGCTTGACGGTCACCGACGCGACGGTCTCGCGGCCCGGCTTCTCGGCGCCGCGCGGACGGTTGCGCTTGCCCACGGGCTTCAGGCCGGCGGCCCTCTTGAGATAGTAGCTCGCGGGGGGCGTCTTGATGTCCATCGTGAAGGACTTGTCCTGGTAATACGAGATCACCGTCGGACAGGGAGCGCCGGGCTCCATTTCCTGCGTCTTGGCGTTGAACGCCTTGCAGAACTCCATGATGTTGATGCCGCGCTGACCCAGCGCCGGGCCGACCGGCGGGCTGGGGTTGGCCTTGCCTGCAGGGATCTGCAGCTTCATCTTGCCGACGAGTTTCTTCGCCATGGCTTTCTCCTTTTCGGCGGCGGGAGCATTCCCGCCTTACCCTCGCGCCCGGGGACGCGCTTTGAGGCCGTGGTTCGGGCTGCCCGCAGGCGCCCTCCCACGTCCGACGATCACGCGGCCTTGGCGACCTGCGTGAATTTCAGCTCGACCGGCGTGGGCCGGCCGAAGATGGAGACCGAGACCTTGAGGCTCTGGTCGCCGTCGTTGACTTCCTCGACCTCGCCGTCGAAGCCCTCGAACGGGCCGTCGATGACGTTGACCCGCTCGCCCACCTCGAAGGTGATCAGGCTGCGCGGGGCTTCCTCGCCTTCCTGGACGCGGTTGAGGATCTGGTTCACCTCGGCGTCGCGCATCGGCATCGGACGGCCCTGCGGCCCCAGGAAGCCGGTGACGCGGTTGATCGAGTTCACGAGGTGGTAGCCCTCGTCCGACATCTCCATGCGCACCAGCACGTAGCCGGGCATGAAGCGCCGCTCGGAGGTGACCTTCTTGCCGCGGCGCACCTCGAGGACCTCCTCGGTCGGGACGAGGACCTCCTCGATCTGGTCCTGCAGGCCCTGCTCCTCGACCGCGGTGCGGATCTGCTCCGCCACGCGCTTCTCGAAATTGGACAGCACGCTCACCGAATACCACCGCTTCGCCATCTGTCCGTCGTCCTCGCTCGTCGTTCTGGGCCGGACCGCCCCGGGTTCGGGTCGCCTGAAACGTCAAGCAGCGCGCATGTCGAATCGATGCGCGCCGCCCGGGTCCGAAGTTGCGTCCCTCTACCGCCGGGCGGAAAGGGTTTCAAGGCCGCTCAAAAGGATTGCAGCAGCGTCGTCAGACCGGTGCGGATCGCCAGGTCGACCAGGAAGAAGAAGGTCGCCGCGATGATCGCCAGAAGGAAGACCATCACGGTGGTCAGCAGCACCTCGCGGCGGCCGGGCCAGGTGATCTTGCCGACCTCGGCGCGCGTCTGCTGGATGAACTGGATCGGGTTGTTCGTGGCCATGTCGAGCGCCTCTGCTGTCGGGTTGGCACGCCAGATAGGCGCGCCGCGCGTGCCGCGCAACGGGCCTGGCAGGGGCAGCAGGATTCGAACCCGCGACCTACGGATTTGGAATCCGTTGCTCTACCAACTGAGCTATACCCCTGCAGGCCGGTGCGGAATAAGCCGCGCCGTGCGCGCGCGCAAGAGGGGTCGTGGGGCCCCGGCCGTCCGGCGCGGGCGCGCGCCGCGGTCACGCGCCCTTGACGGGGGTTTTACGCGAATGTGTCGGCGGGCCCGGGCGAAATGTGGCAGACTGCACGCGCAACACGAGGTTTGAACCCCGGAGGATTACGCCATGAAACATGCGAGATTGACCCGCAGGGCGCTGATGAGCTCGGCCGGGATGGCCGCGCTCGCCCCGCTCGCCGCCCGCGCGCAGCGCAATATCGAGACCGACGAATTCGAATACGAGGTCACCCGCAGCGAGGCGGAGTGGCGCGAGATGCTCTCGGACGAGGAATACGTCATCCTGCGCCGCGGATCGACCGAGCTGCCCGGCACCTCGCCGGAGCTGGTGAGCGAGACGCGGGACGGCATGTTCGCCTGCAAGGGCTGCGAGCTGCCGGTCTTCGGCGCGAACTGGAAGGTGCCGCTCGACAAGGGTTGGGTCTTCTTCACCCATGCCGAGCCGAATTCGGTGCTGACCGGGATCGACGGGGCGGTGCGCGAATACGGCATGGCCGAGGGATCGACCACGCTGGTCGAGATCCATTGCCGCCGCTGCGGATCGCATCTGGGCCACTACCTAAATGTGGCCGGGCAGAACGTGCATTGCATCAACGGGCTGGCGCTGAACTTCGCGGCGGCGTGACTGGCGCGGGACGAGGCGCGCGGACAAGCCGTTTGGGGCCGACGAAAGAAAATTGCAGCTCCCCGCAACCGCGGCGGAACCAATTGGCGCGGGGCATCGTTCTATCCCCGACGCGGCCCTTAAGGGGTCCGTCTCAATGACCACTGCCCCCTTTGAAAGGAGCACACCATGAACCGCACGCTTACCGCTCTCGCCACCGCCGCCACCCTGACCTTCGGCGGCACCGCCGCCATGGCCGACGCCCATGCCGGCATGATGAACGAAGGCTTCAACATGCTGCAGACGGCGCTGATGGCCGATTTCGAGCAGCTCGGCATCCCGACCGACACGCTCGACGACCTGACGCTGGGCCAGATCGCCGCGATCAAGGCCGTCGTCGAAGGTGACGAAGCCAACCCCGAGAAGAAGGGCCGGATCGAGGCGATCATCGCCAACAACTGATCCGACCGATCGATCCCGGCCCCGGCCGGGTCAAGGGGCGGCGCATCTGCGCCGCCCTTTTTCGTGTGCGGGTCTGGGGGATCGCGGGACTGTGGGAGGTCGCGATTTCTGATGGATCGAAGGCCGGCGACGGGCAGCCCTTTCATCGCCGGGGCTCGGGTGCGTCGGTAACGGGAGGTGCGCTTGGCGTGCGGAGTCCCGTCGTCAAGCTCCCCCTCACGTGACAAAGGGCCCCCGCGGGGGCCCTTTGCACTGTCGGGTTCGCGTGTCGGCCGCTGGACGCGGCCGCGCGGCTCACTCGATGATCTTCGAGACGCTTTTTCGGCGCGTCAGATCATCTCGTTTTCCCTCTCGTGACAAAGGGCCCCCGCGGGGGCCCGCTGCACTGTCGGGTTCGCGCGTCGGCCCCGGGACGGGGCCGCGCGGCTTACTCGATGATCTTGCTGACGACGCCGGCGCCGACGGTGCGGCCGCCTTCGCGGATCGCGAAGCGCAGGCCCTGCTCCATCGCGATCGGCGCGATCAGCTCCACCCCGAAGGACACGTTGTCGCCCGGCATCACCATCTCCGTGCCCTCGGCCAGCTCCACCGTGCCCGTCACGTCCGTCGTGCGGAAGTAGAACTGCGGACGGTAGTTCGCGAAGAACGGCGTGTGCCGCCCGCCCTCGTCCTTGGTCAGGATGTAGGCCTCGGCCTCGAACTTCGTGTGCGGCTTCACCGAGCCGGGCTTGCACAGCACCTGGCCGCGCTCGACGCCCTCGCGGTCGATGCCGCGCAGCAGCGCGCCGATATTGTCGCCCGCCTCGCCGCGATCGAGAAGCTTGCGGAACATCTCGACGCCCGTGCAGGTCGTCTTCTTCGTGTCGCGGATGCCCACGATCTCGATCTCGTCGCCCACGTTGATCACGCCGCGCTCGACCCGGCCCGTCACAACCGTGCCCCGGCCAGAGATCGAGAACACGTCCTCGATCGGCATCAGGAAGGGCTGGTCCACCGCGCGCTCGGGCGTGTCGATGTAATCGTCCACCGCCTGCATCAGCTCGCGGATCTTGTTCTCGCCGATCTCCGGGTCGCGGCCTTCCATCGCCGCGAGCGCGGAACCCGCGATGATCGGGATGTCGTCGCCCGGGTAGTCGTAGCTCGACAGCAGCTCGCGGATCTCCATCTCGACGAGCTCCAGAAGCTCCTCGTCATCGACCTGGTCGACCTTGTTCATGAACACGACCATCTTCGGGATGCCGACCTGGCGGCCCAGCAGGATGTGCTCGCGCGTCTGCGGCATCGGGCCGTCGGCCGCGTTCACCACCAGGATCGCGCCGTCCATCTGCGCGGCGCCCGTGATCATGTTCTTGACGTAGTCGGCATGGCCCGGGCAGTCGACATGCGCGTAATGCCGCGCCTCGGTCTCGTACTCGACATGCGCCGTCGAGATAGTGATCCCCCGCGCCTTCTCCTCCGGCGCGCCGTCGATCTGGTCATAGGCCTTGAAATCACCGAAATACTTCGTGATCGCCGCCGTCAGCGTCGTCTTGCCGTGGTCCACGTGACCAATCGTGCCGATGTTCACATGCGGCTTCGTGCGTTCGAATTTTGCCTTCGCCATGAGGGGCCCCTGCGCTTGTCGGGGCCCGGAAAACGGGCCCCCTGATTACATCGCGGGCCGTCTAGCCGGGCCGATCCGCGAACGCAAGACCGGCCGTGTCAGCCGCGCGGGGGCAGGTCGAACCACTCGGGATTGCGCAGCATCCAGGACTGCACCTTGCCCGCCATGTTGCGCGCGAGCGTGACCATCTGCTCGTCCGCCGTCTTCACCAGGCCCGAGCCCAGAAGCAGCGTGTCCGCCCCCTCGAAGGTCGAGATCTGCTCGGGGCCGAGGATCTTCTGGCCCAGTTCGGCCGACCAGATATTGGCCGAGACGACGAGAATGGATTTCGGCGTCAGCACGATGGGGATGCCCGGCGGAGCCAGCGCGTAGCCGTCGATATTGAGGGCGATGTGGAATTCCTTGGCGCCCTCGTAGCGGCCGAAGCGGCGGTCGATCTCGGATTTCAACACCGCCTGCCATTCCGCGGGCTCGGCATTGCGCGAGGGCGGGATCTTCTTGGCGTTCTCGGCGACCACGATGTTGAAGCCCAGCCGGAAATTCCCCATCTCGCGCGGCGCCTCGGTCAGCGGGTCGGCGGCTTCGCACCCGGCGAGCCCGGCGCAGGCGGCCGCGCCCAGCATGGCGAAGCGGCGGCGGCTGAGGGGCGTGGACATGGGCGGGTCTCCTGTCGGTCGCGGACTGGCTAGCGGGCGGGGCCGCGCGGGGCAAGATCAGCGGCAGATCCCGCGCAGGGCAGCCCATTGCGCGGGGTCGAGCGCGGGCGCGCCATCCGGGTCGCCCGCGCGCTCGGCCGCGGCAATCCGGGCGGCGAGCTGCGGGTGGGACGAGAAATGGCGCACGATGCCCGTCGCGTCGCCGTAGCGGTCGCGGAGCCGCTCGAACATCCGGCCCAGCGCCGAGGGCGGCAGGCCCTGGGCGCGCAGCTGCGCGGCGGCGAATTCGTCGGCCTCGGCCTCGGCGCCGCGGGAATAGCTGGCCGAGAGCGCCCCCGTCGCCGTGCTCGAGAGCAGGCCGCCCCCGGTCACGTCGCCCAGGAGCAGCGACAGGATGGCGACGCCCGAGAGCTGCTGCAGCATCCCGCGAACCGGATCGTCGTTGACGACATGGCCCAGCTCGTGCGCCAGCACGGCGGCGATCTCGTCGGGATGCTCGGCGGCCTGGATCATCGCGTCGAAGAAGGCCACCCGCCCGCCGGCCACGGCATAGGCGTTGAGGATCGGCTCGGCCCGGTCGTCGAGCACGGCGACCTGCAGCGGATAGGGCAGATCGACGCCGGCGGCGACGCGGTCGGTCATCGCCTGCAGCGCGGCCAGCCCCGCCGGGTCGTCGCATTCGCGCAGCGCGCCCCTCTCGCCGCCGAAGAAAACCCGCGTCTGTTCGTATTGCATCTCGCCCATGGCGGCCTCGGCTTCGGGGCTCATCACCCGGGCGAGGCCGGCGGCCAGCAGCGGCAACACCGCGAAGACCAGCGCGGCGATGAAACCCGCGCCGCCGGCGACGACCAGCGCGGCGCGGCGCTTGAGGGCAGGACCCGCGGGGGCACGGGCGGGCCGGGTGGCGACGCGTTCGACCAGAAGGCGCGCCGGGCCGTCGGCCACCACCAGCCGGGCCGGGTCGGCCCCGTCGCGGGCGAAGACGGTCACGCGTCCGCCGGCCTGGTCGGGGACGCGGTGGATCTGTCCCGCGGGCCAGTGGTGCCGGGTGTCGTCGGGCTCCAGCAGGTCGAGCCCGCCCTGCCCCGCCCGCAGCTCGACCCGGCGGCGCATCGCGCGGCTGCCGTCGAAGAGATCGGCGAAGACCGCCTCGGGGGGCGCGTCGGGCGCATCCTGTCCGGTGGACGATGCGGCCTGCCCGGTGGGGGTGGCGGGGCCCCAGACGCTCATATCCCGGCCCCCATGTCGAAGAGATTGGCGAAGCCGTCCGCATCGGCCATGTGCCGCGACCGGCCCGCCTTGGTCGAGACGACCTCGGTCGCGTTCGACACGACCAGCGTCTCGCCGACATGGCGGATCAGCGGGTAGGTCACGAAGGCCGTGCGCAGCGCGCCGCGCAGCAGGAAGAGCGTGAGATAGGCCAGCAGGCCGATGACGGCGACGACATAGGGCGAGACGGTCGCAAGATCGCCGGACCGGGGCAGCGCCTCGAGCCCGCCCACGGCGAGGACGCCCAGCGCGATCCCGAGGCCCAGGAGGATCGCGACGAGCAGCGTGCCGACGACGATCCAGCCCAGCAGGTGGATGCGGATCACCCGCCCGACGCGCGGCGCGACCGACAGCGCCGCGCCTTCGCCGTAGCGCATCGCACCGGCCAGCATCGCGAAGGCGCGCACGCGCCAGCGCACCCAGAGGAGGACGAGGATCGGCGCGCAGATCAGCGTGATGAGGCCGAGCGCCCGGGCATTCGCCTCCGGGTCCTGCCAGCCGCCCGAGGCCTGCGCGCCCCAGATCGCGGCGGTGGCGGCCACCGCCCAGCCGGTGGCCCAGATCGGCAGCCAGAGGCGGACGAGCGGCCGGGCCTCGCCCTCGAGCCGGAAGGCGGCGTCGCCGTAGCGGGTGCGCGCGGCGCGGAAGCGCCAGAGCGCGTGGGTCCGCCAGGGCAGCGCCGCGCCCAGCGTGACCACCGTCAGCGCCGTCCAGAGGATCGCGCGCCAGGTGTAGCCCCAGGCGCACGGCTCCATCCCGAAGGACAGGCCGCGCCAGCGGGTGTGGTTGAGCAGGTAGCGCAGGCCCCGGTACTGCGCGAACCAGTAGACCGGCAGCACCATCGCGAAGGCCGCCGCGATGCCCGGGCCGGGGGTCTGGAACAGGGTGATGGCGGCGAAGACCAGCAGCATCACCACGACCCCCAGATAGGTCGCCACGATCGCGGCGGCGATGACGAAGCCCATCAGCTTCTCGAGCGGCTTGCCCAGATATTCGAAGGGCGTGCCGCCCACGCGCAGCGCCGACCAGAGCCAGCGGCGCACCCGCGTGCGCGCCCAGAAGGAGTAGAGCCCCAGCGTCGCCACGCTGAGCAATGTCGTCTTGAGCGTCAGCGCGAGGAGCGCCGCGCGGCTGCCCGCGAGATCCGCATCCAGCGTGTCGAGGCCCGCGGCCGCCAAGGCCTCAGCCGAAGCGGTTGTCGCGCGGGAAGCCCCGCGGCGCCATCCGCCCCGCCTGGGCGCGCGCGCCCAGCCATTCGGTCAGGTCCGGCTCGTGGCGGATGCGGCCGGCCGGATCGGACCATTTCAGCCCGTCCTCGAGCGCGATCACGGTCACGTCGGAGAGCCCGCCATCCTTGAACTTCTGCAGCCGCACGCCCTTGCCGCGCGGCATCTCGGGCAGCTCGGCCAGCGGGAAGACCAGCATCTTGCGGTTGTCGCCGACGCAGGCGACGTGGTCGCCCCGCGCCTCGACCGGACGGAGCGCATTGGTGCCGGCGCGGAGGTTCAGCACCTGCTTGCCCGCGCGGCGCATGGCGACCAACTCCTCCTCGGGGACGACGAAGCCGTCGCCGGCCGAGGAGGCGAGCAGCAGCTTGCGGCCCGGCTTGTGGATCAGGATGTCGACGATGGCCGTCTCGTTGGGCAGATCGACCATCAGGCGCAGCGGCTCGCCCATGCCGCGGCCGCCGGGAAGCTGGCTGGCCTGCAGCGTGAAGGCGCGGCCGTCGCTGCCCCAGACGATCAGCTTGTCGGTGGTCTCGGCGTGGAACATGAAGGCCGGGCCGTCGCCATCCTTGAACTTCAGTTCCTTGTCGAGCGGCTGGTGACCCGACAGCGCGCGCACCCAGCCCATCTGGGAGCAGACGACGGTGATCGGCTCGCGCTCGATCATCGCCTCGAGCGGGACCTCGGCCACCTCGCCCGCTTCGGCGAAGGTGCTGCGGCGGCGGCCCAGATCGGTGCCCTTGCCGAAGACCTTGCGGACCTCGCGCAGCTCGCCCGCGATGGCCTTCCACTGCACCTCGTCATTGTCGAGCAGGTCCTCGAGGCCGGCGCGCTCCTCCATCAGGGCGTCGCGCTCCTTGAGAAGCGCCATCTCCTCGAGCCGGCGCAGGGCGCGCAGGCGCATGTTCAGGATCGCCTCGGCCTGCACGTCGCTCAGCGTGGCGGCGCGTTCGGTGGGCAGGGGCGAGACGTAATCGCCCTCGTCGGTGGCGCGGACATAGCCCTCGCCCCAGCCCTCGAACATCAGCGCCTCCTTCGGGGCGTCGTCGTAGCGGATGATGTCGATCACGCGGTCGAGGTTGAGATAGGCGAGGATGAAGCCCTCCAGCACCTCCAGCCGGTGGTCGATCTTGGCCATCCGGTGGCGCGAGCGGCGCAGCAGCACCTCGCGGCGGTGGTCGAGGAAGGCCTGGAGCACCTCGCGCAGGCCGCAGACGCGCGGCGTCACGCCGTCGATCAGCACGTTCATGTTGAGCGAGAAGCGCGTTTCCAGATCCGACATGCGGTAGAGCGTGGCCATCAGCGTGTCGGGATCGACATTGCGCGATTTCGGCTCCAGCACGATGCGGATGTCGTCGGCGCTCTCGTCGCGGATATCGCCGAGGATCGGCACCTTCTTCTGCAGCACCAGCTCGGCCAGCTTCTCGATCAGCTTGCCCTTCTGCAGCTGGTACGGGATCTCGGTGACGACAATCTGCCACTGTCCCTTGCCCAGATCCTCGATCTCGTGGCGGGCGCGCAGGCGGAAGGCGCCGCGGCCGGTGCGATAGGCGTCGAGGATGCTCTCGCGCGGCTCGACGATGACGCCGCCGGTGGGGAAGTCGGGCCCCGGGATCAGCTCGACCAGCTTCTCGTCGGTGGCGTTCGGGTGGCGGATCAGGTGCAGGCAGCCGTCGATCAGCTCGTCGAGATTGTGCGGCGGGATGTTGGTGGCCATGCCGACCGCGATGCCGGCGGCGCCGTTGGCGAGAAGGTTCGGGAAGGCCGCGGGCAGGACCACCGGCTCGCGCAGGGTGCCGTCGTAATTGTCGCGGTAATCGACCGCGTCGGCGTCGAGCCCCTCGAGCAGCGCCTCGGCCGCCGCGGTCATGCGCGCCTCGGTGTAGCGGGAGGCGGCGGGGTTGTCGCCGTCGATATTGCCGAAGTTCCCTTGCCCGTCGACCAGCGGATAGCGGACCGCGAAATCCTGCGCCAGCCGCGCCATCGCGTCGTAGATCGCGGCGTCGCCATGCGGGTGGTAATTGCCCATCACGTCGCCCGCGATCTTGGCCGACTTGCGGAACCCCCCCGCGGAGCTGAGCCGCAGCTCGCGCATCGCGAAGAGAATGCGCCGGTGCACGGGCTTCAGACCGTCCCGCGCATCGGGCAGCGCGCGGTGCATGATCGTGGACAGCGCGTAGGTCAGATAGCGGTCGCCGATCGCGTCGCGCAGCCGTTCGGTGACGACCAGCGCGGGCGGGTCCGTGTCGTTCGGGTCACTCATGTTCACGATGTATTCGAGGGGACTCGGGCGCACAAGCCGAGGGCGCTACGAGGACGGTCCGCGATGTGTTATCTTGGTCGATGTGGAACCCGTTGCCGGGGGTCCAGCGTTTTGACGATGAACGAATTTTGTCCGGGGGGACGACCATATGATGAAAATGACTTTTACGCTCGCCGTGGCGCTTTACGCCGGTTTCGTGATCTGGGGCCGGCCGGTCGACGGCCTGGCTGAGGCGTCGACGGAGGCCGCGCCGATCGAGACGGCCGCCGTGGATTACGACCGGCCGACGATCCTGTCGGTGGACGCGGCCGAACCGGCCGTGACGCGGGCTTTCGTGGCGCCCGATCCGGCGGTGGTCGCCGCCTCGGCACCTGCGCCCACCGCCGATTTCGGGCGGCTGCGCGATATCGGCGAGCCGCTGGTCGTCAGCCTGGTCGATCCGGGCGCCCCCGCACCCGACGCTGAGGCCGAGACGACACAGCCCGCGGGCGGCCCCTTCCTGGTCGTGACGGGGACGGTGGTGAACATGCGCTCCGGGCCGTCGACCGCCAATCCGGTCGTCGACAGCCTGGCCGAGGGCACGCTGACCGAGCCGCTGGGCGCGCCGGTCGATGGCTGGCAGGAGATCCGGGACGTGAGCACCGGCCTGACCGGCTACATGGCGGCGCGCTTCCTGTCGCCGTCGTAAGCCACAACTGACCGAGACGACCCATCGGGCGCGGCGGGGCCGCGGCCGTTTGCATTCCCGGCCCGCGTTGCTAGAGCGCGCGGATGACACGTTCCATTCTGATCACCGGCTGCTCCTCCGGCATCGGCCTCGATGCCGCCCGAGCGCTGAAGGACCGCGGCTGGCACGTCTTCGCCGCCTGCCGCAAGGCCGAGGATTGCGCGCGGCTTCGCGCCGAGGGGTTCGAGAGCCCGCGGATCGACTACGAAGCCCCCGACACCGTCGCCGCGGGCCTGGACGAGGTGCTGGCGGCGACGGGCGGGCGGCTCGACGCGCTGTTCAACAACGGGGCCTACGCCATCCCGGGCCTGGTCGAGGATATGCCCACGGAGGCGCTGCGCGCGATCTTCGAGGCGAACCTCTTCGGTTGGCACGACCTGACGCGGCGCGTGATCCCGGTGATGCGCGCGCAGGGATCGGGGCGGATCGTGCAATGCTCCTCGGTTCTGGGCTTCGCCGCCGCGCCGTGGCGGGGCGCCTACAACGCCACGAAATTCGCGCTGGAGGGGATGACCGACACGCTGCGCCAGGAGATGGCGGGCAGCGGGATCGCGGTCGTGCTGATCCAGCCGGGGCCGATCGGCACCCGCTTCCGCGAGAACGCCCGCGCCCAGTTCGAGCATTGGATCGACTGGGAGCGTTCGGCGCGGCGCGGCGATTACGAGCGGCTGATGGTCCGTCTGACGGGGGATGCGAAGGACCGCTTCCAGCTGCCGCCCGCGGCCGTGACGCGGGTGCTGATCCACGCGCTGGAGGCCGCGCGCCCCCGTCCCCGCTACCGCGTCACGGTGCCCACCAAGCTGGCCGCGCTGGCCCGCCGGGTCCTGTCGACGCGCGGAATGGACCGAATCCTGTCGAATTCCTGAACCGATCTGCTAGGTCCCCACCGGACCCGAAGCCCTGAGGACCCGAAGATGCGTGACGACCCTCTGTTCTACCTCGTGGCCGGCGCCTGCGTCGTCGTGCTGCTGATCCTGCTGACCGGGATCGGCGGTTTCGCCAAGGGCGGCGATTTCAACAAGAAGCACGCCAACCGCCTGATGCGCTGGCGGGTGATCGCGCAGTTCATCGCGGTGATCCTGCTCGTGGGCTTCGTCTGGCTGCGGTCGGGGGGCTGAGCGATGGTGGTGCTGTCGAAGATCTACACGCGCACTGGCGACAAGGGCACGACGGCCCTGGGCGACGGCAGCCGCGTGG
Source organism: Jannaschia sp. GRR-S6-38 (assembly GCF_029853695.1). Lineage (NCBI taxonomy): Bacteria > Pseudomonadati > Pseudomonadota > Alphaproteobacteria > Rhodobacterales > Roseobacteraceae > Jannaschia > Jannaschia ovalis. Next base: position 536,855 of record NZ_CP122537.1, read on the forward strand.
CGAAGGGTGCCTTGCGGGTCGAGGCCTATGGAACGGTGGACGAGGCAAACGCGACCATCGGCCTCGCCCGTCTGACGGCCGAGGGCGAGATGGACGACGCGCTGGCGCGGATCCAGAACGACTTGTTCGACCTGGGCGCCGACCTCTGCCGCCCCGACCCGGCGAAGGATGCCGAGGCCGAATATCCGCCCCTGCGGATGGTCGAGAGCCAGGTCGAGCGGCTGGAGACCGAGATCGACGCGATGAACGCGGGGCTGGAGCCGCTGCGCAGCTTCGTGCTGCCCGGCGGGTCGCCCCTGGCCGCGCATCTGCACCTGTGCCGGACGGTGACGCGCCGGGCCGAGCGGCTGGCGACGGAGCTGGCCGTGCGCGAGGACGTCACCGAGCCCGCCGTGCGCTACCTCAACCGCCTGTCGGACTGGTTCTTCGTGGCATCGCGCATCGCCAATGACGACGGCCGCGCCGACGTGTTGTGGGTTCCCGGCGCGAACCGGTGACCGTGTCATCGGCGACCCGCTGATGCCCGGCGCGGGGGGCGATGCGCCGCCCGCCGCATGAGCCCACGGGCGGGCTGGGGCCGGCCGGAAAACGCTTCCGCTTCGTGTCAAAGAATTGCCCCCTTGGGGCGTCATGTGCATGGTGCGCGGGCCGGCGGCCCGTTCGCCATCGAAGGAGACCGTCTTGGCCGAGCTTCCCACCATCGCCAGTTTCTGGACCGGCGATCCGCTCTCGATGATCGAGCGGCTGTGCCTGAAATCCTTCCTCGATGCCGGGCACCGCATGGTGCTCTACAGCTACGGCGCGGTCGAGGGCGTTCCGGACGGCGTGGAGATGGCCGACGCCAACGACATCCTGGCCGAACCCGAGACGATCACCACCCACACGCGCACGCAGAGCCCCGCCCCCTTCGCCGACCGGTTCCGCTATCACCTGCTGGCCAAGCGGCCCGGGGTGATCTGGGCGGATACCGATGCCTATTGCCTGCGCCCCTTCGAGAACCCGACCGGGTATTTCTTCGCCTTCGCCGACGAAAAGAGCCGCATCGTCGCCAATGGCGTGCTGGCCCTGCCACCCGAAAGCGCGACGCTGCGCGAGCTGATCGCCTGGACCGAGAACGAATATGCCGTGCTGCCCTGGCTGCCGGCGACGGCGCTGGACCAGGCCTGCCGCGCCGCGCGCGACGGCGAACCGGTCCATGTGTCGGAATTTCCCTGGGGCGCCTGGGGACCCAGCGCGATCACCTGGGTCCTGCGCCATACGGGCGAGCTGGAGCATGCCATGCCGCATGACACGCTCTATCCCGTCTCCTATCCGGACCGGCGCAAGATCTTCAAACGCGCCCGCCACGTCATGCGGTCCTGCACCGACCGGACCATGTCGATCCATTTCTACGGCCGCCGCATCCGCGACCGGCTGCTGAAGGAATACGATGGCATCCCGCCGCAGGCGACGGTGCTGCATCGGCTGGCCGAGAAGCACGAGATCGCGACGACGTGACGTTCACGTCAAAACACCACGTCACGGGCTGTCCCTGCGTCGTTTTCCGCCTGTCGCCTTGCCCCGGCATCCGGTAACACCACCTCCGAAAGACGCGAATTCGGAGGAGTGACAGATGAAAATCCTCGTGCCCGTGAAGCGGGTCATCGACTATAATGTGAAGGTCCGGGTGAAGGCCGACGGCTCGGGCGTGGACCTCGCAAACGTCAAGATGTCCATGAACCCCTTCGACGAGATCGCCGTCGAGGAGGCCATCCGCCTGAAGGAGAAAGGCGCCGCCGAGGAGGTCGTGGCCGTCTCGATCGGCGTGAAGCAGGCGCAGGAGACGCTGCGCACGGCGCTGGCCATGGGCGCGGATCGCGCGATCCTGGTGATCGCCTCGGACGACGTGCACCAGGATATCGAGCCGCTGGCCGTCGCGAAGATCCTCAAGGCCGTGATCGACGAGGAGCAGCCGGGCCTCGTGCTGGCCGGCAAACAGGCCATCGACAACGACATGAACGCGACCGGCCAGATGCTGGCGGCGCTGACCGGCTGGAGCCAGGCGACCTTCGCTTCGGAGGTCGCCATCGACGGCGACCACGCGACGGTGACGCGCGAAGTCGACGGCGGGTTGCAGACCATCAAGGTGAAGATGCCCGCCATCGTCACCGTGGACCTGCGCCTCAACGAGCCGCGCTACGCCTCGCTGCCCAACATCATGAAGGCCAAGAAGAAGCCGCTCGACGAGAAGACCGCCGCCGATTACGGCGTCGACGTCACGCCGCGGCTGCAGATCCTCAAGACCGCCGAACCCGAGGCCCGCAAGGCGGGTGAGATGGTAAAATCGGTCGACGAGCTGGTGGAGAAACTCAAGGAAGCGGGGGCTGTGTGATGGCTGTTCTTCTGATTGGTGAAGTGACCGATGGCGCGCTGGCGCTGGACGCGACCTCCAAGGCGCTGACCGCCGCGAAGCAACTGGGCGACGTGACCGTGCTCTGCGCCGGGGCCTCGGCCGCGGCCGCGGGCGAGACCGCTGCGACTCTGGACGGCGTGGCCAAGGTGCTGGTCGCCGAGGACCCGTCGCTGGGCCACCGCCTGGCGGAGCCGACCGCGGCGCTGATCGCCGCGCTGGCGGGCGACTACTCGCATATCCTCGCCCCTTCGACCACGGATGCGAAGAACGTCATGCCGCGCGTCGCGGCGCTGCTGGACGTGATGATCCTGTCGGACGTCACCGGCGTGGTCGATGCCGACACGTTCGAGCGCCCGATCTACGCCGGCAACGCGGTGCAGACGATCAAGTCGGTAGACCCGACCAAGGTGATGACCATCCGGACCTCGACCTTCGAGGCCGCGGGCGACGGCGGCTCGGCCCCGATCGAGACCATCTCGGCGGCCGAGAACCCGGGCCTGTCGGAATGGATCGAGGACAAGCTGGCGGAGTCGGACCGGCCCGAGCTGACCTCGGCGGGCATCGTCGTCTCGGGCGGCCGCGGCGTCGGGTCCGAGGACGATTTCGCGATGATCGAGAAGCTGGCCGACAAACTGGGCGCCGCCGTGGGCGCCTCGCGGGCGGCGGTCGACTCGGGCTATGCGCCCAACGACTGGCAGGTGGGGCAGACCGGCAAGGTCGTGGCCCCCGATCTCTACGTCGCGGTCGGCATCTCGGGGGCGATCCAGCACCTCGCCGGGATGAAGGATTCGAAGATCATCGTGGCCATCAACAAGGACGAGGAAGCGCCGATCTTCCAGGTCGCCGATTACGGCCTGGTGGCGGACCTCTTCACCGCGGTGCCGGAGCTGACCGAGAAGCTCTGAGCCCGGACCGAACCGAGCCGACGGCGCGGCCCTTCGCGGGGTCGCGCCGTCTTTCGTTCAGGCAGCCATGCCGTTGGCGCGGCGAATGGCCTTGGCCAGCGCCGCCGCGACGCGGGCATGGCCGTCCGGCGTCATCATCAGCCGCGCGGCCGGACGCTCGGTCTCGGGGAAGACCATCCGGCCGAGCGTCGGATCGCCCTGCAGGTCCGACACGTCGACATGGACGAACTTGTCGATCTGCCCCTCGAGCCCCTGCATCATCTCGAGCGTGACGAAGAGCGGCTCGCTCCAGGGGCCGTGGGCGGGCACGCCCTCGATCCAGAGCATGACCTTCTGGCCCGGTATCTCGGACAGGAGGCGGCGCATCCGGGCGGACCAGGTCGCCTGCAACTCGCGCCGGAGCGTCGCGAAACGCTCGGGCGAGACGTCGTGCAACGCGCCGAGCATGTGGCGGGTGAAGACGAAATCGCTGAAATCGACCTCCGGGAACAGGCGCTCCATCTGCCGGGAATGGCGCAGGAACCGGTCGTTTCGGCGCGGGTGGACGGTGTAGTAGCGGTTCGACAGGTTCTGCGCGCCCATCGCCTGGACCACCACGACCTGCGCGGCGCGGATGACCCGCAGGAGCGGGCGGTCCAGCACGAACGCCTCCACGCTGCCGTTCATGATGCCGAGATTGGCGACGCGCCGGCCGGTGCGTTCGGCCAGCTGGTCGCAGAACGGGTCCTCGACGTATTTGCCATAGGTTTCCGACCCGCCGAGCACGACGGTGTAGCGGCCGTCGAGCGCGGCGCGCGGCCCGCGAAACGGCAGCCGCGACTTGCCGTAGCGGCACGGGTAATAGTCCAACCCGGTGGGGGGTCCTTCGAAGCTCATCGCATTGGTCCGGTCCGCGATTCGGCAGGGGTTCGTGCAACCTCGCAGCCGGGCCTTACCGAGTTCTTGACCGGGGAATTCGCGTCGAATTGCGCGGGCCGGGTTCGCTTGCGGCGGGCCCGCGCGCTGCTATGGTCGCGCCGAGTTGCGACTGGGGAGACCGCGCATGGAAATCGCCTCCATCGGCATCGTCGGGGCCGGGCAGATGGGCAATGGCATCGCGCATGTCTGCGCGCTGGCGGGCTATGACGTGACCCTGACCGATGTCAGCAAGGATGCGCTGGACGCTGCGCTGGACCTGATCGGCCAGAACCTCGACCGCCAGGTGCAGCGCGACCGCATCGACGCGGCGGCGCGCGACGCCGCGCTGGCGCGCATCGCGACCACGCTGACCCTGACCGACCTGGGCGCCTGCGACCTGGTGATCGAGGCCGCGACCGAACGCGAGACGATCAAGCAGGCGATCTTCGAGGACCTGGTCCCGCATCTGAAGCCCGAGACGATCCTGACCTCGAACACCTCGTCCATCTCGATCACGCGGCTGGCCAGCCGCACCGACCGGCCCGAGAAGTTCATGGGCTTTCATTTCATGAACCCGGTCCCGGTGATGCAGCTGGTCGAGCTGATCCGCGGCATTGCCACCGATGACGAGACCTATGCCGCCTGCCAGGCGGTGGTGGAACGGCTGGGCAAGACCGCCGCCACGGCAGAGGATTTCCCGGCCTTCATGGTCAACCGGATCCTGATGCCGATGATCAACGAGGCGGTCTACACGCTTTACGAGGGCGTGGGCACGGTCACGTCGATCGACACCTCGATGAAGCTGGGCGCGAACCATCCGATGGGGCCGCTGGAGCTGGCCGATTTCATCGGGCTGGATACCTGCCTGGCCATCATGAACGTGCTGCATGACGGGCTGGCCGACACAAAATACCGGCCCTGCCCGCTTCTGGTGAAATATGTCGAGGCCGGCTGGCTGGGCCGGAAATCGCTACGCGGCTTCTACGACTATCGCGGCGAGGGCGACCCGGTTCCGACGCGCTGAGGCCGCTCAGGCGTCGCCTAGCGTCCGGGCCCGCAGCCACGCCATGAAGGCCGAGGGCTGGTCCGCATGTGCGCGCCACGCGGCGGGCGGGATAGGCGCGCGGATGGTCGGAGCCTGCGGGCGGTCGAGGCTGTGGACCACCTCGTGCAGCAGGAGGCCCTGGCGCAGCGTGGCCGACAGCCGGTTGGCGATCTGGTAGGCGCGCGAATTGGCGCCGGCGAAATGCACCGGCAGCACCGTGGCGCCCGACAGCCGGATCATCTTGGCGGTGAAGGGGTTCCAGTCGCCCTCGACCGCGGGGCCGAAGGCGCTGGCCGCCGCCGCCACGCCCCCTGCCGGGAACAGCGCCACGACGCCGTCCGCGCCCAGGTGGCGCATCGCCTCGCCGCGCATGGCGAGGTTGCGGGCGCGCGCGCCGGGTTCGTGCGGGAAGGGCACGGGGATCATGTGGTCCGCGATCTCGGGGATGTTGGTCAGAAGGCTGCGCGTCAGGATCTTGAAGTCGGGCCGGACGCGGCCCAGCAGCTCGGCCAGGACCATGCCGTCGACCAGCCCGTGGGGGTGATTGGCCACGACGACCAGCGGGCCCGCGCGCGGGATGCGCGCGACCTGCTCGGGCGGCGTGTCGATGCGGATGCCCATGACGCGCAGGGCATGGGTAAAAAAGGCGGGCCCGGTCGCGACGCCCTCGCGCTCGAATTGCCGGATGCGGCGCAGGAGACGCGGCTTGCCGGTCAGCCACTCGACCGTGCGGATCGCGGCGGCGCGCCCGGGATGGGTGAAGGTGCCGGCATAGCTGAGCCTGCGGCGGTCATAGGGCGCGTCCGGGCGCGCGTCGCCGGCCCCGTGCGCGGGGCCGGGCGCGTCCCGCGGCGGCGACAGGTCGGTCACATGCCTTCCCCGAAATAGTCGCCCACCAGCGCATCGAGCGCCTCCATCAGCGGCTCGGCCTCGGGGCCCGAGGTCTCGACCTCGATCGCCGTGCCGCGCGCGGCCGCGAGCATCAGGAGCCCCATGATCGAGTCGCCCTCGGCCGCCATCCCGTCGCGCCGCACGGTGGCGCGCGCGTCGAAACGCTCCACCGTCTCGACGAACTTGGCGGAGGCGCGCGCGTGCAGCCCCTTCTCATTGATGATGTCGAGCGTTCGTACCGGCATCCATCCCCCCACGGCCCGCGCCTGCGGCGCCGTCAGGCGGCCGGTCCCTGCGCCACGTCCATGTAGCGTGTTCCCGCGGCCTTCGCCAAGGCCACCGCCTCGCCCAGGGGCTTGGCCCGGCTGCGCGCCAGCTTGATCAGCGCGGGCAGGTTGGCGCCGTAGAAGATGACACGATCCTGCGGGGCGCAGGCGTTCATCGAGAGGTTGGAGGGCGAGCCGCCGAAGATGTCGGTGACGACGACGACGCCGTCGCCCGTGTCGACCGCGTCCGCGGCCTCGCAGATCTCGAGCTCCTTGCGGCGGCGGTCACAGGTGGCGCTGACGGCGATGGCGCGCACACCGTCCTGCGGGCCGATCACATGCTCGACGGCCTTGCGATATTCGTCCGCGAGCCCGCCATGGGCCACGATCACGATGCCGATCATGCGGCGCTTCCCCCGTGGGCCATGTCCCCTGGCCCGGACCCGGGGACCGCCGTCGCCCGGCGGTCCAGTTCCCTATGACGTTTTGACACCTGCCAGCCCGCCGCCGCAAGGGACTCGGCGAGCATTTCCGTAAGGGCAACCGAGCGGTGACGCCCGCCGGTGCAGCCGAATCCGATGGCGAGATGCGCCCGGCCCTCGTCGCGATAGGCGGGCAGGAGCGACAGGATCAGCTCCTCGACGCGGGCGTAGAAGGGCGCGAAATGCGGATCGCCGGTGACGTGGTCGCGCACCGCGGCGTCGCGGCCGGTGCCGCGGCGCAGATCGGGCACCCAATGCGGGTTGCGCAGAAAACGCACGTCAAACACCATGTCGAGCCCGCGCGGAAGTCCGCGCTTGTAGCTGAAGGACTGGACCGACACGGCAAGCCGGTCCTCGCGCCGGCCGAAATAGCGCGCCATCTCGGATTTCAGGTCGTGGACGTTGAGCGCGCTCGTGTCGATCAGCAAGTCGGCGAGATCGGCCAGCGGGGCCAGGAGCTCCAGCTCGCGCGCGACGCCCAGCTCCGCGTCCTCGGACGGGGCGAGCGGGTGGCGGCGGCGCGTCTCGGAGAAGCGGCGCACGAGCGCGTCGGCATCGCAATCGAGATAGAGAAGCCGCACCGTCACGCCCGGATCGGCCCGCAATTCGGCCACGAGATCGGCGACCGCCTCGACGCTGAAATCGCGGTTGCGCACGTCGAGGCTGAGCGCAAGCGGCCGGTCCAGCCCGTCGCCGACCATGCGCGTCACCATCGACAGCGGCAGGTTGTCGATCACCTCGAAGCCCTGGTCCTCCAGCGCGCGGATCGCGGTGGTGCGCCCGGCGCCCGAGGGGCCGGTGACGAGGATCAGGTCGGGGGAATCGGGCGGCGGGGTCATGGGCGACCTTTCTGGGAAGACCGCTTCGATCTATGTTCCGCGGCCGCGCCGGGAAGGGGTTCGGCCCCGGGATCGCGCAGCCGTGATGCCCCGAGCCAGAGCATCATCTTCGCCGCGAGGTCGGGATGCGCGGGATGGCGCAGCAGCGGGACGGCGCGGCCGAAAAGCGTCAGACTCGCCGGCTCGGGCAGGCGCGCGGCGGAGGGGGCGAGCAGCAGGAGTGCGACGAGCGGTACGGGACCCGCGGTGGGCGGTTCGACCAGGCCCAGCCCGCGCAGCTCCAGCCGCAGGGGCCGGCCCGGGGGCGCGGCGACGCGCAGGCTGCCTGCGGCCGTGTCATCGGAGAGGATGACGAGATCGTCGACCACGAGCGCGGCGCCCAGCGCGATCATCCCGGCGGCGAGGCCGCTTTTTCCAGATCCGGCCGGGCCGAGGATCAGGAGGCCCCGGTCATCCAGCGCGACGGCCGTGCCGTGGACCGACAGGCGTCCATCGCCCATGTCGTGGAAGGTGGGCAGCTCCGGCTCAAGCGGCGCGCCCTGCCCCATCGGTCAGACCGGGAGGCCGACCACGAAGCGCGCGCCCAACGGATCGGAGGTCACGTCGGCATCGGTGGGCCGGATGTTCTCGGCCCAGATGACGCCGCCATGCGCCTCCACGATCTGCTTGGAGATGGCGAGGCCGAGGCCGGAATGGTTGCCGAACTGCTTCACGGGCCGTTCGGAATAGAAGCGGTTGAACACCTTGGTCAGCGCGGCCTCGGGAATGCCGGGGCCGGTATCCTCGACCACGACGAGGACGCGGTTGTCGCGGCGGCGCATCCAGACGCGGACGGCGTCGCCCGCCTCGCAGAAGCTGAGCGCGTTGGTGATGAGGTTCACGAAGACCTGCGCCAGCCGCGCCTCGAGCCCCATGATCACGATCGGGTCGCGCGGCAGGTCGGTGATGAAGTCGATATCCTGAAGCTCCGCCTCCTGGCCGTGATAGACGGCGAGGTTCGAGATCATCTTGACCAGGTCGAAGGGCTCCTCCTCCTCCTTGACGAGTTCGCTGTCGAGGCGGGAGGCGTTGGAGATGTCCGAAACCAGCCGGTCGAGCCGGCGGACATCGTGCTCGATCACCTCTAGGAGGCGGCCGCGCTGGTCGTCGTTCTTGGCCAGGCGCAGCGTGCCCACGGCGGAGCGCAGGGAGGCCAGCGGGTTCTTGATCTCATGCGCGACATCGGCCGCGAATTGCTCGTTGCTGTCGATCCGGTCGTAGAGCGCGGCGACCATGCCGCGCAGCGCCCCCGACAGGCGCCCGATCTCGTCGGGGCGCGCGGTCAGGTCGGGGATGCGGACGCGCTGCGGCGACATCTTGCGCGCGTGCTTGTCGCGGCCCAGCTCGGCCGCCGCCGACAGGTCGGAGAGCGGGTTCGCGATGGTCGAGGCCAGCACCAGGCTGAGGCCGATGGAGACGAGGAGCGCGATGACGAACATCTGCAAGAGCGCCTCGCGCTCGACCCGGACCAGCGCGTCGATCTCGCCCGCGCGGGTGGTGATGGCGATGGTGCCGATGGGTCCCGCCCCGGTCTCGATCGGCGTGGTGACTGTGTAGAGCTGGCCCTGGATGCCTTCGTAGCCGCGGATCGCCGTCTCGCCGGCGGGCGTCGCGTCGATCAGGTCCTGCGCCACGTCCAGCGTGAGCGGCGGCTGGTCCGGGCTGCGGCTGAACAGCGCCGAGAGCCCTTCCCAAATCGTGTTGAGCGCGCTGGTGATGATGGTGGTCTTCTGGACCGGCGTGTTCAGCCCGGCCACCGCGCCCGAGGGCGCGTTTCCGATGGCTTGCGCGATGAGGGTGCCGCCGGTGTCGAAGACATGGACCTCGACGCCGCGCGGCAGGTCGATCGCGTCCAGAAGCGTCGGCACGTTGACCCCGTCGCCCGCCCCGAAGCTGATCGGTGCGCCCGCGGGCAGCGAGGCGGTGAAGACGTCGGCGATGAGCCGCGCCTCGGTCACCAGCCCCTGCTCGCGCTGCACGACGAGGCTGTCGCGCGAGGGATTCAGGAACAGCACGCCCGCGACCAGCATCAGGATCGCGAGCAGGTTGAAGAGGATGATCTTGCGCGCCAGCGGCGAGCGGTCGAGCGAGAAGAGGCCGCGACGCTCGCGCGCCTCGCTCAGCTCGGCCTCGACCGTGCCCTCCGGACCTTCCCAATCCTCGCCGAGGACGACCTCGCCATCGGCGCGTTCCACGCGGTCGGCGCCGCGCCCGCGTCGCGGGGCCTTAGGCATCAGGTCGATCTCGGTCGCGGAGGCCATGCAGGCGCCTCACTCTTCGTTGTAGCGGTAACCGATGCCGTAAAGCGTCTCGATGGCCGAGAATTCCGGGTCGGCGGAGCGCATCTTCTTGCGCAGGCGCTTGATGTGCGAGTCGATCGTACGGTCGTCCACATAGACCTGGTCGTCATAGGCCACGTCCATCAGCTGGTCGCGCGACTTCACGAAGCCCGGCCGCTGGGCCAGGGCCTGCAGCAGCAGGAATTCGGTCACCGTCAGCGTGACGTCCCGGCCCTTCCACTTCACCGCGTGGCGCAGCGGGTCCATCGTCAGCTCGCCGCGGACCATGACCTGCGTCTCCTCCGGCGTCTCGGTGTCGTCGGAGGCGATCGCCTCCTGCCGGCGCAGGATCGCGCGGATCCGCTCGACCAGGAGGCGCTGACTGAAGGGCTTGCGCACGTAGTCGTCCGCGCCCATCCGCAGGCCCAGCACCTCGTCGATCTCGTCATCCTTGGAGGTCAGGAAGATCACCGGGACGCTGGATTTCTGGCGCAGCCGCTGGAGCAGGTCCATGCCGTCCATGCGCGGCATCTTGATGTCGAACACCCCCAGATCGGGGAGTTGCCGGCTGAACGCGTCCAGCGCGCTCTGCCCATCGTTGTAGGTTTCGACCTCAAAGCCCTCGGCTTCGAGAGTCATCGAGACCGACGTCAGGATGTTCCTGTCGTCGTCGACGAGCGCGATCCGCGACATGCCAATGTCCTCGTGGTTGCCTGTTTTCTGCCGTGTTTTTTTCCAACTCGCCGGAATGCGGAGGCAGAATCAAGGAATTTCGCGTGATGGGTGATTCGCCCGGGTGACTGTGGCCGTGCTGCAATTAAGGGAAGGTGAAGCGCCGGCCCGTATCCCGGCGGCATGATTGCGCTATCTGGCGTGATGGTTGCGCTAACGAGGTCTGCCCCACCCGGCGGGCGTGCTATATGCGAGGGACGCATCCGCCCCTGCGGTTCGCCGATCCCGGCCGATCCCGCTCCGGGCGGAGCTGCGCCACGGAGGAGGCCGACCATGACCCAGCGCGTCAATCCCGATCACACGCTCGAAGCACAGGGCATCACCGGGCTGGGCGAGGTGCGCTACAACCTCTCCGAGGCCGCGATCGTCGAGGCCGCGCTGCGGCGGGGCGAGGGCACGCTGGGCCGGGGCGGGACGCTGATGGTCACGACGGGCGCCTATACGGGTCGCTCGCCCAAGGACAAGCATATCGTCCGCTCGGCCGCGACCGAAGACACGATCTGGTGGGATGCCAACCGGGCGATGTCGCCCGAGGCCTATGCCGCGTTGCGCGCCGACATGCTGGCGCATATGAAGGGGCGAGATTTCTTCGTGCAGGATCTCTTCGCCGGGGCCGATCCCGCGCACCGGCTGGATGTGCGCGTGGTGACCGAGCTGGCCTGGCACAGCCTGTTCATCCGCCACCTGCTGCGCCGCCCCGACATGGCCGAGCTGCAGGGGTTCGTGCCGGGCTACACCGTCATCAACTGCCCCTCCTTCAAGGCCGATCCCGCGCGGCACGGCAGCCGCAGCGAGGTCGTGATCGCGCTGAACCTGGAGGCCCGGGAGGTGCTGATCGCGGGCACCGAATATTCCGGCGAGAACAAGAAGTCGGTCTTCACGCTCCTCAATTACATCCTGCCCGAGCGCGGCGTGATGCCGATGCATTGCTCGGCCAACCACGCGCCCGACGACCCGTCGGAGGCCGCGGTCTTCTTTGGCCTGTCGGGCACCGGCAAGACGACGCTGTCGGCGGCGCCCGACCGCACGCTGATCGGCGATGACGAGCATGGCTGGTCCGATAGCGGCATCTTCAATTTCGAGGGCGGCTGCTACGCCAAGACCATCAACCTGAGCGCCGAGGCCGAGCCCGAGATCCACGCAACGACAAGCCGTTTCGGCACCGTGATCGAGAACATGTTCTTCGATCCCGAGACTCTGGAGCTGGATTTCGAGGATGACAGCATCACCGCCAACATGCGCTGCGCCTACCCGCTGGAGGCGATCTCGAACGCCTCCGCCACGGGGCTCGCGGGGCATCCGAAGAACGTGGTGATGCTGACCTGCGACGCCTTCGGGGTGCTGCCGCCGATCTCGCGGCTGAGCCCGGCGCAGGCGATGTATCACTTCCTGTCGGGCTTCACCTCGAAGGTCGCGGGCACCGAGCGCGGCGTGACCGAGCCCGAGCCCACCTTCTCGACCTGCTTCGGCGCGCCCTTCATGCCGCGCCGGCCCGAGGTCTACGGCAAGCTGCTGCAGCAGAAGATCGCCAAGCACGGCTCGGATTGCTGGCTGGTGAACACCGGCTGGACCGGCGGCGCCTACGGCACCGGCTCGCGGATGCCGATCAAGGCCACGCGCGCGCTACTCTCGGCGGCGCTCGACGGCTCGCTGGCCCGCGGCCAGTTCCGCCGCGACCCGAATTTCGGCTTCGACGTGCCGGTCTCGGTCGCGGGCGTGGACGACGCGCTGCTCGATCCGCGCGGCACCTGGTCCGACAAGGCGGCCTATGACGCGGCGGCGGCCAAGCTGGTGGCGATGTTCGCCGACAATTTCGCGCAGTATGTCGATCACATCGACGAGGATGTCGCGGCATGCGCCATCGGCTGATCGGCCTCGCCGCCGGGCTCGTGCTTCTGGCGGGTCCGGCGGCGGCGCAGGTCCGGCTGCTGGAGGCGGGCATCATCTGCCCGCGGATCTCGACCGGCGAACTGGTCGAGGCGCCGGGCACGGAGGCGGGACATATCCGGCGCATCGAGGAGGGCCTGGGCTTCGACCTCGCCGCGCGGACGGTTCCGACGATGGACAATCTCAGCTTCGGCTTCCGCACCGCGCTGAAGGACGGCGCGCCCGCCACCGACGTCACCATTGTCGTCACCCACCCGCCCATGGGCCCGCGCGGCGTGACCCGCGAGGAATGGCCCGACACGCTGTTTCCCGGCCAGACCAACCTGAACCTGTTCACCTTCGAGCTGGATTACGAGAAGGTCCCCGGGCCCTGGACCTTCGCGGTCGAGGTCGCGGGCCGACCCGTCGTCTCGGTGCCCTTCGAGGTCACGCGCGAGGGCGCGCGCGGGCCGGTCGAGGCGGCCTGCTTCCAGTTCATGTCGTGACGCTCAGATGCCCGCGACGCCTTTGCGGATCAGGTTGAACCCGGCGATCACCAGCACCACCAGCGTCAGCTTGCGAAACCGCGCCTGGTCCATGCGGTCCGAGATCTGCTGGCCCAGCGCCATGCCGATCACCGCCGGCACCAGCATCGCCGCCGAGAACCAGACCGTCCGCTCGTTGAGCAGGCCCGAGGCCAGATGCGCCACCAGGAGCGCGACCGAGCCGATGCCGTAGATGACGCCCTGCACCACCATCTGGCGGTCCTTGGGCGTCTCGATCGCCATCAGGTAGAGCACCGTCGTCGGCCCCCAGGTGCCCACCAGCCCGCCCAGCACGCCCGAGACCGCGCCCACCCCCCATTCGGCGGCGATGCGCCGCGCGGGCGGGATCGTCAGGACCCAGCCGGCCAATTGCACCACCGATAGCAGCACGACCGGGATGCCGAGGACGAAATAGAAGACCTGTCGCGGGATCGCGGTGACGGCCTGCGCCGCGATCAGGATCGCGAGGACCACCATCAGCACGTAGCGCCAATGCAGCCGCGTCGCGGCGATGGCGGGCCCGGCGCCGGCGCGCAGGATCTGCATCCCGTTGGTCATCAGCACGGGCAGGATCAAGCCCGCCAGCGCGAGCCGCGGATCGAGGAAGGTCGACAGCCCCGAGACCATCACCAGCGGCAGCGCGAATCCGATGGAGCCCTTTATCAGCCCCGCCCCGAAGGCGATCGCGACCGCGGCGGTCCACAGGAAGGGGGTAAGCGTCTCCATCCGCCCTTGCCTACGCGCCGGCGCGAGGGCGTTCCAGCCACAAGTGCGACAGGGCGGCGCGGTCAGATAATTCCCTTGCCGGGGGTTTGTCGTGGAATTAAGTTACGCTGCAACTGCGAAACGTTCCCCTTTCCCGGAGCCCCACGATGCCCCATGACGGTCAGACCATGCCCCTCGACGCGCCCGCCTCCGGCCCGGTCCTCGCCGACCTGCTGGCCCTGACCGGCCCGGCCGCCGATGCGCTCGACGCGCTTGCCGCGCGGGCGCGCGAGACGGTGGGCGCGCGGGTGATGCGGGACGGGCGTCTCGACGCCGCGGCGCTCGAAGCCGAGCAGGCCGCGACCCACGGACTGGCTTGGCTCACAACGTACGCGCAGGCCTTGCGCCAGATGCAGGCCTGGGCCGAGCGGCTGGAGGCCGAGGGCGGTTTCGGCGAGGCCGAGCGGCTGCTGCACCAGATCGCCTTCGGCGAATATTTCGCGCAGGTCGCGGGCGGCATCCCGATGAGCCAGGGCGAGATCATCCGCCCCGCCGATATGGGCCTGTCGCGCGCCGACATGGACGGCTTCGCCACGCCGGCCGTGACCGCGCTGATCGCGGACGCCAACAGCCAGGCCGCGCGCGACCGCCTCGTCGCGCTGCTGCGCGATGCGACCGCCAACGCGACCTTCGGCGCGACGGGGCTCGACGACGAGCTGGAGATGATCCGCGACCAGTTCCGCCGCTGGTCGACCGAGAAGGTCGCGCCGCATGCGCATGAATGGCATCTCAAGGACGAGCTGATCCCGATGGAGATCATCGCCGAGATGGCCGAGATGGGCGTCTTCGGCCTGACCATCCCCGAGGAATACGGCGGGCTGGGCCTGCCCAAGGCCGCGATGTGCGTCGTCTCGGAGGAGTTGTCGCGCGGCTATATCGGCGTGGGCTCGCTCGGCACCCGGTCCGAGATCGCGGCCGAGCTGATCCTCTGCGGCGGCACGCCCGAGCAGAAGGACAAGTGGCTGCCCCGCCTCGCCTCGGGCGAGACGCTGCCCACCGCCGTCTTCACCGAGCCCAATACCGGCTCCGACCTCGGGTCGCTGCGCACCAAGGCGGTGCGCGACGGCGAGGACTGGGTGCTGAACGGCAACAAGACCTGGATCACCCATGCCGCGCGGACCCACATGATGACCGTACTGGCGCGCAGCGTGCCCGGCACCGACGATTACCGCGGGCTGAGCATGTTCCTGGCCGAGAAGACGCCCGGCACCGATGCGGCGCCCTGGCAGGATCCGGGCATCTCGGGCGGCGAGATCGAGGTTCTCGGCTACCGGGGCATGAAGGAATATACGGTCAATTTCGACGATTTCCGCGTCAAGGGCGAGAACCTCTTGGGCGGGGCCGAGGGCCAGGGCTTCAAGCAGCTGATGCAGACCTTCGAGAGCGCTCGCATCCAGACCGCCGCCCGCGCGATCGGCGTGGCGCAGGCGGCGCTCGACGCGGCCCTCGCCTATGCCGAGACGCGCAACCAGTTCGGCAAGCCGCTCGTCGCCTTCCCGCGCGTGGCCAACAAGCTCGCCATGATGGCGGTCGAGATCATGGTGACGCGGCAGCTGACCTATTACTCCGCCGCCGAGAAGGATGCCGAGCGCCGCTGCGACGTCCAGGCCGGGATGGCCAAGCTGCTGGGCGCGCGCACCGCCTGGGCCGCGGCCGATAACGGGCTGCAGATCCATGGCGGCAACGGCTTCGCGCTGGAATACCCGATCAGCCGCCTGCTCTGCGACGCCCGCATCCTCAACATCTTCGAGGGCGCAGCCGAGATCCAGGCACAAGTCATCGCGCGCCGCTTGCTGGCCTGAGGCATCGTCTCTAGCCCCACACGACGCCCACCCCGCGCGCCCGAATCCGCCGCCCGGCCCGCCGAGACTGGTGCCGACGCGTCGCCGCACCCATATCTGGGCGAGCGGCAGTTCGGGGAGGGGCGCGGCATGAAGGTTCTGCTGACGGGCATCACCGGCTTCCTTGCGCGCCGCATCGCCCATGACTTGCTGGCCGCGGGCCACCATGTGCGCGGCTCGCTGCGCGACCGTGGCAAGGGCGAGGCCGTGCGCGCGCTGATGCCCGAGGCCGCGGCGCATCGGCTGGAATTCGTCGAGCTCGACCTGACGAAGGATGACGGCTGGAACGAGGCGGCGCAGGGCACGGATGCCGTGATCCACACCGCCTCGCCCTTCCCGATCATGCAGACCCCGGCCGATCCCCAGACCATCATCCGCCCGGCGGTCGAGGGCACCGAGCGCGCGCTGCGCGCCGCCAAGGCGGCCGGGGTGGCGCGGGTGATCCTGACCTCTTCGGTCGTCGCGGTCGAGAACGGGCCCCGCCCCGAGGACGACCGCCCCCGCGACGAGCGCGACTGGTCGAGTGCCGATCACCCGAACGCCAATGCCTATGTCCGCTCGAAGACCGAGGCCGAGCGCGCCGCCTGGGCCTTCGCCGAGGCCGAGGGCCTGCTGCTGACGACCATCTGCCCGGGCCTCGTGATGGGCCCGCCGCTGGGCGACGAGGCGGGGACCTCGCTGGGCATCATCGCCCGCATCCTGTCGGGCAAGGACCCGATGGTGCCGCCGGTGGCCTTCGAGATCGTGGATGTCCGCGACGTGTCGCGGGCCCATGTCGTCGCGCTGGAGACGCCGGCGACGGCGGGCCGGCGCTTCCTGCTGGTGGCGGGCAAGATGTGGTTCGCCGACATCGCCCGCATCGTCGCCGCCGAGGCGCCTCATCGCGGCATCTCCACGCGGACGGCGCCGCGGCTCTTGGTCCGCGCGCTCGCGATGATGGACCCGGCGCTGCGCGGCCTCGTGCCGGTGCTCGGCCGCAACGAGCCGATCTCGGGCGAGAAGGCCCGGATCGAGCTGGGCATCGACTACATCCCGCCCGACGACGCAGTGCGCGCCGCCGCCCGCGCCATGATCGCCCTCGACGCGTGAGGGCGCTCGCGCTCCTGCTGCTGCTCGCCGCCTGCCGGGGCGACGAGACGATCTCGGGCTATTCCGACCGCGCCACGGTCTGGCGGCTGACCGAACTGGACGGCGCGCCCTTCGCCGCGCCCGCGACCCTGCGCTTCCCCGAGCCGAGTCTCGCGCTGGGCGCGGGGCCCTGCAACGTCTTCCGCGCCGCGCAATCGGCCCCCTACCCCTGGCTGGAGATCGGCCCCGTCGCCGCCACGCGCCGCGCCTGCCCCGCGCTCGAGGCCGAGACGCGCTACTTCGCGGCGCTGGAGGCGATGACGCTGGCGGAGGCGAGCGACCGGGTGCTGATCCTGTCGGACGCGGCGGGGCGCGAGATGGTCTTTGTGGCCGAGCCTCAGGAAAACTAAGCCTCGCGCTTCAGCGCGGCCAGCAGGCGCCCGCGCGCGGGCGGAAGCGGCCGCTCGCCCAGCGAGGGCGCGAGCCGTTTCTCGAGGAAATGGCCCGTCACCTCGAGCGCGGCGAGCACACCGTCCAGCGTCGCCATCCCGCCCAGCATCAGCTCCGGCAGCACCAGGAGCCGGTCGGCCCATTCGCCCGCCCCCGCGCGGCTGACGGCGCGGCCCGTGCGCGGGCTGATGAAGGCCAGGTCATTCGCCCCGCCCCCGGCGGCGCAGACCGAGAGATCGAGGCGGAAGCCGCCGATCTCCAGAAGCGACATCTCCCAGAAGACGTAGTCGCGCAGCCAGCCCTCGCCCGAGGCGATCGCGTCGCAAAGCGACTCGGTGCGTTCCTGGAAATCGGGCAGCGCCTCGCGTTCGGGCAGGATGAAGGCGCAGAGCGCGCAGGTGGCGCTGAGCGCCGCGAGCCGCAGCGGGTCGGAGAGGATCGTCGCGGCCCGGCTGACCAGCGGCTCGACCGTCCAGGTGCCCATGTGGCTTTCCAGCCGCGCGCGCCAGACCGCGTCGAGCTGGTTGCCGGGCTGCAGCGCGGGGGCCTTCTTGCGCGAGACGCCACCATGGACGACGCCCAGGTGGCGGCCGTGTTCGCGGGTGAACAGCTCGAGGATCACGGCGGTCTCGCCATGCGGGCGGGCGGCCAGGACGATGCCCTGATCGCGCCACTCCATCAGCCCAGCCCGTCCCCGTCGAGCAGGTGGCGCCCGGCGCGATCCTCGACCTCCAGCACCCAGATATCGGGATCGAAGCCCGACTGCCGCGCGCAGGCCGCGTCGCACTCGCCCTCCGGTCCCTCGACCAGCACGATCCAGGCGCGCTCGCCGGTCATCAGGTCGAAGCTGCGTTGGAAGACCGTCGCCTGCCCGTCGAGCGTGTTGAGCTTGACCAGCACCGCGCCCGAGCCGTCATCGCCGTGGCGCACGACGAAGCAGGGGATGCCCTGCATCTCGAGCCGCTTGCGATAGGCGGCCACCCAGAAGGACGCGGTCAGGCGCGTCACGGGCCGGGTCGGAGGGCCGCCCCCCCGCCGCGCCGTGCGCGCGTACCTCGGCGATACGCCCGGCCGGAGGACGTCCCGATCATCCCGCGCCGTCCGAGAAGTCGAGCCCCATCGCGTCGAAGCGCTCGCGCTCCTCCAGCCAGCCGGGGCGGACGCGGACCTGCAGGAAGAGATGGACGCGGTGGCCGAGGAATTCCTCGAGCTCGGCACGGGCCGCCTGCCCCACCGCCTTTGTGGTCTCGCCCTTCTTGCCCAGCACGATGCCCTTGTGGCCGTCGCGGATGACGTAGATCACCTGGTCGATGCGCACCGAGCCGTCGGGCCGCTCCTCCCAGCCCTCGGTCTCGACGGTGAGCTGGTAAGGCAGCTCCTGATGCAGGCGCAGCGTCAGCTTCTCGCGCGTGATCTCGGCAGCGATCATCCGCAGCGGCAGGTCGGCGATCTGGTCCTCGGGATAGAGCCAGGGGCCCTCGGGCATCCGCCCGGCGAGATCGGCGCGCAGGTCCTGCACGCCATGCCCCTTCTCGGCCGAGATCAGGAAGGTGCCGTCGAAGGCATAGCGCTCGTTCATCTTCTGGGTCAGCGCCAGCAGCTTGGGCGCCTCGACGCGGTCGATCTTGTTGATGGCGAGCAGGACCGGCCGGCCGGCCGTGCCGCGCTCCTCCAGCCCGGCGAGGATCGCCTCGACGCCTTCGGTCAGGCCGCGATGCGCCTCGATCAGCAGGACGATGACATCGGCATCCGCCGCGCCGGTCCAGGCGGCGGCGACCATGGCGCGGTCGAGCTTGCGGCGCGGGCGGAACAGGCCGGGCGTGTCGACGAAGACGAGCTGCGACGCGCCCTCCATCGCGACGCCGCGGATCCGGGCGCGCGTTGTCTGCACCTTGTGGGTCACGATCGAGACCTTGGCCCCGACCATGCGATTGAGAAGGGTCGACTTGCCCGCGTTGGGCTCGCCGATCAGGGCCACGAAGCCCGCGCGGGTGGTCTGATCATTCATGAGGGGCATCTAGGCGCTGTCGGCCCGAATGGGAACGGGCAAGCGCGCCTCAGCCGTCCAGTTCCGCCAGCAGCGCGCTCGCGGCGGCCTGTTCGGCGGCGCGCTTGGAGGGCGCCTCGCCCTCCGCGCCCCGCCCGTCGGCCAGTTCCGCCCGGATCCGGAAGACCGGGGCGTGGTCAGGGCCGGAGCGATCGGCCACGGCGTAGACCGGCGGCTTCATGCCGCGCGCCTGCGCCCATTCCTGGAGCGCGGTCTTGGGGTCGCGGGCATCGCTCTCGACCCGCGCGACCCGGTCGCCCCAGAGCCGCAGCACCATGGCGCGCGCCGCGTCGAGGCCGGCATCGCGGTAGACGGCGGCGATCAGCGCCTCCATCGCGTCGCCCAGAAGCGCCATCTTGCGGCGGCCGCCGGTCACCTGCTCGGACTTGCCCAGCTTGAGCACCGCCCCGAGGTCGATCTCGCGCGCGACCTCGGCGCAGGTCTCCTTGCGGACGAGCGCGTTGAAGCGCGGGGCGAGCTGGCCCTCGGCGGCTTCCTTGTCCGAGCCCATCAGCGCCTCGGCCATGACGAGGCCCAGAACGCGGTCGCCCAGGAATTCCAGCCGCTGGTTGTCGGGCCGGGTGTCCGAGGCGATCGAGGCGTGGGTCATGGCGCGGACCAGCAGGTCCGGGCGGGCGAAGCGATGCCCGATCCGGTCCTGGAAGGCGTCGAGTTCGCGCGACAGCTTCAAACGATCTCCTCGAAGAAGCGGTCGAGGCGCCAGGTCCAGAAGAACAGCATCCGCGACCCGGCGGAGGAGAAGATGACGCGGTCCGCGCGGCCGATGAGGTTCTCATAGGGCACGAAGCCCACGCCGCCGACCGAGCGCGGCACGCGGCTGTCGCGGGAATTGTCGCGGTTGTCGCCCATGAAGAAATACTCGCCCTCGGGCACGGTGAAGAGCGGCGTGTCGTCGGTCTGGGTGCGGGCGATGTCGAGCACGTGGTGCGGCCCGTCCGAGCCGGGCAGCGTCTCGAGAAACCGCTCCTTGATGCATTCGCCGCCAAGGCCCACCGGCTCGTTGGAGCAGCGCGGCGTCAGGCGCTGCGGGCCCTGCGGCTCCTTGATCTCGATGAAGGGCGGCATGGGTTCGGTCGGCACGGGCGCGCCGTTGAGATGCAGGATGCCCGCCTTCATCTGCACCGTGTCGCCGGGCAGCGCGACCAGCCGCTTGATGAAATCGGTGCCGTTGACCGGATGGCGGAACACGATCACGTCGCCGCGCTGCGGCTCGGAGCCGAAGATGCGGCCCGAGATCGGGCAGATCGAGAACGGGCAGGAATGGCGCGAATAGCCGTAGGCCATCTTGTTGACGAAGAGGAAGTCGCCGATCAGCAGCGTGTCCTTCATCGAGCCCGAGGGGATCCAGAACGGCTGGAAGAACAGCGTGCGGAACAGACCCGCGATGACCAGCGCCCAGACGATGGTCTTCACCGTCTCGAGGATGCCTTCCTTCTTCTCCGCCATGACCGCTCCCTGGATAGCTCGCCTCCCCTGCCCCGGCCCCCGGATGCTGTCAACCGGGGCCGCCGCGGCGTGCGGCGCGTCAGGCGCGGGGCCGCGCCTCGATCACGACATAGGCCTGTGCCCAGGGGTGATCGTCGGTGAGCGAGACATGGATCAGCGCCTCGTGGCCGTCGGGGGTCATCCGCTCCAGCCGCTCGGCCGCCCAGCCGGTGACATGCATGATCGGCTGGCCGGTCCGAAGGTTCGTGACGTGCATGTCCTTCCAGGCGATGCCCATGCGCAGCCCGGTGCCCAGCGCCTTCGAGCAAGCCTCCTTCGCGGCCCAGCGCTTGGCATAGGTGCCCGCGACGTCGCGGCGCCGCTCGGCCTTGCGCTGCTCGGCCTCGGTGAAGACGCGGTTGCGGAATCGGTCGCCGAACCGGTCGAGGACGCCCTGGATCCGGTCGATATTGGCGAGGTCGGTGCCGATGCCGATGATCATGCGCGCCGGACCGCCCCGATCAGGCCGTCCCGGATCAGCGCGAGACCCGCGAGGCCGAACAGGGCCGCGGCCATTCCGTCGATCCAGCGGCGGGTGCGGTCATAGGCGCGGCGCATCGCCCGGCGCGAGAAGACCAGCGCGTACCCTCCGTTGATGGCCACGGCCAGGATCGTGGCGAGGGGCACCAGCAGCCAGGCCAGGCCCGGCGCGGCGGCCGGCGTGCCGACCGCGATCGTGGCCGTCCATGCGAAGACCGCCTTCGGGTTCGACAGGTTGAGGACGAGCCCCGCCCGGAAGCCCGCCGCGGCCCGCGCCCGGACCGGTTCGTCGGACGCGGCGGCGCGGCCGGAGGCGAAGGCGAGCCACAGCAGATAGCCGCCGCCGAGGATCTTGAGCAGGAGAAGGGCCGAAGGCGCGGCGGCCAGCACCACGCCGAAGCCCGCCGCGGCGAGCAGCCCCCAGACCCCCAGCGCCAGCGACAGGCCGAGCGCCAGCATCAGCGCGGGGCGCAGCCCGCGGGCCATCGCCGTCTGGACGACGGTCAGGATCGCGGGGCCGGGCGAGGCGCAGACCACCGCGAAGGTGGCGAGACCCAGCAGAAGACTATCGACCGCCGTCATCCTAGGCCCCCCGCGCGAGATCCATCAGGCGGCGCATCTCGGCCAGCGCGGCGGGCAGGCCGCGGAACACCGCCTCGCCGATCAGGAAATGGCCGATATTCAGCTCGACGACCTGCGGGATCGCGGCGATAGGCGTCACGTTGTCATAGGCCAGACCGTGCCCGGCATGGACCTCCAGCCCCAGATCATGCGCCTGCGCCGCGGCGGCGGTCAGGCGCTCCAGCTCGGCCGCGGCCTCCTCGGTCCGACCCTCGGCCACGGCGTCGCAATAGGCGCCGGTATGCAGCTCGATCACCGCGGCCCCGACGCGGGCCGACGCCTCGATCTGGCGCGGATCCGGCGCGACGAAGAGCGAGACGCGCGCGCCGGCCTCGGTGAAGGGCGCGATGTAGGCGGTCAGGCGGTCGGCGTCGCCCGCGACCTCCAACCCGCCCTCGGTCGTGCGCTCCTCGCGCCGCTCGGGGACCAGGCAGACGGCATGCGGCTTCGTCGCGAGCGCGATCCGCTGCATCTCCTCGGTGGCGGCCATCTCGAAATTGAGCGGGATGTCGATGGCTTCGGCGATGGCCTTCATGTCGGCGTCGCGCACGTGGCGGCGGTCCTCGCGCAGATGCGCGGTGATGCCGTCGGCCCCGGCGGACTGCGCGAGAAGCGCGGCGCGCACCGGGTCGGGATTGTCGCCGCCCCGCGCGTTGCGGATCGTCGCGACGTGGTCGATGTTCACGCCAAGCCTGAGCCTATCCATTGGCTCCCCCTTTCGATTTCTTCTCGGCGGCGCGCTGCGCGGCCTTGCGCCGGATTTCGTCCAGCTTCTTCTTCAATAGCCCGCGGCGGCGGCGCTGGTAGGCCTCGATCAGCGGAAGGCTGATTGTGTAGGCGGCGATGCCGGTGAACAGGCCGGGGATCAGCCCGCCGACGGTCCAGGGCAGGAACACCGTCTCGTAGAAGACGCGGGTCGCGGTCCAGTCGACGGGCACGCCGCGCAGCCAGTACCAGCCGTTCCAGAACAGGTCCTGGCCCGCGCCGTAGAACTTGCCGAAGATGTTCTCGTCGATCTCGCCGCGCGCCCGCGTCCCCAGCATCCAGTGGCCGAGATTCAGCGAGACGACCGCGATCGGCACATAGGTCAGCGGGTTGCCAAAGAAGGTGCCCAGCAACGCGGCCATGACATTGCCGCGCACGATCCAGGCCAGGAGCGCGGCCAGCACGAAATGCAGCCCGTAGAGCGGCGTGAAGGTGGTGAAGACGCCGACCATGATGCCACGGCTGATCTTGCGCGGCGTGTCGGGCAGCCGGCGCACGCGGTGCTTGACGTAGACGGCCGCCCGCTTCCAGCCGCCCCGCGGCCAGAGCGCATGAGCCACCGTCTGCCAGACGGGCAACCTGTCGCGACGCTTGAACACGGGCTGGCGCGGGCCTCCTTCGGCTCAGGCCGGAACCGCGTCCCGCGGCTCCTTCCGGGTGGTCTCGGCGCGATGGCGTTCGATCTGCGCCACGTCGCTGTCGGTCTCGCAGGCCAAGACGACCGCGTGCAGATGCTCGCCGTCCCGGACCTCGACGTCGATGAGAAGACGGAAGAAATCGGGTTTCCGGTCGACGAAGCGCAGGTCGGAGATATTGGCGTTCTGCTCGGCGATCAACGTGCAAATCCGGCCCAGCACCCCGGGATCGTTCGAGATCGTCATGTCGAGCGTCACCGCCCAGGTCGCGGCGTGGTGGCCGGGATGCCAGCGCAGGTCGATCCAGCGTTCGAGCTGGTCCTCCAGCTCGGCCAGGACAGGGCAGTCGATGGCGTGGACGGTGACACCGCGGCCCTTGTTGGTGATGCCCACGATCCGCTCGCCCGGGACCGGCTGGCAGCAGGCGCCGCGGTCGAAATGGGCCTTCGGGTCGAGACCCACGATCGCCTCCTCGGGGCGCACATCGGGGGCGGGCCGGGCCTGCGCGAGCTCGGGATAGAGCGTCTGCGTCACCTCGCGCGCGCTGACCTGCGAGGCGCCGATGGCCGCCAGCAGGTCCTCGCCCCCCTCGTAGCCCAGCTCGTCGGCGGCGGTGTCGAGCGCCTTCTCGGTCGCGCGCTTGCCGACATGGGCGAAGGCCGCGCGGGCCAGTTCGCGCCCGAGCCGGACATGGCCCTGCTTGCGCTCGGCCTTGAGCGCGCGGCGGATCGCGGACTTGGCCCGGCCGGTCGAGGCGATGTCGATCCAGGTGGCCTGCGGGGTCGCCGCCTCGGCGGTGACGACCTCGACCGACTGCCCGTTGCGGAGCCGCGTCCAGAGCGGCACGCGCATCCCGTCGACCTTGGCGGCCACCGTCCGGTGCCCGATCCGGGTGTGGATCGCGTAGGCGAAATCGATGGGCGTCGCGCCCTTGGGCAGCTTGATCACGTCGCCCTTGGGCGTGAAGCAGAACACCTGGTCGGTGTACATCTCCAGCTTCACCGCCTCCATGAACTCGGCATGGTCGGCGGCTTCCTCGAACCGTTCGGTCATCGAGCGCAGCCATTCGGCCGGGTCGACGGCGAAGGGATTCTCGGCGCGCACCCCGTCGCGGTAGGACCAGTGCGCGGCGACGCCCCGCTCGGCCACCTCGTGCATCTCGCGGGTACGGATCTGCACCTCGACGCGCTTGCCGTCGCGCCCCGACACCGTGGTGTGGATCGAGCGGTAGCCGTTCGACTTGGGCTGGCTGATGTAGTCCTTGAAGCGCCCGGGGACCGAGCGCCAGCGCTGGTGAATCACGCCCAGCGCGCGGTAGCAGTCGGCCTCGGTCCCGGTGACGATGCGGAAGCCGTAGATATCCGACAGGCGCGAGAAGCCGATCTGCTTCTCCTCCATCTTCCGCCAGATCGAGAAGGGCCGCTTGGCGCGTCCGATCACGGTGGCCTCGATCTCGGCGCGCTCCAGCTCGCTCTCGATATCGGAGGTGATGCGCCGGATGACGTCGCCGCTCTCGCGCTGCAGGGTCACGAAGCGACGCAGGATCGAGTTGCGGGCCTCGGGGTTGAGCACCGAGAAGGCCAGGTCCTCGAGCTCCTCGCGCATCCATTGCATGCCCATGCGCCCGGCCAGCGGTGCATAGATCTCCATCGTCTCATGCGCCTTCTGGGCCTGCTTCACCGGCGCCATGTGGCGAATGGTGCGCATGTTGTGCAGCCGGTCGGTCAGCTTGACGAGGATGACCCTCAGGTCCTTGGACATCGCCATGAAGAGCTTGCGGAAATTCTCCGCCTGCTTGGTCTCCGACGAGTTCAGCTCGAGATTGGTCAGCTTGGTGACGCCATCGACCAGCTCGGCGATCTCGGTGCCGAACTGGGCCTCGATATCGCCATAGGTCGAGCGCGTGTCCTCGATCACGTCGTGCAGAAGCGCGGTGATGATCGTGGCGTCGTCGAGCCGCTGCTCGGTCAGCAGGCTGGCGACCTCGACGGGATGGGAGAAATACGGCTCGCCGGAGCGGCGGGTCTGGCCCGCATGCATCTCGCGGCCGTAATCGTAGGCCTTGCGGATCAGTGCCGCATCGGTCCTGGGATTGTAGGCGCGCACGAGCGCGATCAGGTCCTCGACCTCGATCATCTCCGCGCGCGCCTCCCGTGGTTATTGCTGGCCTTGCGCCTCCATCAGCGCGCGCAGCAGCTTCTCCTCGGACATGTCGTCCTGGGCGGGGGCATCCTTCTCGACGCCCATCAGGAGCGACATGGATTCCTCTTCCGGCTCGTCGACCTCGATCTGGGTCTGGTTCGACTCGATCAGGCGCTCGCGCAGGTCATCGGCCTGCTGCGTCTCGTCGGCGATCTCGCGCAGGGCAACGACGGGGTTCTTGTCGTTGTCGCGGTCGACGGTCACGGGGCTGCCGGTGGCGATTTCGCGCGCGCGGTGCGCGGCGAGCATCACCAGCTCGAAACGGTTCGGAACCTTGTCGACGCAGTCTTCGACGGTAACGCGGGCCATGCGGGACACCTCAGTCGGGGGCAGGAAAAGCTTGACTTATTGGGATCGCCGCGGGTTGGCAAGGGCCGGGCGCGTCAAATCGCGGTCATCTCCAGACCATCGGGCGGAGCCCCGCCCGCCGCTCCAGCGGCAGCGCGGCCCACATCGCGGCGACGCTGCGGCCCGTCACCGGGTGGCGCCAGCGGGGCGCGATCTCGGCCAGGGGCGCCAGCACGAAGCCGCGATCGGCCAGCCGGGGATGCGGCAGGATCAGCCGGTCCGGCGCGACGCGCGCCTGTGCGGCGGGCGCGAGCTCCGCCCAGGCCCGCTGCGCCCAAGGGTCGGGCCGCACGAGGCCGCCGCTCGCCAGCAGGTCCAGATCCAGCACGCGCGGCCCCCAACGCCGGTCGCGCACCCGCCCGGCGCGGGCCTCCACGCCATGCAGCCGCGCCAGCATCGCCTGCGGATCGGCCGGCCCGGCGACCAATGCCGCGGCGTTGACGAAATCCGGCCCCGATCCGGGCGGCCAGGCCGGGCTGCGCCAGGGCCGCGACAGCCGCCGGACGCCGCCCAGCCGCGCGAGCGCCCGCGCGAGGCTCTGCATATTTGCAGATGCGCTTTCGCGATTATTGGCTCCCAGAGCAATAAGATGTATCATTGTATACGACCATTCCGTGTATTTCAGGCGGGGATTACAATCCTGGGTCGCACACTACCGCCTCGACCGCCTTTCCGAGGTCGAAGGTCCAGAAGGCAAAACCATGTTTTATAAGGATGAGCGCCTGGCGCTCTTCATTGACGGCTCCAACCTCTACGCCGCGGCGCGCGCGCTCTCCTTCGACATCGACTACCGGCTCCTGCGGCAGGAGTTCGTCCGCCGCGGCAAGCTGCTGCGCGCCTTCTACTACACGGCCCTGCTGGAGAACGAGGAATACTCGCCCATCCGCCCGCTGGTGGACTGGCTGCAATATAACGGCTTCATGCTCGTCACGAAGCCCGCCAAGGAGTTCACCGACGCGCAGGGCCGCCGCAAGGTGAAGGGCAACATGGATATCGAGCTGACGGTCGACGCGCTCGAAACCGCCGAGCATGTCGACCATATCGTGCTCTTCTCGGGCGACGGGGATTTCCGCCCGCTGGTCGAGGCCCTGCAACGCAAGGGCGTGCGCGTCTCGATCTGCTCGACCCTGCGCAGCCAGCCGCCGATGATCGCCGACGAGCTGCGACGACAGGCCGACAATTTCATCGAGCTCGACGACCTACGCGAGGTCATCGGCCGCCCCCCGCGCGAGCCGCGGCCCGAGGCCGACTAGCGCGGCTTGGGCGGTCGTTCGCGCCAGCCCGGCAGCCGCCAGCCGAAGCGGACCGAGCCCGCGCGCAGCGCGAAGGTCACCAGCATGCAGGCACCCAGCGCCAGGGCCCCTGGCCCGACCAGTTCGCGCGCCAGGACCGCCGCCGCGCCCCCGGCCAGGGCCGCGGTCACGTAGAGTTCGCCCGCCTTCAGCACCAGCGGCACCTCGTTGCAGACCACGTCGCGCATCAGCCCGCCGAAGCATCCCGTCACGATCCCCATCACCAGCTGCGTCCAGACCGGCAGGTCCAGCCCGTAGGCCACCCCGACGCCCGCCGCCACCGCGACCGACAGCGCCACCGCATCCAGCCAGACGATCACCGCCAGCCGCGACGCCACCAGATGATGGGTGAAGAAGACGGCGATCGCCGCCGTTCCGGCCACCGCGACGGGCGCGGGATCGGCGATCCAGAAGACCGGCTCGCGCCCCAGGAGCAGGTCGCGCACCGTGCCGCCGCCCACCGCGGTCAGGCAGGCCACGAAGATGAAGCCGATCGGGTCGAGCTGCGCGCGCGCCGCCACCAGCGCGCCCGTGACCGCGAAGACCAGCGCCGCCGCCAGATCGAGAGCCAGCAGCAGGGTCACGCGCGCTTGTCCTTGAAGGGCGCCATGCCCGCCCGCGCCAGCTCGTCGGCGCGCTCGTTCTCAGGGTGGCCGGCATGGCCCTTGACCCATTCCCAGGTCACGTCGTGACGCGCCGCGGCCTCGTCCAGCCGGCGCCAGAGATCCTCGTTCTTCACCGGCTTGCGGGTCGAGGTCTTCCAGCCGTTTCGCTTCCAGCCGTGCAGCCAGCCGGTGATGCCGCCCTTCACATAGGCGCTGTCGGTCACGACGGTCAGCTTGGAGGATCGGCCCAGCGCCTCGAGCGCGTGGATCGCGGCCAGAAGCTCCATCCGGTTGTTGGTGGTCTCGGCCTCGCCGCCCTTGAGCGCGCGCTCCTTGACGACGGCGTCGCCCTCGCGCGCGATCAGCAGCACGCCCCAGCCGCCCGGCCCCGGATTGCCCGAGCAGGCCCCGTCCGTATAGGCGAAGAGTTCAGCCATGCGCGAAGACCGTGACGAAAGGATCGTCGGTCCCGGCCAGGCCCTTCGCGTGGCCGGTGCGCGTCGCGTCCACCGTCAGCCCCGCCTGTTCCAGCCAGTCGCGAAGCTCCGCCTCGCTCACGTAGCTGTAGAAGCGGCCCAGCGCGTCACGCGTCTCGCCGGTGCCGAGCTTCATCGCGACATAGGCCGTCCCGCCCGGCCGCAGCGCGCGGGCGATGCGGTCGATCAGGCCGGGCAGATCGGCGCGCGGGGCGTGCAGAAGCGAGAAGCTGGCCCAGATTCCATCATAGACCCTGCGGGCCTCCAGGTCGGAGAACACCGCCTGCCGCGCCGTGACGCCCGGATGGCGCGCGGCCAGCGCCACCATCTCGGTCGAGGCGTCCCAGGCTTCGACCACAAAGCCCTGCCCGGCCAGCCAGCCGGCCATGCCGCCGGGTCCGCTGCCCAGGTCGAGAACCTTGCCCCCCGCGGGGAGGCGGGCGGCGAAGTCACGCAGGTCCTGCGGGATCTCGGAGTCGAACCGCGCGGCGTAGTCGGCGGCCTTCGAGTCGTAGACGGCGCGCGTGCGGTCGTCGGTCACAGCGCCACCGGCAGCAAGCAGGCCACGACGCCCGCCGTCAGGATCAGGCGCAGCTTCATCCACCACGCGGGCGCCAGCCCCTGGTTCCAGAACAGCCAGTCCAGCCCCAGCAAGCCCACGAACCCCGCCATCAGCGCGATCGCCGCCGCCTGGTCCCCGCCCCCGGTGGTGAAGAAGACCCAAAGCGCCGGCAGGACCGACAGCGCGTAGCCCGTGGCCGCCACCTGCCCCTCGGCCTTGGTTGCGAATCCCCACAGGACGCCGGACATGAAGCTCAGGATCACCGCGCCGTAGAACAGCCCCACATAGGGCCCGATGAAGCGCGGCCCGATCAGCGCGACGGTCTGCAGCGCCAGCTGCGGGAACCACAGTGTGGCGACGCCCCAGGCAAAGGGCAGCAGGCCGGCGAGGCCGAGGATCAGGGCGGAACGGGGGATGCGCGCGTCTAGCATGGGCCGGCAATTGCCACGGGCGGCGGCCGCGCGAAACCCCTCAGGCGCGTTCCAGCGCCAGCCGACCGGCCAGCGCGGCGAAGACCGCGGCGAAGGCGCGGTTGAGCCAGGCCACCGCCCGCTCGGAGCCCAGCACCCGGTCGCGCAGCGCGCCCGCGAACAGCCCGTAGAGCGCGAAGAGCCCGAAGGTGATCGCCATGAACACCGCGCCCAGCGCCGCCATCTCGAAGGTCGCACTGGCCGGATTGCCCGACAGGAAGGGCGGCAGCAGCGCCAGGAAGAAGATCGACAGCTTCGGGTTGAGCACGTTGATGACCGTGCCGCGCCAGGCGACCCGCGTCAGCGAGCCGGTGCCGCGATCCGCCCGGACCGCCAGCGCGCCGGTTTGCTGCAGCGCACCCCAGGCCATCCACAGAAGATAGGCCACGCCCGCGAGCTTCACGATGTTGAACAGAAGCGCCGAGGCGTGCAGCACCGCCGCCAGACCCAGCATCGCCGCAAGCAGCGCGGGCACGATGCCGAAGGTGCAGCCCAGCGCCGCGGCCAGCGCGGCCCGCCTGCCCCGGCCCAGCCCCATCGCAAGCGTGTAGACCACGCCCGTGCCGGGAGCGGCGCAGACGACGAAGGCGGTGAGGAGGAACTGGGCGGAGATCATGAATCGGACCCTGCCCGCATCGCGCCCACGAGGCAAGCGTCGCGCCCGCGCCGCCCCGCATCGTCGCGAATCCCCCCGGCGTCAGGCCAGCGCGGGCCCGGTCCGGAAGAAGGAAACGTCGTTGGTGAAGACGCTCTCGGGCGCGAGGCGGATCAGGCAGCCGGCCGGATCCTCGATCCGCGCGACCTCGGTGATGAACCAGGGGTTCCAGCCGGCCTCCGGTCCGAGATAGCGGGCCAGCAGGCGGCGGAAGAGGGCCGGGTCCATGGGCTCGACCGTGGCCGTGCCGCGCAGCCCGACATGGCGCATGACGCCCGCTTCGTTGTCATATTCCACAACCTCGACCGCGCAGCGCGGATCGCGCGCCAGGCGCCGGACCGAGGCGCCGTCTTCCGCGCCCAGCATCCACATCACCCCCGCCTCCCAGGCGAACCAGACGGGCGCGTTGCGCGGCGCGCCATCCGCGGTGACCGTCGCCAGGTTCGCCACCAGCGGCAGCGCCAGAACGCGGTCCGGATCGAAGGGCGTCACGCCGGCTCGCGCAACACGCGGGGGACCTTGAACTCCACGTTCTCCTCGGCGGTGACGACCGGTTTCACCGTGATCTCGAAGCGGTCGCGGAAGGCGTCGATCACCTCCTCGATCAGCACCTCGGGGGCCGAGGCCCCGGCGGTGATCCCGACCGATCCCGCGCCGTCGAGCGCACGCCAGTCGATCTCGGAGGCGCGCTGCACGAGCTGGGCATAGGGGCAGCCGGCCTTCATCCCGACCTCGACCAGCCGCCGGGAATTGGACGAATTGGGCGCGCCCACCACCAGGATCGCGTCGCAATCCGGCGCCATCGCCCTCACCGCCTCCTGCCGGTTGGTGGTGGCGTAGCAAATGTCTTCCTTGTGCGGTCCGACGATCGCCGGGAAGCGCGCCATCAGCGCGGCGACGATATCGGCGGTGTCGTCCACCGAGAGCGTCGTCTGCGTGATGAAGGCCAGCCGGTCGGGATCGCGGGGCCTGAGCGCCGCGACATCGGCCACGGTCTCGGCCAGCAGGACCTCGCCTTCGGGCAACTGGCCCATCGTTCCCACCGTCTCCGGGTGGCCTTCATGGCCAATCATGACCACCTGCAGCCCCGCCTCGTGGTGGCGCGCGGCCTCGATATGGACCTTGGAGACCAGCGGACAGGTCGCGTCGACGAAGACCATCTCGCGCGCCCGCGCCTCAGCCGGCACCGATTTCGGCACGCCATGCGCGCTGAAGATCACCGGGCGGTCGGGCGGGCATTCGTCCAGTTCCTCGACGAAGACGGCCCCCTTGGCGCGCAGCCCGTCGACGACGAAGGCGTTGTGCACGATTTCGTGGCGCACATAGACCGGGGCGCCCCATTTCTGCAGCGCCATCTCGACGATCTTGATCGCCCGGTCCACGCCCGCGCAGAAGCCGCGCGGCGCGGCGAGGTGGAGGGTCAGGGGCGGCTTGGTCATGGCGGCGATCCTCGGCAGGTCCAGCTCCGATCTAAGGGCCGCGCGCAGGCGGGTAAAGGCGCGCCCCGATCGCGTCATGATACCGCCGAAGACGGCCGCTAGGCCGCCGGCCATGACCGACGCCGCCTACATCGAGGTCTTCGCGATATCCGCCCGGGACCTGCGCCGGCGGCGCCGCGCCGCTTATGGCGCCTTCGCCTCGCTGATCGTGCCGGTCTGGGCGCTGAGCTGGCTCGCGCCGGAGGAGCGGCCTTGGGTGACCGGCGATCCCTTCCTATGGGCCGTGATTGCGACGCCGCTCCTGACCCTGGTCCTGCTGGCGGTCTACAAGATCCGCGTCGCCTGGCGGCGCCTGCCCGCCGATGGCGCGGGGGCTGAGCTGCGGATCGTCGATACGGGCCTGCACTGGTCCGACGGGACGGAGGATCTGCACCTGCCCTGGGCCCGCATCGGCGAGGTGCATCGCCTTCGGGATCCGGGCGGCGCGACCGTCGGGGTCTACCTGCCCGAAGCATCCGGCCAGCAAAGCTCGGCCCGACTCTTCGTGATGGCGAAGACCGTCGCCCGCCACGCGACCCGCGCGGCGCGGATCGACCACGGCGTCGCGCTGCCGCTGCACGGCTTTCACCTAGCGGAGCACCGGTCGCTCCTGGGTGCGCTGCGGCGGCGGGTCGACCGGTTCCAGAGCGACCGGGCGCTGACGGTCTCGTGACTTCCCTTCCCCCGCGGGAAGGCTGACATCCGCATTCCCGAACGACCCCGGAGACCCCATGCGCCGCCTTCTGCTGACCAGCCTGCTCCTCGCGACAGCCCTCCTCGGCTGGCTGGTCTGGCCGGTCGCCGCCGGGGATGGCGCGGCGCCGCTGCTGCGCCACGAGGACCCGCGGACCGTTGCGCTGGGCCGGGCGGTCTATGACGCGCAATGCGCGGCCTGCCACGGGGCCGATCTGGCGGGCCAGCCCGACTGGCGGCAGCGCGGGCCGGACGGCCTCCTGCCCGCCCCGCCGCATGACGCGTCGGGCCATACCTGGCACCACCCGTCCGAGATGCTGATCGCGCTGACGAAGGCGGGGCCCGCCGCGATGGTCGGCGGCGGCTACGAGAGCGCGATGCCGGGCTTCGGCGAGGTGCTGAGCGATGCCGAGATCGCCGCCGCGTTGGCCTATATCAAATCGACCTGGCCGCCCGAGATCGTCGCCGCCCATGACGAGATCGACGCGCGGCACGCGGCCGGCCGGCCCTAGGGCGCGATCAGCCCCGCGGCCTTCTCGGCGATGGCCAGGACGGGCGCGTTGGTGTTGCCGGACACGATCGTCGGCATCACGCTCGCATCGACCACGTGCAGCCCCGCGACGCCCTTCACCTGCAGGCGGTCGTCCACCACCCGGCCCATCCCGCAGGTGCCGACCGGGTGGAAGATGCTGGACGCGTTGCGCGCCACCTCGGCGATGAGCGCCTCGCGCTGGGTATGCGCCTCGCCCGGCCGCACTTCCTCGGGCGCGTGGGGGGCCAGCGGCGCGGCGCGGAACAACGCGCGGGTCTTTTCCATCGCACGCATCGCGGTGATGCGGTCGGATTCCTCGGAGAGGTAATTCGGCTGGATCGCGGGCGGGACGCCGGGGTCCGGGCTGACCGCATGGACCGCCCCGCGCGAGGCGGGCCGCAGGTTGCAGACGCTGGCCGTCACCGCCGGGAACGGGTCCAGATCGCCGCCGAATTGCTCGAGGCTGAGCGGTTGGAAATGGTACTGCAGATCCGGCGTCGCGACATGCTCGCCCGACCGGATGAACGCGCCCAGCTGGCTCGGCGCCATCGATAGCGGCCCGGTCCGCCGCAGCGCGTATTCCAGCCCGATCCGGACCTTGCCCCAGAGCGTCGCCGCCCGGTCGTTCAGCGTCACCGCGTTCCGGACGCGGAAGACGGGCCGCATCTGCAGGTGATCCTGCATGTGATCGCCGACATCCGGCAGGTCGTGCACCACCGGGATCCCGAGGCGCTGCAGCCGCGCGCCGTCTCCGACGCCAGACAACTCCAGCAGATGCGGCGAGCCGATGGCGCCGGCCGACAGGATCACGCGGCGCGCCGCGATCCGCGTGCCGTCCACCAGGTCCACGCCCCGCGCCGCGCCGCCCTCGATCACGATCCGCGCCACCTGCGCGCCCACCGAGACGGTCAGGTTCGGCCGCCGCCGCGCGGGCCTCAGGAACGCGCCGGCCGCCGACAGACGCCGCCCGCCGCGCTGCGTCACCTGGTAGTAACCCACGCCCTCGTTGTCGCCGCGGTTGAAGTCGCGCGTCTCGGGCACGCCTTGGGCCACCATCGCGTCGCGCACCGCGTCGAGGATCGGCCAGTGCAGCCGCTGGCGGTCCACCCGCAATTCGCCCGTCGCGCCATGCAGGTCGTCGCCGCCGTCGACATGGGCCTCGTGGCGCTTGAAATGCGGCAGCATGTCCGCCCAGCCCCAGCCACGATGGCCCATCTGTGCCCAGCCGTCCCAATCGGCGGCCTGCCCGCGCATGTAGATCATGCCGTTGATGCTGCTGCAGCCGCCCAGCACGCGGCCGCGCGGATAATTCAGCGCGCGGCCCGCAAGGCCGGGGATCGGCTCGGTCCGCAGGCACCAGTCGGTGCGCGGGTTGCCCATCGTGTAGAGATACCCCGCGGGGACGTGGATCCAGGGATAGCTGTCGCGCCCGCCCGCCTCGAGTAGCAGGACGCGCGTGGCCGGGTCGGCGCTCAGCCGGTTGGCGAGCAGGCAGCCCGCGGTCCCCGCGCCGACGATGACGATGTCGTATTCCATCGCGCGCATCCGACCATGCCGCAGGCGGGACGGCCAGCCCCTCTCTGCCCCGACCGGACGGGCCCGCCGCGCGGGCCGCTCAGCGCCGCCAGTGGAAGGGGACGATGATCAGCGCGCCGACCGAGGCCGCGATGGCGTTGATCCCGGGCGAGCGGAAGCCGATCCCGAACATCAGCGTCACGAAATACATCAGGAAGGCGCCGCCGATGCAGATGATGATGCTCTGCAGGATGCCGTTATGCGTCCAGCCGGTCTTTTCGGAGAGGTATCCGATGATGCCAGCGATCACGACGGTGCCCATAATGGTCGGAAACATGGCTCAATCTCCCAATGGATCGCCGGGGGCGAGGCGCGCGCCGTTGCGGAAGGCCTCGCCGGACATCGGCGCCTTGCCGGCCGGTTGCAACTCGAGAAGCGCGATGGCGCCGCCGCGCGCGCCGACGACGAGCCCCGGCGCATCGGCCAGGCGGCCGGGCTCCGCATCCGCATCGGAGGGTCCGGCGCGCAGCAGCTTCAGCCGCTGACCGTCGCGGGTCACGAAAGCGCCGGGAAAGGGCGACAGCCCGTTGATCTGGCGCAGCAACGTGCCCGCCTCCCAGCCCCAGTCGATCGCGGCCTCGGACTTGTCGATCTTGGCGGCATAGGTCACGCCATCGGCGGGCTGCGGCACGGGCGACAGGCTTTCGAGGCCGCGCAGCGCGTCCAGCGTCAGCCGCGCGCCCATCTGCGACAGACGGTCATGCAGGTCCCCCGTGGTGTCGGTGGGCGCGATATCGGTCGCCTCGCGCAAAAGGACCGGGCCGGTGTCGAGCCCGGCCTCCATCTGCATGATGCAGATGCCGGTGCGCGCGTCCCCCGCCATCACCGCCCGGTGGATCGGCGCGGCGCCGCGCCAGCGCGGCAGCAGCGAGGCATGGACGTTGATGCAGCCCAGCCGCGGCGCGTCGAGCACGGCCTGCGGCAGGAGCAGCCCGTAGGCGGCGACCACGGCCACGTCCGCCTCCAGCGCGGCGAATTCGGCCTGCCGGGCCGCGTCCTTCAGCGATTTCGGGTGCCGCACCTCCAGCCCCAGCGCCTCGGCGCGGGCCTGCACGGGGCTCGGCCGGTCCTTCTTGCCGCGGCCCGCGGGGCGGGGCGGTTGGGTGTAGACCGCGACGACCTCATGCGCCTCGGCCAGCGCGTCGAGGATGGGGACCGCGAAGTCGGGCGTGCCCATGAAGATCACGCGCATTTCGCGGCCTTCCGGAGCAGCATGTCGCGCTTCAGCTTCGACAGCCGGTCGAAATACATCCGCCCCTCCAGGTGGTCGAGCTGGTGCTGGACGCTCACCGCCTCCAGTTTCGCGAAATCGCGGCGGACCCGGATGCCGGTTTCGTCGAGAAACGTAACCGTCACCGCCCTGGGCCGCCGGATCTTGGCAGAGACGCCGGGCAGGTTGGGCGAGGCCTCCTCGGTCTCGCGGAACTCGGTCGAGGCGTGCAGCAGGATCGGGTCGGCCAGCCGGATCGGCCCCTCGCCCGCATCGACCACCGCCAGCCGCTTCATCACCCCGATCTGCGGCGCGGCAAGGCCCACGCCGGGCATCGCGTACATCGCGTCGAGCATTTGCTGCCAGATCGCGCGCACCGCGTCATCGACTTGGCCCACCGGCGCGGCGGACGTTCGCAGCCGCTTGTCGGGCCAGGGCAGGAAGGGCGCGGTCACGCGGCCTCCGGGTGGTCGAGGATCAGCACGCCATCGAGATGGTCCATCTCGTGGCAGATGCATGCGGCGGCGAAGCCCGCGAAGGCCTCGTGGCGACGGCCGCCGGGCGCGTCGAATTCGAGCGTGATCTCGGCGGGGCGCGCCACGCGGCGAGGCACGCCCGGGATCGACAGGCAGCCTTCCTCGTTCACCTGCCGGTCGCGCGACCGCCGCAGGATCGCGGGGTTCAGGAAGACCCGCGGGTCCGGCAGCCCCTCTTTCCAGGACGCGTCCATCACGAAAATCCGCTCGGTCACCCCGACCTGCGGCCCCGCCAGCCCCCGGCCCGGGGCGGCATACATCGTGTCGAGCATGTCGCGCGCGAGCGCCGTCGCGTCGCCGGTGACCGGCGTGCAGGGCACGCGCAGGACCGGGTCGGGATGGAGGAGGATCGGCAGGATCATGCGGCCAGCCGGCCCGCGCGGGTGAGATCGGGGCGCATCATGGGCGCGGTCCGGTGCCGCGCGCGGACGGCGTGCCGCTCCGCCAAGATCCAACACGTCGCGACCGGCGCGCCCCGGATCTCGCCCGCGCCCGGTCGGCCGCAGGTCCGGGGCGCAAGGGCCTCAGCCACGCGCCAGCTCGCGCTTCAGCTTCTGCATCTTGCGGGTGATCATCTGCCGGCGCAGCGGCTTCAGGTGGTCGATGAAGAGCTTGCCGTCGAGATGGTCGATCTCGTGCTGCACGCAGGTCGCCCAGAGCCCGGCCATGTCCTCGGAGCGCTCGCGCCCGTCGCGGTCGATCCAGCGGACCGTGACCTCGGCCGGGCGCGTGACCTCGCCATACTGGTCCGGGATCGAGAGGCAGCCCTCCTCGTAGGTGCTCAGCTCGTCGCTCGCCGCCGTGATCTCGGGGTTGAACATGATCAGCGGGCGCGGGGCCTCGCCCTCCTCCTTGACGCAATCCAGCGCGATCAGGCGCACGCCCTGCGCCACCTGCGGCGCAGCCAGGCCGATGCCCGGCGCGTCATACATCGTCTCCAGCATATCGTCGGCCAGCGCGCGCAGCTCGTCGTTCAGGTCGGCCACGGGACGGGCGACCTGCTTGAGCCGCGGATCGGGGTGGATGAGGATCTGGCGTTTCACGGCTCCGATCTAGAGACCGGCCGATCTGCTTGCAACCGGGCCCGCGCCCGCTAATTTCCAGCTCCTGAAGGAGATGCCCATGAACGCAGACGCCCGCCCCCTGTCCCCCGATCCGCGGTTCGACGAGATCATCGATCGGCGCGGCACCGGCAGTTCCAAATGGGACATGATGGAGAAGGTCTACGGCGTCCCCGCCGATGACGGCCTCGCCATGTGGGTGGCCGACATGGATTTCCGCCCCCCCGCCTGCGTCACCGATGCCCTGCGCGAGATGCTCGACCACGGCGTCTTCGGCTATGCGGGGGACGACACCGCCTATCGCGACGCGATCCGCTGGTGGGGGCGCGAACGGCATGGCGAGACGATCAGCCGCGAGGCGATCTTCTCGACCCACGGCCTGGTCAACGGCACCGGCATCTGCGTCGACACCTGGACCGACCCGGGCGACGGTGTCGTCCTCTTCACGCCCGTCTACCACGCCTTCGCCCGGGTGATCCGCGCGGCGAACCGCGTCGTGGTGGAATGCGAGATGCTCTTCGACGGCACGCGCTACGGCTGCGATTTCGACGCCTGGGATGCGCAGGTCGAGGGCAGCGGCGCGAAGATGATGATCCTCTGCTCGCCGCATAACCCGAACGGCCGGGTCTGGACCGCCGACGAGCTGGCGGGCTTCGCGGCCTTCGCCCGGCGCCACGACCTGATCCTCGTCTCCGACGAGATCCATCGCGACATCGTCTTCCCCGGCAACCGCTTCCTGCCCATGTCCTCGGTCGAGGGCGTGGCCGACCGGCTGGTCACGATGACCTCCACCAACAAGACCTTCAACATCCCCGGAAGCCATATCGGCAACGTGGTGATCGAGGACGAGACGCTGCGATCGGCCTTCGCCGCGCGAATGGCGGGCCTCGGCATCTCGCCCAACAGCTTCGGGCTCGCCATGGTGACCGCCGCCTATTCCCCCGAGGGCGCGGAATGGGTGGACGGGCTGGTGCGCTATATCGACGGCAACCGCCGGCTTTTCGACGAGGGCATCGCCGGGATCCCGGGCGTGACCAGCGTTCCGCTGGAAGCCACCTTCCTGAGCTGGGTCGATTTCTCGGGCTCAGGGATGGACCGGGCGGAGTTCACCGCCCGGGTCGAGCGCGAGGCGAAGATCGCGGCCAATCACGGGCCCAGCTTCGGCAAGGGCGGCGAGAGCTTCCTGCGCTTCAACCTCGGGATGCCGCGCGTCCGCATCGAGGAAGCGGTCGCGCGCCTGCAGCGCGCCTTCGGCGACCTGCAATAGGCGCCGCCGCCGCTAGTCCAGCGCCACCACGCGGCCCTCGTTCGGGGCCAGATCACCGGTCAACGCATCGTCGCCCGTGGTCGAGAGGAGCGTCGCGCCGTTCAGGTCCACGGGCCGCGGCCGATCCGAGAGGTTAAGCGCCACGCCGATCCGCCGCGAGCCATGGCTCCGCGCGAAGCGGAAACTCGCGTCATCGACCGAGATCGTCCGGTAATCGCCCAGTGTCAGCGCGGGCTCGGCGCGGCGCAGGCGCAGCAGGCGCCGGTGCAGGTTCAGCATCGAGGCCGGGTCCCCGCGCTGCGCTTCCACCGTCACCGCGGGCCGCAGGTCCATCGGCAGCCAGGGCGCACCCGTCGTGAACCCGCCATGCGCCGTGCCGTCCCAGGCCAGCGGCGTGCGGACCTGGTCGCGGTTGAGCCCCTGCCCCGGCACGCGCTTCTCCCACGGGTCCTGCACGCGGTCGGGCGGGATCTCGACATTCTCCATGCCCAGCTCGTCGCCCTGGTAGATCGTGGGCGTGCCGCGCAAGGTCAGCAGCAGCGTCGCCGCGACGCCCGCCTGCGCCCGCCCCGCGCGGCTGGCGATGCGGTGGCGGTCGTGATTGCCCAGCACCCAGTTGGGCCAAGCGCCCTCGGGCAGCGCGGCCTCGTAGGCCTCGACCAGCCCGGCGATCACGCGCGGATCCCATTCGGCGCCGATCAGCAGGAAGTTGAAGGGCAGCTGGAAGCCGTGCAGCCCCTCGGCACCGTAATAGCGCACGACCTCCTCCAGCCGGCCATAGGCCTCGCCCACCAGCAGGCGGGGCGGGTCGTAGCGCTCGGCAAGGCGGCGCATCTCGTCGACGACGCGGAACACCTCGGGCTGGTGCTTCGAGGCCGCGCCCAGATGCGCCCGGGCGGGCCCGCCGCCGCCGTCCCAGTCGGGATCGACCGGGTTGTCGCCCTTCTCGGGATCGGGCGCGGCATGTTCGATCGCGTCGACGCGGAAGCCGTCCACGCCGCGATCGAACCAGGTGCGTATCGCGTCCAGCATCGCGGCGCGGGCCGCGGGGTTGCGCCAGTTGATGGTGGGCTGCTCGGGCAGGAAGGAATGTAGGTAATACTGCTCGGTTGCGTCGTCCCAATCCCAGGTCGAGCCGCCGAACTCGGCAATCCAGTTGGTCGGCGGCCCGCCATCCGGGGCGGGGTCGCGCCAGACATACCAGTCGCGCTTGGGGTCGTCGCGCGCGGACCGGCTGGCCTGGAACCACGGGTGCTGGTCCGAGCTGTGGCTCGGCACGAAATCCAGAAGCAGCTTCAGCCCGCGGGCGTGGATCGCCGCGATCAGCCGCTCGAAATCCTCCAGCGTGCCGAAGAGCGGATCGACGCCCGTGTAGTCCGAGACGTCGTAGCCGAAATCGGCCATCGGCGAGGGGTAGAAGGGCGAGATCCAGACCGCGTCCACGCCCAGATCGACGAGATGGTCGAGCCGCGACTCGATCCCCGCCAGGTCGCCCACGCCGTCGCCGTCGCTGTCCTGAAAGCTGCGCGGGTAGATCTGGTAGATCACACCCGTCTTCCACCATTCGCGCCCGCGGTCGGTCATCGGCTGGCCCTCCTCGCTGCAGGATCTGACATGCAGGCCGCGAAGGTCAAAGCGGTTTCAATGCGCAGGGCGAAGCGCCACCAAACCGGTTTCGCTATGGAACGGGCGGGGCGATGGCGGGGCGGGCCGCCACGAAAAAACGGGCCGGATCACATGAAGATCGGCCCGCAACGCATTGATTTCTATGGTACCAGCGCCCCGGCTCGAACGGGGGACCTCCTGATCCACAATCAGGCGCTCTAACCAACTGAGCTACGCCGGCACGGGGCCGCATTTAGCGCCCGGTCGCGAAGGGCGCAAGGGGGCCGCGGCTCACAAGATCAGCGCCCAGTTCTGCTCGCGCGTGGGCCGGCCGAAAGCCTCCACCGGCGTCTCGTCCAGAAGCGCGAAGCCGTTCCGCGCATAGACCCGCCCCGCCGCGCGATGCGACTCGTGGGTCCAGAGGACCACGCGTTCCGCCCCCGTCGCCCGGGCATGGGCGATCAGACTGTCCAGAAGATGCTGCGCGAGCCCCGTACCGCGCCAGGCGGGCTCCACCAGGAACATGCGCAGCCGCGCGTCGCCGGGCGCCTCCCGCGCAGTGAAGACGCAGCCCTGCCGCGAACCCCCGGCATCCACCGCGATCCAGGCGCGATCCTGCGGGCCGCGCGTCTCGATGAACCGCGCGAGAAGGCCCAGCACCAGCGCCTCGAAGGCGATGTCGTAGCCCTCGTCGCGCCAGTAGAGCTCGGCATGGCGCTGGGCGACCCAGCCCGCGTCGCCCGGTTCGAGATCTCTGAGCGTGATGCCCTCCATGACCTCAGCCTTGCGCGAGGCCGGGACGCTCGTCTAGAGCCACGCCATGGGTATCAACAGCGAATCCGACGCCGAAGCGAACCTGCAGATCGGCCCCACCGACCAGGGAATGGCCCGCATCTACGTGGAAAGCCGTGGCGCCGAGATCCCGATGGATTTCGAGCCCGACGAGGCGCTCGAGATCGCCGAAGAGATCCGCGCCGCCGCCGCCATGGCCGCGAAGATGGCGCGCGGATAGGAGCCCTCGCCCGGATCGGGCCGATGACTGCGCTGCGGCGCGCAGGCGACCCGTCCGCAGCAGGGAAGTCAATGGCTTGACTAGGATCGCGGGCATGCCACTCATGCCCCGCATGCGAAGCGTCCATTCAGCCTTTCTTGCCGGATTGACCCTGTGTCTCGGCTCCCCCGCCTGGGCCGAACCGACGTGTCCCGTGCCGCCCGCGGTGGAAGCGCCGCCCGTGGACGACGTGAAGGACCTCCCCGCCTATCACTGGTCGCATGGGACATGGTTCCGGATGCCGCTCGGCTATCTGAACCCGCAGGGCCCGGCCGAGATGATCCCGATCCTGACCGACCCGAACCGCTTCGCGGAACTGCTCGCGGCCAATGCCGCCCGGACCGGCTACGTGGCCGAGACCGGTTGTTTCGACCCCAGCGGATTGCCGGACTACAATCCGGGGCGGCCCTTCGCCTTCTGGTACCCGAGCGGCGACTACATTCCCTTCGACCTCGGAGGCCCGGCCGCGGTGACGGACTGCCCGGACGGCGATTGTGATCCCACCGACCCGGAGGACCGCTTCTCGGTCTTTATAAGTACGGAATGGGGGCCCTTGCCCGGCCCCGATCCGACGCCACGGTCAAGCCTCAGAATGCTGTTGGATTGGGCGGACCGCGCCCGTCGGGGCGAGCCGCAGCCCGGGGAAGACGCGAGTTTCCGGGAAAGCGCCTGGATCGAGCCGGTGAGCGGGACGGATGACTACGCGATTTTCGATGACGACGGCACGGTGATCACCTTCTTCCACTGCTTCCATCGGCGCATCGAACAGGGCCGGCCCGGCGCGTATTGCCGAGGCTGGTTCCATGATCGCGAGACGGGGCTCGTCGCCTTCGTCGTCATCCCATTCGAACTCGGCCAGCTCGGCACGGCGGAATACTGGCGCGGGCCGATCGGAATGATCCGCGAAAAGATCGCGGAATGGTCGGTGACATATCCGGAACAGGGGGCAACCGAAGATGCAACTGAACCATGAGCTGAAAGGACAAGCGAGGCAGCGTTCATCTCAGGCTTCGGCATGGAAACATTTGCTATGCCGCTATCGATGCGTAGAGAAGCGAGAAGACCAAATTGACATATTTCACTCACCCAAATGATGCTGAACAGGATACCGAAGAATGACCGGCGACATGGCTAGTTTTCCGACGCTTTTCAAACTCGCGGCACTTGTAGTTCTTTATCCCCACATTCTTTTTGCTGACGACCGCTTGAGCGCTGATACTTCTGAAATGGAGGGAAAGTCGATTGGAATTATAGTGAACGCTTCCACTCTTTCTTCATGCTCTGATTGCCCAGAGACTATTCATTTCGTTCTTTCTGGACCGCTTCCGGTCCTCGATATCGGACAAAATGATCTTGGCGTATCGCTTCCGCAGTACGTAACGAGCGTCATTTTGTTTGCCGGAAAGTACAAGCCCGTCATCTGTTCGACCGATATGCGCAGGGGTTTTCTGGATTGGGTCGTGAACATCGTTGAAAAGACCCTTCCGTCAACGCGCTTGATCGAGCCTGTCCCTCGAGAATACCAAGGCTGCTTGAGCGTCATTGAGTCTGGGATCAGCGGTTCGGGTGACTATTCGGCAATCGCAAGCGACGTTGGAATTATCGGCATCACCTATTGTTCTGAATTCCCGGCGGGGCAATACTGTACCGCGTGGTTCTCCGACGAATCGGGTACCCATAAGATCCTCGCCTCGCCAATCCCGCAGCAATCGATCCACGAAGTTGTCCAGGACGCGGAAACGTTTGTGCGGATGATTCAGAGCCGGTATTCTGACATATCAGGCCAAGCGCGAGATTTCCCGGATTTCTCCTCACACGAAGATCCGATTATCGACCTAGACTAAGCGATCTATCAGTCACAATTCTTGCGACAACACTAGCGACGGCCACCGCACGTCTTTATCACTGGATTTGCTCGGAGCATACCAACCTCTTGCCAAAGCGGGTGACACGTATGCACCAGTCCTAGTCCCCGCATATCGGGTCGCGCGGCCCGAGCAGCCGACCCGCCGCGCAGCGAATTTCGCCCACGGCCGCATCCATCACGGCAATCCGGATCGGCTTGCAGATCACGGCCGCGCGTGGCGGCTCAGCCCTCGTCCCCGCACATCGGGTCGCGAAGCCCGTGCAGCCGGCCCGCCGCGCAGCGCGCGAAGCGCAGGGTCAGGGCCTTGCGCCGCGCCGCGGCCATCGGGCGCATCTCGGGCATGCGCAGGATCTCGGCTCCGAAGCCGTCGGCGAGGATCAGGCCGCTGCCCTCGGGCAGCAGGTCCACCGGGAAATCGGCATCGACGGCCCAGAAGAAACGCTCCGACCATTCCAGGTAGCCTTCCCATTTCAGGTCCGAGGTGAAGTCGGCGCGGCTGGACTTGCACTCGACCACCCAGATCTCGCCCTTCGGCCCCAGCGCCATCACGTCGAGCCGCTTGCCGCGCTCAGGCGTGAACTCCTCCATGCACATGAAG
Organism: Jannaschia sp. GRR-S6-38; assembly: GCF_029853695.1. Taxonomy (NCBI): domain Bacteria; kingdom Pseudomonadati; phylum Pseudomonadota; class Alphaproteobacteria; order Rhodobacterales; family Roseobacteraceae; genus Jannaschia; species Jannaschia ovalis. Next base: position 580,294 of record NZ_CP122537.1, read on the forward strand.
TCATGCGCACGCAGATGCCGCGCCACGCCGCGCGCCAGAAGCTGGCCGGGCATCAGCATTCGGGTCGTCTCGGGTTGCATGCCCGATAAGTGAACGAAGGGTGAATCGGTGTCCAGCCCCGATCGATCCTTGCCGCAGGCCCCGCGCGACCCTAGGTCTGCAACCGGCGGTGCTTCTGCGCTTCGCGTCACAACGGCAAAGTTCCGGTGGCCTTAAGCAATTCCGAGGGAGCTGGCTCTGTCATGGCCCTGGTCATGGTACCTGGCGCCCACCTGTATATACAGGTCCTCGGGAACGTTTTGCCCGACGGTTGCCGCGGTTCACCGCCACCTTTCCCCCATCTCGACATCTCAGGCCGACCGGATCAGCCCGGCCAGCGCCTCGGGCGCCTCCATCGGGATCATGTGGCCCCGGCCCAGCCGGGCGGTGCGGGCGCCGGGCAGCCGCGTGGCGAGGCCCTCGGCGATGCCCGCGACGATCGCGGGCGGGTCGGTTCGGGTGACGAGCGTCACGGGCGGCGGACCGGCGGGCAGCCGCGCCAGCAGGTCGTGCGCGTCCTCGACGATGCCGGGGCCGGAGGCCGCGATCAGGTCGATGCGGTCGCGGATATAGCCGCGCTGCCGCTCGGGCATCGCGTCCCAATCCGGGCCGCCGCCCCACATGCCGGTGAAGGCGCGCGCCGCGCCGTCGCAGTCGCCCGCCGCCATAGCCGCCGCGTAGGGCGCGTTCGCCGCGCGTTGGGCTTGGCGCAGGTCGGGCGGGGCGGCGGCGAACATCACCGGCTCGACCAGCACGAGGCTGCGCACGCGCTCGGGGCGTTCCACCAGGATCCGCAGCGCGAGGCAGCCGCCGTAGCTGTGCCCCAGGATGTCGAGCGCGCCCGGCGGCGCGGCCGCCAAGGCAAGCTCCAGCGCCTGGTCCATGAAGTGGCCGCCGTCCCAGTCGGGCGCGCGGCCGTGGCCCGGCAGGTCGGGACAGACCAGCCGCGCCTCGGGCAGCGCGGCTTGGACCCCGCGCCAGGCCGCTCCGGCGGCCAGCATGCAATGCAGCGCGAGAACGTCCCTCACCCGCGGCGGCCCAGCCACCAGTCGAGGTCCTCCAGCCGGTCCTGCCCCCAGAAGCGCTGGTCGTCGGCGGTGATGTAGAAGGGCGCGCCGAAGACCCCGGCGGCGACGGCCTGCTCGAGATTGCGGGCATAGGTCTCTGCGCCGGCCATCATGCCGCTGTTGACGAGGCCGCGCGCGAAGCCCGCGGCCTCGAGGCAGTCGCCGATCACCGCGTCCTCGGCGATGTCGCGCTCCTCGGCCCAGCAGGCGCGGGTCAGCCCGGACACCAGCGCGCCCATGTCGCCCGCGCCGTCGGCGGCGGCCGCGATGATCGCATAGCTCGATGGCGCGGGGTTGGTCGGCCAATGCGCGGGCTTCACGTTGATCGGCAGGCCCAGCCGCTCCGCCCGGCGGGCGAGATCCTGCAGCCGGTAGGCTTGCCGGTTCGGATGCCGCTCGGCCGGCGGCGTGCCCCCGGTGCGCGCAAACAGTCCGACCACGTCGAGCGGCTTGTAGGCGATCGTGGCGCCGCGGCGCGCGGCAATCTCCTCGAGCGCGGTGCCGGCGAGATAGGTGTAGGGCGAGATGGTCGAGAAATAGTAGTCGATCTGCATGGGGTGGCCTTTCGGGTGCGGCGGTCCCGGCAGAGGCTAGCCCACGGGCCCGCGAGCGCAATCGCCCGCGGACCGATATCGCCGCCCGACGCATTCGGTCCCGCCCCGGGGCGCGCCGCCCCGGGGCCAGCCCGCGTCCCCGGGGCGACTGCGGGGCAACGGCGCAGCCGGGCGCGGGGCCACGCGGGTTTGCCGGGGCCCCGGCGGATGCTAGGCGGGCCGCACCCGTACAGCCCTCGATTCGGAACCCGCCCATGCCCAGCCCCGACCCGAAGATCATCTCCGGCAACGCCAACCGTCCGCTCGCCAAGGCCATCGCCCGGCGGATGTCGATGCATCGCGGGGTCCAGGTCGGGCTGGTCGACGCCCGGGTCGAACGGTTCAACGACCAGGAAATCTTCGTCGAGGTGTTCGAGAACGTCCGCGGCGAGGACATGTTCATCGTCCAATCGACCTCGAACCCCGCCAATGACAACCTGATGGAGCTGCTAATCATCACCGATGCGCTGCGCCGCTCCTCGGCCAGCCGCATCACCGCGGTGATCCCCTACTTCGGCTACGCCCGGCAGGACCGTCGCTCGAAGGCGCGCACGCCGATCTCGGCCAAGCTGGTGGCCAACCTGATCGCCGGGTCGGGGGTCGAGCGGGTGCTGACGATGGATCTGCACGCCGCACAGATCCAGGGCTTCTTCGACATTCCGGTCGACAACCTCTACGCGAGCCCGATCTTCGCGCTCGACATTATGCACCATTTCAAGACCACCGAGGACGTGATGGTGGTCAGCCCCGACGTGGGCGGCGTGGCCCGCGCGCGCGAACTGGCGCAGCGCATCAACGCCCCGCTCTCGATCGTGGACAAGCGCCGCGAGAAGGCGGGCGAGGTCAGCGAGATGACCGTGATCGGGGACGTGACGGGCCAGCGCTGCATCATCGTCGACGACATCTGCGACACGGCCGGAACGCTGTGCAAGGCGGCCGACGTGCTGCTGGATGCCGGCGCGACCGAGGTCCACGCCTATATCACCCACGGCGTTCTGTCCGGCCCCGCGGTGGAGCGGATCACCAAGTCGAGCCTGAAGAGCCTGGTGGTGACCGACTCGATCGCGCAGCCCCAGCCGGTCCGCGACTGCGCCAATATCCGCGTGGTGCCGACCGCGCCGATGTTCACCCAGGCGATCCTGAACATCTGGAACGGCACCAGCGTGTCGAGCCTGTTCGACACCTCCACGCTGGAGCCGATCTACGAGCCGCTCTATCCCGGGCTGGACGTCTGACGCGGTGCGCCGGCGGCCGCGCTCAATCCCAGTAGATCAGGATCAGCACGATCGGCGTGACGAAGGCGAACCACAGGCTGAACAGCATCGCCCAGTGGCCGCCGAAATGGTAAAGCTTCAGTCCCGACTTCTCGTCGTAGCCCTGCGGCGCCTGCTCCCCGAAGGCGCGGGCCTCGGCCGTCCGGGCCTCCAGCTCCGCGCGCGCTTCGCGATTGCGCTCGTGCAGATCGCGGCGGTGGAACTCGGTCATGTCATGGGCGCGCATCGGGGTCTCCTGTCTGTCTTGTCCGGCCGGATATCGGGCGCCGAGGGTCGGCGTGGATCCGGTGATGGGATGGAAAGGTAAAGCGCGCGTGCGGAAAACCATGAAAATCTTCCTCGTCGCGCCCCCGGGGCTCGAGCCGCAGCTCGCCGCCGAGGCGCGGGAGGCGGGTTTCGACGGCGTGGAGGCGGCGCCCGGCGGCGTCACGCTGCAGGGCGATTGGGCGGATGTGCGGCGCGCCAATCTGACCTTGCGCGGCGCGGGGCGGGTGCAGGCGCAGATTGGCGAGTTCCGCGCCTTCCATCTCGCGCAGCTCGACAAGCGAGCGCGGAAGTTTCCCTGGGCCGACTGGCTGCGCCCCGACATCGCGGTCCGGGTCGAGGTCCATACCGACCGCCGTTCCAAGATCTACCACGCAGGCGCCGCCAAGCAGCGCATCGAGACCGCCATCGCCGAGACGCTGGGCGCGCCGGTCGCGGATGCGGGCACGGATACGGGGACGGATCGGGGCACGGTGACGATCCGCGCGCGGATCGACGACAACCTCGTGATCCTGTCGATCGACACCTCCGGCGCGCCCCTCCACAAGCGGGGCTACAAGGCCGCCATCGGCAAGGCCCCGATGCGCGAGACGATGGCCGCGCTCTTCCTGCGGGCGGCCGGGTTCGACGGGCGGATGCCGGTGCTCGACCCGATGTGCGGCTCGGGCACCTTCGTGATCGAGGCCGCCTGCATCGCCGCGGGCCTCGATCCCGGCCGCGCCCGCCGCTTCGCCTTCGAGGATCTCGCGGGCCATGACGCCGCCGCCTGGGCGGCCGAGCGCGACCGGCCCGCACCTCCCCTGCCCGAGCTGCGCTTCACCGGCTCCGACCGCGACGCGGGCGCCTTCGCCGCCGCGCGCGCCAATGCCGAGCGCGCGGGCGTGGCCGCGATCTGCGACTTCCGGCGCGCCACCGTTTCCGAGATCGCGCCGCCCGAGGGGCCGCCCGGCCTCGTGATGGTCAACCCGCCCTACGGGACCCGCGTGGGCGACCGGAAGCCGCTCTTCGGCCTGCACGGCGCGCTGGGCGCCGTGCTGCGCGAACGCTTCGCGGGCTGGCGCGTGGGCCTCGTCACCTCCGAGCCCGCGCTGGCCAAGGCCACCGGGCTCGACTGGTCCGAGGTGGGCCCGCCGGTGCCGCATGGCGGGCTGCGGGTGAAGCTCTACCGCTGCGACCCGCTGGGCTGAGCCCGTGCCGCGGATCACGATCAAGCAGATCGAGGCCTTCGCCGCCGTCGCCGATACCGGCACCTTCCGCCGTGCCGCCGAGCGGCTGAGCACCTCGCAGCCCAATATCTCGGCCCGGATCGGCCAGCTCGAAGCGCAGCTCGGCCGCCGGCTGATGCAGCGCGACGCGGGCTCCGTCCGCCTGACGCCCGCGGGCGAGACCCTGCTCGATCGCGCCCGCACGGTGCTGCGCGCCCTCGACGCGCTGACGGCGGCGGCGGGGGACGACCGGCTCTTCGACGGCGTGCTGCGGCTCGGCGTGACCGAGATGATCGTGCACGGCTTCCTCGGCCCCTATCTCGCCGCGCTGCGCGCCCGCTTCCCGAATGTCGAGATCGACCTGCGCGTCGATTTCGCCGCCGATCTGGCCGCGGCGCTGCACGATCGCGGCCTCGACCTCGCGCTCATGTCCGGGCCCTTCGACCGGCAGATCTCGGGGCGCGTCCCCTTGGGCGACTTCCCCTTCGCCTGGGTCGCCGCGCCCGCGCTGGGCCTCGGGGGCCAGCGGCTGGACCGCGCCGACCTCGCGCGCCAGCCGGTCCTCACCCATGCCGCCCGCACCCTGCCCCATGCGCAGATCGCCGAGCATCTGGCCGGGCCCGGCCCGCGGGTCCGGCTGGTCGCCAGCTCGAACATGGCCGCCTGCCTGCAGATGACGGGCACCGGGCTGGGCGTCGCCTGCCTGCCCGACGCGATGATCGCAGGCTCGGTCGCCGAGGGCGCGCTGGAGCGGCTGGACTATTCCTGGACGCCCGACCCCCTGCGCTTCGAGGCCCGCTACGACGCGGCCACCGCACCCCATCACGTGGCCCGGGCCGCGCAGATGGCGGGCCGGGTCGCGGCGAGCGACGATCACGAAATCTGATCCTCCGCATCCGGTCTAGCGATTGGACCTGATGCTGCGCCGGGCGTATCGAGGGGGCGACAATCCCCCGGAGGAGCGCGCCCGTGCCCGACACCCCCATTCGCCTCGGCGTCGATATCGGCGGCACCTTCACCGATGTGGTGCTGGAGCATCCGGGCGGCCGCGCCTCGACCAAGGTGCTGACGACCTATGGGGCGCCGGAGGACGCCATTGTCGACGGCCTGCACCGCGTCTGCGCGCAGGCGGACGTGGCGCCGGGGCGGATCGCCCAGGTAATCCACGGCACCACGCTCGCCACCAACGCGCTGATCGAGCGGCGCGGCGCGCGGACCGCGCTCATCACCACCGAAGGCTTCCGCGACGTGATCGAGATGCGGACCGAAAGCCGCTTCGAGCAATACGACCTGAACCTCCGCCTGCCCGAGCCGCTCCTGCCCCGCAATCGCCGCTACACCCTGCCCGAGCGCATGGACGCGCGCGGCGAGGTGCTGATCGCGCTCGAACGCGGGGCGGTCGAGGCGCTGGCCGACGAATTGGCCGAGGCCGGCTACGACAGCATCGCGGTGGGCTTCCTGCACGCCTATGCCAACGACGCGCATGAACGGCTGGTGGCCGAGGTGCTGGCCGAACGCCTGCCCGGCGCGATGGTGTCGCTCTCCTCCGAGGTCAGCCCGCAGATGCGCGAATACGAGCGCTTCAACACCACCGTCGCCAACGCCTATATCAAGCCGCTGATGAAATCCTATCTGGGCCGGCTGAAGGCCCGGCTCGCGGCCGAGGGCGCGGACTGCCCGGTCTTTCTGATGCATTCCGGCGGCGGGATCATGGCGCTGGAGACGGCGGCCGAATTCCCCGTCCGCCTAGTCGAGAGCGGCCCCGCGGGCGGCGCGATCTTCGCCGCCGACCTCGCCGCGCGGCACGGGCTCTCGCGCGTGCTCAGCTTCGACATGGGCGGGACCACGGCCAAGATCTGCCTGATCCGCGACGGCCAGCCCAAGACCGCCCGGGTCTTCGAGGTGGCGCGCAGCTACCGCTTCAAGAAGGGCTCGGGCATGCCGATCTCGATCCCGGTCATCGACATGGTCGAGATCGGGGCGGGCGGCGGCTCGCTCGCCCATGTCGACGCGATGGGCCAGATCCGCGTCGGGCCCGAAAGCGCGGGCTCCGAACCCGGCCCCGCCTGCTACGGCCGCGGCGGCGACGCGCCCGCGGTGACCGATGCCGACCTCGTGCTGGGCCGGCTGGACCCCGCGAATTTCGCCGGCGGCTCGATCCCGCTCCATCCCGATCGCGCCGAGGCGGCACTGGCCGCGACGCTGGGCGGCCCGCTCGACATGGACGCGACCGAAGCCGCCTGGGGTCTCTCGGAGGTGGTGGACGAGAACATGGCCAATGCCGCGCGCGTCCATGCCGTCGAGAACGGCGAAGACCTGTCGGATTACACGATGATCGCCTTCGGCGGCGCGGCCCCGCTGCATGCCGCCCGGCTGTGTGAAAAGCTGGGCGTCGCGCGCTGCCTGATCCCGCAGGGCGCGGGCGTGGGCTCGGCCATCGGCTTCCTGCGCGCGCCCTTCAGCTTCGAGGCCAACCGCTCGGTCTTCACCCGCCTGTCGGATTTCGACGCGGGCGCCGTCGCAGCACTCTTCGCCGAGCTCGAGGCCGAGGCCGCCGGTTTCGTGCGCGGCTGCGCGCCGGGCGCGGCGGTCCTGTCGGAGCACCGCGTCTACATGCGCTATGCCGGCCAAGGCTGGGAGATCCCGGTCGACCTGACACCCGACGAAGCCGCCGCGCCCGACGCCGCGCGTTTCCTCGCGCGCTTCGAGGCCGATTACACCGCCCTGTTCGGCCGCACCGTCGAAGGGCTGGAGGTCGAGATCACCGTCTGGTCGGTCAACGCCCGGACCGAGGCTGCGCCGCCCGCGGCGCTGCCCGCCTGCCCCGATGCCGGACGGGCCGAGCCCACCGGCACGCGCGCGCTCTTCGACCCGGCCGAGGGGCGCCGCCGCGACGCCGCCGTGATCGCGCGCGCCGCCATGACGCCCGGCCGGCACGCCCCGGGCCCCGCCATCGTGACCGAGGCCGAGACCAGCGTGATCGTCCCCGCCAGCCGCGCCGTCCGCGCCCGGGCCGACGGCACGCTCGACATCCATCCCAAGGAGCCGCAGCGATGACCGAACCCTCCAAGGTCGCCTACCAGGTGATGTGGAACCGCCTGATCTCGGTCGTCGAGGAACAGGCCCAGGCGCTGGTGCGCACGGCCTTCTCGACCTCGGTGCGCGAGGCGGGGGACCTTTCGGCGGGGGCCTACGACGCCGATGGCCGGATGCTGGCGCAGGCCGTCACCGGCACGCCGGGCCATGTCAACGCGATGGCCGACGCGGTGGGCCATTTCATGCGCCGCATCGGCACCGACACGATGCGCGAGGGCGACGTCTACCTGACCAACGACCCGTGGGAGGGCACCGGCCACCGCCACGACATCACCGTCGTCAGCCCCAGCTTCCACGCGGGCCGGCATGTCGGCTTCTTCGCCTGCACCGCCCATGTGACCGATATCGGCGGGCGCGGCTTCGGCGCGGATGCGGACTCGGTCTTCGAGGAGGGTCTCGCCCTGCCCATCATGCGTTTCGCCGACCGGGGCCGGGTCGACGCCACGCTGCTCGCGCTGATCCGCGCCAATGTCCGCGAGCCCGACCAGCTGGTGGGCGACATCCACGCGCTGGCCAATTGCAACGGCATCGGTCAGCGGCGACTGACCGAGATGATGACGGAGTTCAGACTGGCCGACCTGTCGGGCGTCGCCGAATTCATCCTGTCCAACTCCCGCGCCGCCACGCTGGCGCGGATCGCCGCCCTAACCCCCGGCAGCGCCGAGGGTCATATGCGCATCGACGGCTATTCCGCGCCCGTCGACCTGCGCGTGCGCGTCACCATCGAAGCCGACCGCATCTTGACCGATTGGGCGGGCACGTCGGGCGTCGACCCCAAGGGCATCAACGTGCCGCTGGTCTATACCAAGGCCTATGCCTGCTACGCGCTGAAATGCGCCATCGCGCCCGAGATCCCGAACAATGCGGGCTCGCTCGCGCCCTTCGCGATCACCGCGCCCGAGAACTCTATCGTCAACGCGCTGCCCCCCGCGCCCGTCGCGCTGCGCCACGTGATCGGCCACATGGTCCCCGACACGGTCTTCGCCGCGCTGGACCGACTCGTGCCCGATCTCGCCCCGGCCGAGGGCGCGGGCTGCCTGTGCAACTTCCAGCTCTCGCTGCGCCCCGCCCCGGGCGCGCCGGCGGACGCGGTGCGCGCCGAGGTGCTGACATTCAATTCCGGCGGATCGGGCGCGCGGCCCGGCCTCGACGGGATGAACGCCACGGCCTTCCCCTCCGGCGTGATGACCATGCCGGTCGAGGCGACCGAGCAGGTCGGCCCCGTCATCGTCTGGCGCAAGGAGCTGCGCCCCGATTCCGGCGGCGCGGGCCGGCAGCGCGGCGGGCTGGGCCAATTCATGGATGTGGGCGCGCGCGCGGGCCACGAATTCGACATCTCCGCCATGCTGGACAGGGTCGAACACCCGCCCCGTGGGCGCCGCGGCGGCGGCGACGGCGCGCCCACGACCATCGCCCGCGACGACGGCGTGCCGATGCGCGGCAAGGGCCGCCAGCACGTGCCCGAGGGGCGGATCGTGCGCATGGCCTTTCCCGGCGGCGCGGGCTACGGCGACCCGGCGCAGCGCGACCCCGCCGCCATCCGCCGCGACCTCGCGCTGGGCTACATCACCGCCGATTACGCGCGGAGCCATCACGGGCTGGAGACCGCGGAGATCGACCGCATCCTCGCCGCCGCCCGCCGCGGCGCGCTTCCCGAGTGACAGTCCCGCGCGCGCGCTCCGGCACGGCTTGTTCGCCGGTTGGTTTCGCGCCTAGGCTGTCAGGAAATTCCTGACAGGACCGACCGGGATGCGCCCGACGTGACCGACAGCACTTCCGACAGCCTCGCCCCCGGCGACATCGCCGGGCCGCGCGAGGCCGCGCTCCTGGCCCGCATCGCCGAGCTCGAGACCCGGCTCAACGTCGACACCCAGACCGGATGCTTCACCCGCCAATATTTCGTGGGCCGCTTCGAAGGCCGGGCGCGGGCGGGCGACGAGCTGTTCTTCCTCGACATCGACGATTTCAAGGGCGTCAACGACCATCACGGCCACCTGGTGGGCGACCGCCTCCTGCACGAGATCGGCCAGGCGCTGAAGGCGGCGGTGGGGCCCGCGGGCTTCGTCACGCGGCTTTCGGGCGACGAGTTCCTCGTCCTGCTCGAACAACCTGGTCCCGAGACCGCCGACGGGGTCGAGACGGCGCTGCACGCCGCCGCCGCGCGCGCGACCGTCCGGCTGGGCGACCTGGTGGTGACGCGCACGGTCTCGATGGGCAGGATCACCCTGCGCCCCGGCATGACCCGCGCCGAGGCCATGAGCCTCGCCGACAGCGCGCTGATGGACGCAAAGGCGGCGGGCAAGAACCGCTGCAGCCGCACGGCACGGCCCGGCAGCGCCCGCAACCCCAGCCTCGAGGAGGTGCGCCTCGGGCTCCAGCGCGGCGAGATCGGCTATCACCTGCAACCGATCCTGCGCTGCGGCGACCGCGCCGTCGCGGGCCACGAGGCGCTGCTGCGCTGGGAGCGCCCCTCGGGCGAGGTGCTGGGGCCCGCGGGCTTTCTGCAGACCATGACCGCCGCCTATGACGCGCGCACGCGCCCGCCGCTGGAAGCCGCGCGGCGCGCCGCCGACTGGGCCGTCCGCCAGCGCGGCGGCTTCATCGCCTTCAACGTCTCCGAGGCCTTCCTCGACCGCGCCGCGCGCGAGGGGCTCGACTGGGTGGGCGAGCTGATCGGCGACGCCCCCCGCCCGCGCATCGTCTTCGAGCTGGTCGAGGACATCCTGACCGAACGCTTCGACCAGGTCGCCAAGGTCGTCGCGCGTCTGCAGGAGCTCGGCATCCGCGTCGCGCTCGACGACTTCGGCACCGGCTTCTCCTCGCTGGAACGGCTGCAATCGATCCGTGTCGATTTCGTCAAGATCGACCGCCGGTTCCTGCACGGCGCGGCGCAGTCCGACCGCGACCGCGAATTGCTGCGCGGCATGATCGAGATCTCGCACAAGTTGGGCGCGGCCACGGTGGTCGAGGGCGTCGAGAACGAGAGCCATTTCGCCCTCGCCCGCGAACTCGGCGCGACTCACGCGCAGGGCTTCCACCTCGGCCGCCCGCGCGCGATCTGACGGCGGGGCGGCCCTGCGATGCGACCCTGGACCGGGAGGCGCCGCGAGGCCGCCGAAGGTTAGCCACGGTCAATCGAACCGGACAAAGCCGCGGAGACGGCCCGGGGGTCGGAAGACGCCTGGAACACCGATGCCGAGCATGACCCGTTCGCGAAGCTGGCCGGGTTGGTTTGAGTTGCCGGACGCGTTTTGGCCGGAGGGGGACGAGGGGCTTTTGAGGGGCGGGCGCGCCGGCCCTCCTTTAGCCCCGCGGACCCGGCCGCGGCGCCCGGAGGCAGTCAGCCGGCTGCGGCCCGGGCCCCCGCGGCGGTGCCGAAGCGCGGAAGCTCCGCTGCGGACCGGCCCCGCGCGGCGATCAGCGTGTCGCGCACATAGGCGATCTGCGCCGTCTCCTCGATGATCTCGGCGAGGTATTGCGCCGCCATCAGGGTCGGGCCGACGCCGATCGTGCCGTGATTGGCCAGAACCGCCGCCCGGATGGACGGATCGCGGAACACGGGACTGATCTCCACCTCGGTCTGGGGTCCGCCATTGGGCGAGAGCGGGATCAGCGGCATCCGCCCGATCTTCTCGATTGTCTGGACGGTCAGGCACGGGATCTCGACGCCCGCGCTCGCATAGCCCGTGGCCCAGGGGCTGTGGCAATGCACGATGGCGTTGATGTCATCCCGGATGCGGTAGAGGTCGAGATGGAAGTCGAGATCCTTCGACGGCTTCAGCCCGCCGCCCGTGGTCGCGATGGTTCCGTCCAGGCCGACGACCTGCAGGTTTTCGCGCGTGCATTCGGCGAAGCCGACGCCCGATGGCTTGATCACGATGGCATCGCGCGCGTCGAGCCGGACCGACAGGTTGCCGCCCGCATTGGTCTGCAGGCCCCTGTCGAAGCAGCGCCGCGCGATCGCGATCAGCGCGTCCATCTTGTCGTGCAGGTCGGAATGGTCAGTCATTGCGCATCCTTTCGGTCATGGCCTCTTCGAGCCTCGCCATCACGGCGGTCGCGGTTTCGGCGTCGTTGATGTGATGCGGCACCCGCTCGGTCACGTAGCGGCGTGCGCGGGCCTCGAGGATGTCCGCCGCGATCTCGCGCAGCCGCGGATCCTCGATGGCGCCGCCCGGCCTGTCCTGGTGGCTGAAGCCGCCCATCGGGAGGATCACGTGGCAGGGCGCCGTGGCGTGGTTGAGGGCGTCGGCGAGCCGCCGGGCCTGCGCGCGCATCTCGTCCTCGGTGAGCTTCACGTGGGTGAACTGCATCGTGTGGCGGTAATGCGGCCGGGCCAGGTAGCGCGAGCGCACCGTCTCGATCGCGCCGAGACCGATGAAATTCAGCGCCCCGGGCAGCACGACGCGCGGCAGATGCGCGGCGACGGTGAACCGCGTCGGCATCGGCACATGCGCGCCGGCCAGGCGCATGCGGCCCAGCTCGTGCACGTTGAGGTCGATCACCGCGTCCGCATGTCCCTCTTCGACGAAGCGGATATAGGCCGCGCCGCCATAGCCGTTGGCATGGAACATCGTCGCCTCGAAGCCCCGGTCGGTCAGACCGCGCGCCAGCGCCGCGCTGGCATGGCCGGTCGCCCCGAGCGTGGTGACGGCGATGCTGCGCTTGCGGTTCGGCTCGGCCGGGCGGGCATTGGTCAGGCCCGCGACGGCGGCCGCCGCGTTCTCGAAGACCTGCCGCAGCTGCGTGTTCAGCCCCTCGATATCGCAAAGCGTTGGGATGATCGTGATCGATCTGTCGGACAGGGCCGGACGCGGGTCGAAGGCCAGCGTCGTGATCAGGATCTTGGGATAGGTCGACGGCAGGCCGCGCATCGCCGCCAGGACGATCTCACCGCCCGTGCCGCCGCCGACGCCGATGGCGGCCTGGCATTGCGTGCAGTGATCCGAGACCTCGCGCGCAGCGGCCTCGGAGCGGGCGGCCATGCGGGCGAGCTTCTCGGCCCCGGACCAGACCGCGCCGCGCGACTCCAGCGAGACGTCCATCAGCTCGACGCTCAGCCCGTGGAAGCGCAGCGCGGCGGCGAGGTAGGTCAGCTCCTGCGCCTTCGTCTCGAAGGTGCCGATCAGCAGGACCTTGGCCATGCTCACCCCTTCACGGCCCCGGCGGTCATCCCGGTGATGATCTGGCGCGAGGCGAAGAGGGTGAAGAGGATCGGCGGAACCGCCAGCAGCATCCCGGTCGCGAAGATCGTGCCGAGCCCGTCGAACTCGCTGGCGTTGTTCACGATCAGGATCGGCACCGTCATCGTGTCCCGGTCCGCCAGCGCCGAGGCCAGGAGGTATTCGTTCCACGCGATGCGGAAGGTGAAGATCGAGGCGGCGGCGAGGCCCGGCTTGATGAGTGGCAGGACCACGATGAAGAAGGTCTGGAACGGGCCCGCGCCGTCCACCCGCGCGGCCTCCTCCAGGCTGCGGGGGACCTGCACGATGAAGCTCTGCAGGATCCAGATCACGAAAGGCAGGTTCATCGCGACGTAGATCAGGATGATGCCGCCATGCGTCCCCGCGAGGCAGACATCGCCGCGGCCGCCGAACATCTCGCGCCACCACGCGCCGAGCCCGTAATCGTTGTCGAGGCAGAAGCTGTTGTTCCAGAGCCCGAAGACCGGGACCAGCAGCACCGCGGGCGGGATCATCCGCACCGCCAGCGTCGAGAGCGAAAGGCTGTCGCGGCCCATGAAACGGAACCGCACCAGCGCGTAGGCCGCCATGCAGCCGAACACGAGCGTGAGCACCGTCGAGACCAGCGCAATGATGATCGAGTTGATGAAGGCGCCGCCGAAGCGGATCTGGCAGAAGCGCAGATGCTCGGGCTCGTACCAGAGGATGTCGCAGAGCGCGGTCTCGTAATTGCGGATCGTGGGCATGAACAGCAGCCCGCCCGCGCCCGAGGTGATGTCCACGTCGAGTTTCAGCGAATTCACCAGCAGCAGGAGCACCGGCCCGACGGACATGAAGATAAGAAGCGCGATCACCCCATAGAAGGCGGGGTTGGCGCGGGCGGTGCGGGACGCGGCCATGGCTCAGCCCTCCTCCTGCTCGGCGGCGAAGCGCAGGCGTCGCGCGCGCGCGTCCTGCCACCGGGTGAAGGCGAACATGCCCAGCGTCAGCACCATGAGGAGCATGAGCAGGTAGTTCGACATGGCCGCGGCCTCGCCCAGCTCGCGGAACTCGCGCGCGGTGCGGGCGATGCGCAGCGCCAGGATCTCGGTCGAGAGGCCGGGCCCGCCCCCGGTCAGCACGAGGATCACCTCGAGCACCTTGAAGGCGTCGATCAGGCGCAGGAGCATCGTCACGATCAGCACCGGCGCCATCAGCGGCAGCTTGATGTGGATGATCTGCTGCCAGCCGGTCGCGCCGTCGATACGCGCCGCCTCCAGCGCCGAGCGGGGCAGCGATTGCAGCGCGGCCAGCGACAGGATGAAGATGAACGGCGTCCACTGCCAGATATCGGCTAGGATGACCGACAGGAGCGGGTGCTGCCCCAGCCAGTTCACGTCCGGCAGGCCCATCGCCTCCAGCGCGCGATTGAAGGTGCCGTAGGTCTGGTGGAACATGTAACGCCAGACCAGACCGACCACGACGGGCGCGATCATCATCGGCAGGATGAACAGCGTGCGCAGGACCGACATGCCGCGCAGCTCCCGGTCGAGCATCAGCGCGAGCCCGACGCCCAGCACCATCTCGACCGAAACCACGCTGAAGGCGAAGATGATCGTGACCCAGAAGCTTTCGTGGAAGGCCGGGTCGACCAGAAGCTTGGCGTAGTTGGCGAGGCCCACGAACTCGGTCTCAGAGAGCGCCTGCGACGGGTCCCAGTCGCGGAAGCTGCCCCAGATCATGTAGCCGATCGGGTAGAACAGCGCGAGGATCATCACGACCGCCGCCGGCGCGACGAACAGGTAGGGCGTCATCCGGTTCAGCATCGCCGCGCGCCGCCGCAGGGGGGCGGCGGCGTCGGCCGTCAGGCGGGGGCTGGTCGGATGCGCCATCGCGGGACACTCGTTTCATCGCCGGGAGAGAGGGAAGACGGGCCCGCCTTCTTGCGGGGGCGGGCCCGGGATCGGCTCACTGCCAGAGGTAGTAGCCTTCCTCCTCCATCAGCGCGCGGGTGCGCTCCGCGATCCCGTCGAGCGCTTCCTGCACGTCGAGATCCTCGGTCAGGACCTGGCTCATGGTCGTGCCGATATCGGCGTTGATCCGGCCCCAGGCGGGGATGATCGGGCGCCAGTCGGGATCGGCATATTGCAGCGCCTCGCCGAAGGTCGCCGACCAGGGATATTTCGCGTTCAGCTCCGCGTTCTCGTAGGTCGAGAAGCGCGACGGGTTGCCGCCCGCCATCGCCACCGCGAGGTCGCCCTCCTCGGAGGTGAGCCACTGCATCAGCAGGAACGCCGCCTCGGGGTTCTCCGCGTTGCGCGGAATGGCGAGGCCGAAGCCGCCGGTCTGGCTGGCGTTGATGACGCCGCCCGGATGCGCGGCATAGCCCACATTGCCCACGACCTGGCTGCGGCTCTCATCCTCGAAGGTCGAGGCGAAGGCGATCGAGTCGATGAACATCGCCGCCTGGCCCTGGGCGAAGGCATTGGCCGCCTCGGACGGGCCGAAGGCCGACGAGCCCTCGGGGCCGCAATCGACGATCGTCTTCAGCGCATTCGCCGCCGCGACGCCCGCCGCGTCGTTGATCCGCGGCTCCCAGCTCTCGTTGAAGACGCGGCCGCCCAGCGGCGCGAGATGCAGCAGGAACGCATGGCTGGCCTGGTGCCCCGAGGCCGCGCGGCTGGCGACGCCGCCCATGCCGGGCTCCAGGTCGGGGATCTGGCAGGCGAGTTCCAGCAGGCTGTCATAGTCGCTCGGCACCTCGAGCCCGTGCTTCTCGAAGATGTCCTTGCGGTAATAGAGCACTGAGGTCTCCGACCCGAAGGGCAGCCCGAAGAGCGACCCGGTCGGCCCGGGCAGATAGCCCTTCTCGCCGCCGGCCACGCCGATATTCTGCACGTAGCCGTCGATCAGCCCCTCGGGATTGTAGTCGGGATCCGACAGCGCGGGGTTCATGAAGAACCGCGCGAGGTTCTCGATCTGGTCGGCATAGACGTAATCCGCCTTCGAGAACACGACGTAGGAGATAAGGTCATAGGCGCCCTCGTCCAGCGACAGCTCCAGCGTCTGGCGCTCGCGCATGTCGAGATAGGGCAGCATGTCCACTTCGACCTCGATGCCGGTCTGCTCGGTGAATTGCGGCAGCACCTCCATCACCGCGTTGTAGTGCGGATGCGAGGGGAAGTTCACAACGAGCGTGGTGCCCTCGTAGGGGGCATAGGGCCCGTCCTGCGCGGACGCGGCCCCGGCGACGGCCAAGGTCGCGACCATCGTGGTCGTCGACAAGAGTTTCAGCATGGTAACCTCCCAGTTGCTGCGCGTTTCGAGCGCTCAGAGCGCCCTTTCGGTATCGGGATCGAACAGGTGGATGCCCTCGGGCCGCGCCGCGAAGCGCAGCGTCTCGCCGAGGGCGATGGGCGTTTCGGACTTGATCTCGACCGTGACCTTGGCGCCCCCGCAGTCGCAGATCAGGACCGATTGCGCGCCGATATATTCCGACACGACCACCCGCAGATCGATCGCGGCGTCATCCGGGGCGTCCGGGGCGTATTCCAGGTCGGACGGGCGGATGCCGAGGATCACGCCGCCACCGGCAACGCCCGTCGCGCGGGCGGCGACATCCGGCGGCAGCCGCAGCGAGAACCCCTGCCCGAGCGCATGCAGCCCGTCCGCATCGACCAGCGTGGCTTCGAGAAAGTTCATCGGCGGCGAGCCCAGGAAGCCCGCGACGAACCGGTTGACCGGCCGCTTGAACAGCTCGGCGGGCGGACCCTGCTGCTGGATATGGCCGCCGTTCATCACGACGATCCGGTCGGCCAGAGTCATCGCCTCGATCTGGTCATGGGTGACATAGACCATGTTCTTCTTCACAGTCTGGCGCATCATCGCGAGCTCGGCGCGCATCTGGCCGCGCAGCTTGGCGTCGAGATTCGAGAGCGGTTCGTCGAACAGGAAGATGCCCGCGTCGCGGCACAGCGCGCGGCCCATCGCGACCCGCTGGCGCTGCCCCCCGGAGAGCTCGCCCGGCTTGCGGTCGAGAAACGCGGACAGGCCGAGCATCTCGGCCGTCTCGCGGACCTTGCGCTCGATCTCGTCCTTCGGGCGCTTCTGCAGACGCAGGCTGAAGGACATGTTCCGCGCCACGTTCATATGCGGGTAGAGCGCGTAATCCTGGAACACCATCGCGATGTCGCGATCCTTGGGATCGAGATGCGCGATCGAGCGCCCGTTCACCGCGATATCGCCATCCGATACCGGTTCCAGCCCGGCCAGCATCCGCAGCGTCGTGGACTTGCCGCAGCCCGACGGCCCGACGAGCACGGTGAATTCGTCCTCGGCCATGTCGAGATCGATCCCGTGAAGCACCTCGACGCCGCTGTAACGCTTCACGAGACCTTGCAGCTGGATCGCCGGCATCGAATCCCCTCCCATGGGTGCGGCCAGAATTCTGCATACAAAAACATATGTAAATATCCAAAATTGCGCCGCGGCGAAATGCCTGCTATGCCGCCCTGACGGCGTCGAGAGAGATGGATATGGCCCGGGACAGGACTTCGAGGAGCGAAAGCTCCCGCGGATCGGCGGTCGCGCGGATCGAGACGGAGCTGCGCGACGACATCGCGGCCGGCGTGCTGGAGCCCGGCGAGCGGCTCGACGAGGTCAAGCTGACCGAACGCTTCGGCGTGTCGCGCACACCGGTCCGCGAAGCCCTGTCGCGGCTGACCGCGCAGGGCATCCTCGTGCCGGGCGAAAAGCGCGGCGTCCGGGTCGCGCAATACACGCGCGCCGAGCTCGCGCAGATCTTCGAAGCGATGCACGAGATCGAGGCGGCCTGTGCGCGCGTCGCCGCGCAGCGCCTGTCCCTGTTGAGCCGGGCGGAGATCGAGGCCGCGCAGCGCGGCTGCGAGGCGGCGGCCGAAACCGGCGATCTGCAACTCTACCTGCGCGCCAACGAGGCGTTCCACGAGGCGATCTACAGGGCCACGGGAAACCCCTATCTCGCCGAGATCGCCGCCGAGTTCCGCCACCGCACCGGCCCGTTCCGCGCCAAGAAATTCGCCGAGAAAGCCGACCTGATCGCCTCCGCGCGGAGCCACGAGGCGCTCATCACCAGCATCTTCTCCGAGGATTCCAAGGCCGCATCCGACGGGATGCGGGCCCATATGACGGCCTCCTTCCTGCAGACCCTCGCCGCCAACTGAGCGCCTCGCCGCATTTGCGCTTGCCTCCGCATGCAGGGCCGTGACTTTGTATGCAAACAGGAATCACGTCGCGGAGGGCGCCATGGGTGTCGCAGAAACCCGGATCTATCCGATCAACACCGGCTGGCTCGAGGCGGATCTCGGAACCTACATCTTCTGGAAGGGCCCGGCCGGCGAGAAGATCTGGAACCCGGTCTATTGCCACTATGTCGACACCGGCACTCACAAGATCCTGATCGATACCGGCCTCTGCGACGAGGAACGGGCGACGAAATACCACCACAAATGCGACAAGCGCGGCTGCCTGCAGGTGCACGAGCATCTCGAGCAGAAGCTGGGCGTGCATCCCGACGAGATCGACGCCATCGTCTTCACCCATCTGCACTGGGACCACGTGCAGAACATGAAGCAATTCCGGAACGCCCGCTACATCGCGCCCAAGGCCGAGATCGAAATGGCCTACAATCCGCTGCCGCTCTACTACCGCACCTACGAGAGCGGCTTTCTCGGGATCGAGCCGGCCTATGCGGGCTGCGTCTTCGAGGCGGTCGAAGGCGAGTGCGAGGTCCTGCCCGGCATCACGATGTTCCCCACGCCCGGGCATTCGGTCGGGCACATGGCCGTGACGGTCGCGACCAGCGCGGGCGACATCGTCGTCGCGGGCGACGCGATCTTTCAGGAGCGCAATCTCGAACCCAATGCCGCCGAAGGCTGGCGCTACTGGGTGCCCGCGCGTTTCGTGAACAGCTACGAGGGCTGGAAATCCGTGGAGGAGCTCGACAAGCGCGCCGATTACGTCCTGGCCTGCCACGACGCGGTCGCCAACCAACGCTCGGAGGTGTTCCCCTATGACGGCATGCCGATCCGCGCCCGGCGGCAGCCGATCCCCGGCTACCAGTTCTATTTCGGAGACATGCCGCCCGGCGCGGTCGCGAAGGCGGCTCCGGCGATGACCCGGGCCGAGGCCGAGGCCCATATCGCCGCGCTGGTGCCGCCCAGGCCGGATTCCGCCTGAGCCGCCCGTGACCCGCCGGATCTCGGATTTGTCGCAGATCGCGGGCGCGTACGACGCCGTCGTCCTCGACCAATGGGGCGTGCTGCACGACGGCGATGCGCCCTATCCCGGCGCGGTCGCGGGGGTGCGTACGTTGGCGGAGGCGGGAACGCGGCTCGCGGTGCTGTCGAACTCCGGAAAGCGCGCGGCTGTCAACGCGCAGCGGATCGCCGGGATCGGCTTTCAACCCGGGCTCTTCGAGACGGTGATGACCTCGGGCGAGGCGCTGTGGCGGGATCTCGCGGCGGGTCGCGTCGAGATGCGGCGATTGTTGCCCATTGAACGCGCGGCGGGCGACGCGGAAGCCTTCTGCGCGGGTCTCGCGGTGACGCTCTCTGCCGAGCTGGCGGAGGCGGAGGCGGTGCTCCTGATGGGGCTGCCGGACGATGCGGCCCCGGACCGCTTCGCGGCCCTGTTCGACGCGGCGCTGGCCCGCGGCGTTCCGGTCATCTGCACCAACCCGGACCGCGCCTCGCCTTGGGCCGGCGGGATCACCGTCGCCTCGCCCGGTGCGCTGGCCCATGATTTCGCGCGGCGCGGCGGCACGGTGCGCTTCTACGGCAAGCCCCATGAACCGGTCTTCGACGCGCTCGCCACGGCGCTCGGCGTGCCGCCCGCCCGGCTGCTCATGGTCGGTGACAGCCTCGAGCACGACATCGCGGGCGGCCATGCCGCCGGCTGGGCGACGGCCTTCGTGCGCGGCGGACTGCATCGCGCGGCCTTCGACGGCGGGGCGGTCGAGGCGGTCCTCGACCGCCTGCTTGACGCGGAAGGCGCGCCGCCGCCCGACTTCACCCTCGACACCATCGGAGGCCACCATGCGTGACACTGCCGAATTCGCCGCCTTCCGCGCGCTCTCGGCCCGGCTTGGGGCGGACCCGCTGCAGGTTCAGGGACCGGGCGGCAACACGTCGATCAAGGATGGCGACACGATGTGGATCAAGGCGTCCGGCACCGAGCTGGCCGAGGCGCAGTCGCGGGACATCTTCGTCGCGGTCGACCTGCCCCGCGCGCGGGCCGAGGCCGACGGCGCGGGCGACGGCACCTGCCGCGCGGCGCTCAAGGACGCGGACGGCACGCTGCGCCCCTCGATCGAGACCACGTTTCACGCGATCCTCGGCGCGCGCGTCGTGGCGCATACCCATTCCGTCGCCACGCTGACCCACGCCATATCCGCGGCCGGGCGCGCGGCGGCGCGGGAGAAGCTGGCGGACATGCCGGTGGCCTTCGTGCCCTACGCGAAGCCGGGCTTGCCCCTGACCCGCGAGATCGCCGCGCGCGCCACCTCCGCGACCCGCGTCATCGTGCTGGAGAACCACGGGTTGGTCTGCGCGGGCGGCGCCGTCGAAACGGTCTCCGATCTTCTGGCCGAGGTCGAGGCCCGGCTCGACCTGCCCGCGGCCGAGACGGCCCCGCCCCCCACCGGGCCCGCGCCCGAAGGTTTCGACTGGGCTGCGGAAAGCTGGATCGTCACCGATCCCCGCGCCGCCGCCCTGGCCCGTGCCGGCAGCTACTGGCCCGATCACGTGGTCTTCCTCGGGCCCGCCCTGCCCGCCAGCCGCGCGGATGCGCCGGCCTATATCGTCGAAGGCGCGGGGGTGGCCGTGCGGCGCGACGCAACGCCGTCCCAGCGCGCAATGCTGCGCTGCCTGTCGGACGTGCTGCGCCGCCTGCCGCCCGGTTGGGAGCCCCTGCCCATCGGGCCCGAGGCCGAGGCGGCGCTGCTCGACTGGGACGCCGAGAAATACCGCCAGGCGATGGCGGCCCGGTCGTGAGCCGCCTCGCGCTCGGGATCGACCTCGGCACCTCGGGCATCCGCTCGGCGGTGATCGACGGCACCGGCGCGGTCGTGGCGCGCGCGAGGGCCCCCTACCCGGCCATCGATCCCGACCGGATCGACGCGATGGCCTGGTGGGAGGGCGCGGCCGCCTGCCTCGACGCGCAGATGGCGGCGCTCACCGCTGTCGGGCGGGCGCCGGACGAGATCGGGCATATCGCCGTGGACGGCACGTCGGGCAGCCTCGTCCTGGTCGACGCGTGGCTGGCCCCCGTCACCCGCGGGCTGCTCTACAATGCGGGCGGATTCCACGAGGCCGCGCGCCGCATCGCCGAGGTCGCCCCCGACCCCCATGTCGCGCGCGCCCCCGCATCGGCGCTCGCGCGGGCGCTGCAACTCGTCGCGGAGGACCCGGACGGCCGGGCCGCGCATCTTCTGCACCAGGCGGATTTCGTCACGGCCCACCTGATGGGGCGGGGCGGATCGTCCGACGCCAACAATGCGCTCAAGACGGGCTACGATCCCGAAGCGGCCGCCTGGCCCGACTGGATCAGCGACACC
Organism: Jannaschia sp. GRR-S6-38; assembly: GCF_029853695.1. Lineage (NCBI taxonomy): Bacteria > Pseudomonadati > Pseudomonadota > Alphaproteobacteria > Rhodobacterales > Roseobacteraceae > Jannaschia > Jannaschia ovalis. The sequence continues at coordinate 601,587 of NZ_CP122537.1, forward strand.
GGCCTGCCCGCGCATCTGCTTCCCGACGTGGCGGTGCCGGGCGCCGCGCTCGGGCCCGTCGCCCCGGCCATCGCCGCGCGGTTCGGCCTGTCGCCCGGGGCGGTAGTCCATGCTGGCACGACCGACAGCATCGCCGCCTTCATCGCGGCCACGCCCCTGACGCTCGGCGCGGCTGTGACCTCGCTCGGCACCACGCTCGCGATCAAGGTGCTGGCCGACCGCCGCATCGACCGACCCGAGATCGGCCTCTACGCCCACCGCCTCGGCCCAGGCTGGCTGATCGGCGGCGCGTCCAATACCGGCGGCGGCGTGCTTCTCCAGCATTTCTCGCCCGAGGAAATCGCGCGGCTGTCAGCCGAGATCGACCCGGGACGGCTCAGCGGGCTCGACTACTACCCGCTCCCCGCGCCGGGCGAGCGCTTCCCTGTCAACGACCCCGACATGCGCCCCCGCATCCATCCGCGCCCCGCCAGCGACGCTGATTTCCTGCACGGCCTCCTCGAGGGCATCGCCCGGATCGAGGCCGCCTGCTACGCCGCGGTGGCAGATCTGGGCGGGCCGGACCCCGAGCGGATCCGGACGGCGGGCGGCGGCGCGGCCAACGCCACGTGGCGCGAAATCCGGCAGCGCATCCTTGGCCGCCCGGTCGAGACCGCGCGACAGACCGAGGCAGCCGTCGGCGCGGCCCTGCTCGCGCGGCTCAAGGCATGAGGTCGGCCTGAGAACACGTCCGCGTCCGCACCGCGGACACGGCCGCGTCCGGACGCCGACCCTCCGCCGAACGGATCGCCATCACTCAAGACGCGCCGGATGACCTAGAAAGACGCCGTGATATCAGGAGACTATCGATTTGGAGAAAGTGGCGCGCTGGGGAGGATTCGAACCCCCGACCCCTTGATTCGTAGTCAAGTACTCTATCCAACTGAGCTACCAGCGCACTACGGGCCGGCAGATAGCCCCCGCGGTGCCGGGGCGCAAGCCCCCTTCCGGGCCATTTCGATCATTGCCGCTCGGCCAGTTCGCGCGGCAGGTGGATGCGGAACACCGTGCCGCCGGGGCCCGTCTCCTGCAGCGACAGCGTGCCGCCATGGCCGCGCACCAGCTCGCTCGCGATAACGAGGCCCAGCCCCGTGCCGCCCTTGCGCGCATTGCCCTGGAAGGCCTGGAACAGGTTCTCCTGCGCGCGCGGCGGCAGGCCCGGCCCGGTATCGGTGACGCGGATCTGCCAGGCCTCTGGGTCCTCGGTCAGGCTGACCTCGATCTCGCCGCCCTGCCCGCTTGCTTGAATCGCCTGGCGCGCGTTGCGCACCAGGTTCGAGAGCACGCGGAACATCTGCTCGGGATCAGCGCGGAACCACTGGCCGGGCGCGGCCTCCCAGCGGATCGGCACGTCGCCCGCGGCCAGCGCCTCGGCCTCGCAGACCTCCTCGAAGAGCTGCGCGGCCTCGATGCGCTGCAGGGCCGGCGGCGCCTCCTCGGCGCGGCCGAAGGCGAGGGTGCCCTCGGTCAGGTTCACGGCCCGCGTCAGCGAGCTCACGATCTTCGGCGCGACGCGCTTGACGGTCGGGTCGTCGACCCGCTCCATTCTGTCGGCCAAGAGCGTCGCTGTGGTCAGGATGTTGCGAAGGTCATGGCTGATCTTGGCCACCGCGCGGCCCAGCTGCGCGAGGCGCTCCTTCTGCCGCAGGTTGCCGGTGAGCTGGGTCTCGAGGTCGCGCAGCGTGGTCTCGGCCTCGCGCAGCTCGCGGATGCGCGAGCGCGGCTCGATCACCCGGCGCGCATCCTCGGGCGCGGCGGCGTAGCGCTTCATCTGGGCCACCAGCGCCCGGATCGGCAGCACCATCAGGCGCCGCACCGCCAGGAACAGGCAGACCGCCGTCATCACCGAGATCACCAGCGACAGGATCAGGATGTTGAGCCCGTATTCCAGCATCGCCGCGCGCAGATCGGCGGTGTCGAGCGCCGCCTCGATCTGCATCCCGCCGCCGCGCGCGGGTTCGGCGATGACCCGGATCACCTCGGCCTCGGGCCGGAAGTACCGCGCGATCGCGTCGCGCATCAGCAGAAGGGGCGAGGGGTCGCGCAGGTCCACGGTGCGCGCCACCGGCCCCGGCAGGTCCGTCGACAGCACCAGCTGGCGCATCTCGTCGCGCCGCAGCACCACGTTCAGCACGCCGGCATTGTCCAGAAGCTCGCGCTCGACATCGTCGTCGATCATCCCCTCCGCGCCCAGGAGGGCCAGCGACGCGATCTGCGCCCGCTCCATCCGCTCGGCGAGGTAATCCTGCCGGAAACGCGCGATCGACGGCACGAAGATCAGGACCTCGGCCAGCATCACGAACAACACCGTGAGGATCAGGAAGCGGCCGGACAGGGTGGTCAGCATGTCTCGCCTTGCGTCAGCATCGCGGCCTTATACCTCCCCGCTGCCATTTGGGGACAGGTTATCCTGCGCCCCGCCCGCTCAGGGCCCCCAGCGCTGCACCAGCCCGACGACGCGCTTGACCAGCGGGCTGTCGAACAGGCGCGGGACGTAATACTGCCCCGCCGCGCGCTTCGAGATCTCGCCCAGCGTCGGATAGGGCGCGACCATGTTCGCCACCGCCCCGATCTTCAGCCCGTTGGCGATGACCAGCGCCCAGAGCCCGATCAGCTCGCCCGCCTGCGCCCCGGCGATTGAGGCGCCCACGGGCTTGCCCTTCACGACCATCACCTTGATCAGCCCCTCGGTCTTGCGCTCGGCGATGGCGCGGTCGTTCTCGTGATAGGGGAAGCGAAGCACCTCCAGCTTGTCGCCATGCCGGTCGCGCGCCTCGGCCTCGGTCAGCCCGACCTGCGCCAGCTCGGGCGCGGTATAGGTGACCCAGGGGATATGGTCTTGCCGGGCCTTCGCGGGCAGGCCGAACAGGATGGGGCGGATCACCGTGGCGCCGTGATAGCCCGCGACATGGGTGAATTGCAGCCGCCCGGCCACGTCGCCCACCGCATAGACCCGGCGGTTGGTCGTCCGCAGGTCGTCGCCCACCTTGACCGCGCGGTCGTATTCGATCCCCGCCGCCTCCAGGTTCAGCTTCTCGACATTGGCCTTCCGGCCCACGGCCACCAGGATGTGGCTGCCGGTGAACGCGCCCTTGCCCGTCTCGACGGTGATGCGCCCGCCCGTCTCCGTCACCCGCTCGGCCTGCGCGCCCTCGACGATCTCGACGCCCTCGGCGCGCAAGCGCTCCAGCACGACGGCGGCCATCTCGGGGTCGTCCTTGCCGAAGGCCCGCTCGCCCTCGATCACCGTGACCTTGCAGCCCAGCCGGACATGCGCCTGCGCCATCTCCATCCCGATGGGCCCGCCGCCGATCACCAGCAGGTGGTCGGGCTTCTCCATCAGCTCGAAGATGTCCTCGTTGGTGTAATGGCGCACGCCGTCCAGCCCCTTGATGGGCGGCACGAAGGGGCGCGAGCCGGTGGCCAGCACGATGCGCCGCGCCTTGATGCGGGTGTCACCCGCCTCGACCGTGTCGGCATCGACGAAGCGGCCGAATTCGCGGATCACGCGCACGCCCAGCCCCTCGAACCGCTCCTGGCTGTCCACCGGCGCGATGGTGGCGATCGTGGCCTGCACGTGACGCTTGGCGGCCGCGTAATCGACCTCGGCCGCGACCGGCGTCACGCCGAAGGGGGCGCCCGCGCCCATCGCATGGGCGTGCTTGCCCGCAGCGATCAGCGCCTTCGAGGGCACGCAACCGTAATTCAGGCAGTCGCCGCCCATCTCGCCGCCTTCCAGCAGTGTCACGTCGGCGCCCATCTGCACCGCGCCCGCCGCGACCGACAGCCCGCCGGAGCCGGCGCCGATCACCAGCACGTCCGTCTTGATCTCTTGCATCTGCTCAGCCCTTCCGGCGGAATTTCTTGACGATCACCGGCAAGAGCGCCAGCGCGATCAGCCCCAGGATCGGCCCCAGGATCTGCGGCTCGAAGATGATGCCCAGATCCGGCGTCTCGCCGCGGGCGAAGACCTCGCCCAGCCCGGCGCCCACCCAGGTATAGACCAGCCCGCCCGGAAGGATGCCGAAGAAGGTCGTGACTGCGTATTTCCAGGTCGACACCCCAAGGAAGGCCGGGATGAGGTTGGCTACGAAGAACGGCACCGCCGGGATCAGCCGCATCACGAAGAGATAGCTGGTCTCGTCCTCGCGGATGCCCTCCTTGATGCGCGCCACCGCGCCGCCCGAGGCCTCCATCCTTGCGGCCAGCCGGTCGCCGAAGCCATGGCGCGCCGCCAGGAAGATCGCCAGCGCGCCGATCGTGGCCGCGCCCGCGTTGAACAGGACGCCCGGGAACAGCCCGAAGAGGAACCCGCCGGTCAGCGTGGCGATGGCCGCGCCGGGCAGACTGAAGGCGACGATCACGATATAGGCCGCGATGAAGCCCAGCGCCGTCAGCAGGTAATTCGCGTCGCGGAAGGCCAGCAGCGCCTCGCGGTTCTCGGCCAGCGCGGCAAAGCTCAGCTGGTCGCGCAGCAGCACGGCGCCGGTCACGGCGACGGCCGCGATCAGGGCGATCGGAAGGTAGCGCGTCCAGCCGCGCTTCTCGGTCTCGGTTGTCATCGCGGTCTCGGTCATGGCTCGGGTTCCTTGCAACATGGGTCGGCGCGGCGGCACGGCCACGCGGTTGCGCCCTGTCAGACCGGATCGCGCGCCGCCGCGATAGCCGCGATCACGCGCGCTTGACGGCCTGTGACGCGCGGGCGCATCGGATTGCGGAATGTTTCAGCCGCGGCACCCCGCCCGCGCCGCCCTGTTACAGCCGGGCGGCGTTGACACCCCGCGCGACGCGGCCTAGACGGCGGCTTCCAGTTGCCACGGCCGGAGGGTTCGACCGCGAATCCCGGCCCCCAGATTTCGGAGAGACGGCCATGAAGCGCACCTTCCAGCCCTCGAACCTCGTCCGCAAGCGCCGCCACGGGTTCCGCGCCCGCATGGCCACGAAAGCCGGCCGCCAGATCCTCAACGCCCGCCGCGCGCGCGGCCGCAAGAAGCTGTCGGCGTAAACCACGCGATGACGCAGATCGACGGGACGCCGGGGGGGACCGCTCCTCCGGCGTCTCTTCGTGTGCTCAGGGTGCGGCCGCAATTCCTGGCGCTCAACCGCGGCCGCCGGGTGCCGGCCGGGTCCTTCCTGCTGCAGGCCCGCAACCGGGGCGACGGCGACCCGGCCATCGGCGTGGGCTTCACCTGCTCGAAGAAAGTGGGCAACGCCGTGGCGCGCAACCGGGCCAAGCGCCGCCTGCGCGAGGCCGCGCGCCTCGTCCTCCCCGCCGCGGGCCGCCCCGGCTGGGACTACGCGCTGATCGGCCGCCGCGACGCGACCGCCGACCGGCCCTTCGCGGAGCTGCTGGACGACCTGCGCCGCGCGCTCGCAAAGGCCCACGCATGAGCCCCGCCGCCCGCCTCCTCGCCCTGCCCGTCCGGGCCTATCGCGCGGTCGCCTCGCCCTGGGTCGGCCACAACTGCCGCTACCAGCCCACCTGCTCGGCCTACGCGCTCGAGGCGCTCGAGAAGCACGGCGCGCTCCGGGGCGGCTGGCTGGCCCTGCGCCGCATCGCGCGCTGCCATCCCTGGGGCGGCTCGGGCATCGACAACGTGCCGGACTGACACGGTCCTCCGCCGACTCTGCCCCGGCGTCACATTTTCGCTTTGGCCGCGCCCGGACCTGCGCTACCCGGACCGCGGATGCCACGCGAAACAGGGAGGGCGACCATGCAGCGATTTTGCCGAGCGCTCCGCCCGCTTCCGTGGCCCGGCGCCGCCGTCCTCGGTGCGCTCCGACGCTGATCCGGCCCCGCCGTCCCGCGTGACGGCACCTTCCCCCGCCTGACCCGAACGTCGCCCCGACCGTCGCCATGCGTGCCTGCGCGCGCCTGACGGCCCGGTCCTCGTTCCCCAACCAGAAAGGCCCCGGTCCCGGGACCGGGGAGGATGCCATGAATGCCCTTCGCCTGACCCGCGCGCGGCCGCCGCGCGACCTGATCGACAGTGCCATCGCCGTCCACGGGGCGCGCCGCGTCCTGCTCGCCGCAGCCGCCGCGCTGCTGCGGCCGCGGCCGCGGCCGCCCGATGCGAGCACCCTGCCCGATCACCTGAGGCGCGACATCGGGCTCGACCCGCTGCCGCCCGCGCCGCCCTCGGCGCGGCTGCCCTACTGACGCGCCCTCCCCGGGGCGTTGTGCGCCCCGTCCCCGCGGCGCATAACGCCCCGACCCATCTCCCCGGAGGCTCGCGATGCTCGACCAGCCCGACGACATCCACCCGCTCTTCCACGGCGCGCCCGCCACGACCGAGTTCCGCAAGCTGCGCAAGCGCCTGATCCGCGAGACGCGCGAGGCGATCGACCGCTACGCCATGGTCCGCCGCGACGGCAGCCCGCAGAAATGGCTGGTCTGCCTGTCGGGCGGCAAGGACAGCTACACCCTGCTCGCCGCCCTGATCGAGCTGAAATGGCGTGGCCTGCTGCCGGTCGAGATCCTGGCCTGCAATCTCGACCAGGGGCAGCCGAACTTCCCCGCGACGGTCCTGCCCGAGTTCCTGAAGCGGATGGGCGTGCCGCACCGCATCGAATATGCCGACACCTATTCGATCGTGAAGGATAAGGTCCCCGCCGGCCGCACCTATTGCGCGCTCTGCTCGCGGCTGCGGCGCGGCAATCTCTACCGCATCGCGCGCGAGGAGGGCTGCTGCGCCGTCGTGCTCGGCCACCACCGCGACGACCTGATCGAGACCTTCTTCCTCAACCTCTTCCACGGCGGCAAGGTCGCGACCATGCCGCCCAAGCTCGTCAATGACGAGGGCGACCTGATGGTGCTGCGCCCGCTGGCGCATGTGGCCGAGGCCGATTGCGACCGCTTCGCACGGGCCATGAACTACCCGATCATCCCCTGCGACCTTTGCGGCAGCCAGGACGGGCTGCAGCGCCAGGCGATCAAGCGGATGCTGGACGAGTGGGAAACGCGCGCGCCCGGTCGTCGCGCCAAGATCTTCTCGGCGCTGGCCCAGGTGCGCCCCTCGCACCTGCCCGATCCCGCGCTCTTCGACTTCGCCGGGCTCTGGCCCGCGGCCGCGGCGCCGGACGGGCCGCCGGAAATTCCGTCCCTGCGTTAAGGTCGTGGTCACGATCGGCGCGCTACGAGGGCTGCGAGCCATTGGGAGAGCGCAATGCCCGACGCACCGGACGCCAGACCGCATCCGCTCCGCCGCCTGGGCGGCTGGGCCGGCCGGGTCAACTGGGCCTATCTCTTCCCCGTCTTCGCGGCGATGGCATGGTTCTCGGGACTCGACGCGCTGGCGCTCGTGCTCGTCTGCGTCCTGCCGGTCCTGATGGCCTTCGACGGCGCGCTCTTCGATCTGCACATGCGCGGCGACCGAGCGGCGCCGGGCGCGGTGCCGCTTGGGCCCCATCCGGTCAACCGCGCCACGCTGCACCGCGTCATGGACGACGTGCTGCACGATTGCGCCCAGCGCGGGCGCACCACCGCGGCGCTCTGCCTGCAGATCGGCGACCTCCATCTCGCCGATGACGGCTGGGGGAGCGAAGCGGGGCAGGCGGTGATGGACCGGCTGATCCACCGCGTCGCCGCGACCCTGCGCGGCCAGGACATCGTGATGCGGGCGGGCGAGGACGCGCTCGCCGTGGTTCTCGCACCCACCCGCCGCGCCGATCTCGACGTGACGATGACCATCGTCGACCGGCTGCAGGCCGCGCTGGCCGAGCCGATCTCGCTCGACGGCCGCTCAGTCCGGGTCACCAGCGCCATCGGCATCTGCACCGAGGCGATGGCCCCCGAGCGGACGGGCGCCGCACTGCACGCGGCCGCCGAATGCGCGCTGCGCCTCGCCCGGCAGGCCGGGCCCGACGCGGTGCGCGCCTTCACCAGCGATATCCGCGACCGCATCGAAAGCGATCACCGCCTGTCCCTGCAGATCGAGGACGCGCTAGAGAGCGGACAGATCCGGCCCTGGTTCCAGCCGCAGGTCGATGCCCGCAGCGGCCGGCTCGCCGGGTTCGAGGCGCTGGCCCGCTGGCACCATCCCGAGCTCGGCGTGCTGACCCCCGACCGCTTCCTGCCCGCGATCACCGCCGCCGGCCGCGCGGGCGAGCTGGGCGAGCAGATGCTGCGCGCCGGGCTCGAGGCGTTGCGCGAATGGGACGCGGCGGGGCTCGACGTGCCCTGCATCGGCATCAATGTCGCGCTGGAGGAGCTGGCCGATCCGCGCCTCGCCGAACGCATCATCTGGCAGGTCGACCGGTTCGAGCAGGATCCCCGCCGCGTCGTCTTCGAGATCCTCGAGACGGTCACCCTGCGCGAAGGCGACGAGACGGTGGTCCGCAACATCCACGCGCTGCGCGACGCGGGCTTCCGGCTGGACCTGGACGATTTCGGCACCAGCGCCGCCTCGATCGCGCATATCGCCCGCTTCGGCGTGCACCGCATCAAGATCGACCGCAGCTTCGTCTCCGGCGTCGATTCCGACCCCGCGCGCCACCGGATCGTCAGCGCGATCCTCGGCCTGGCCGCGCAGCTCGACATCGAGACGCTGGCCGAGGGCGTCGAGACCCCTGAGGAGGAGATCGCCTTGGCCCACATGGGCTGCGCACAGGTCCAAGGCTTCGCCATCGCCCGCCCGATGCCCTTCGAGGACACGATCCCCTGGGCGCTCTCCCACGGACGCGAGGCGCAAAGCACGCTCCGCGCCATGCCCCCCCGCGGCACGGCCTGACGGCCGGGCCCGCCACGCCGGGCCGCCCCGCAAGACCGGGCCCGCCACGCCGGGCCGCCCCGCGAAACCGGGCCCGTTCCGCCAAGCCGCCCCGCGCGACCGGGACGGCCGGACCGCCTGGGATACCGGCACGGTCCGAGCGAACCGAAGGGATGCCAGGCCCCGGGCGACCCGCCCGGCCGCAGGCCCCCGCCGCCATCCGCCCTGCCCGGCCTCCCCCCGGCGCCCGCCCGGCCGGTCGCGGCACCCGAGCCGGCCGCGCGCCGCCCCCGCGCCGCATCGCCGCCGTCACGGGACCGCGAGGCGTTTCGCCTTGACTGTCCCGCCCCGGCCCGATTGAACGGCGCGCAATTCCGGACACCCGCGGGCGACAGGTCGTTTCATGGACGAACAGAACAGAAATCTCATCCTCGCCACCGCGCTTTCCGCGTTGGTCCTTCTGGTGTGGTTCCTGCTCTTCCCGCCCGAACAGCAAAGCCCCGACCTCGCGACGGGCGACACCTCTGACGGCATCGCCCAGCCCGCCCCGGGCGCGCTCACCCCGCCCGAAGGCGCCGCCATCCCCGGCGTGACCGCGGTGCCGGGCACGGTGGCGCCCGCTCCGGGCGAGACCCGCGCCGCCGCCGTCGCCGCCGCGCCGCGCGTGGCCGTCGAGACGCCGCGCCTGACGGGGTCGATCTCGCTGGCGGGCGGGCGCATCGACGACCTGTCGCTCAAGGATTACCGCGAGACGCTGGACGACGACTCGCCCATCGTCACGCTTCTGTCCCCTGCCGGCGCGCCCGGCGCCTATTATGCGCTGCACGGCTGGGTGCCCGCGGGCGACCTGCCCTTCGAGGCCGTGCCCGGCGCCTCGACCCAGTGGTCCGCCCCGGCGGGCGCAACGCTGACCCCCGAGACCCCACTCACGCTGACCTGGGACAACGGCGCGGGCCTTGTCTTCCGCCGCACCATCGCGATCGACGGCGACTACATGTTCACGGTCACCCAGGCCGTCGAGAACACCACCGGCGCGCCGGTCCGCCTCGCGCCCTACGGCCTCGTCGCCCGCCATGGCGAGCCCGACACGGTCAATTTCTTCATCCTGCACGAAGGCGTCGTCGCCCGCGCCGATGGCGAGCTGGCCGAGCTCGATTACGACGACGTGACCGAGCTCGATTTCGTCGCCGCCGAAGGCGGCCGCGTACGCATCACCGAGGGCACCCAGGACGGCTGGATCGGCTTCACCGACAAATACTGGATGACCACGCTGGTCCCGCCCGCGGCCACGCCCTTCGCCGAGGTCGTCAAATATGTCGACAGCGCCGACATCTACCAGACCGAGACGCGGATGGCCGCCCTCGAGGTCGCCCCCGGCGCCACCGTCACCTCCGAGAGCCGCCTCTTCGCCGGCGCCAAGGAATGGGAGACGATCCGCGAGTACCAGAACGAGGGCGGCATCGCCGGCTTCATCGACAGCATCGACTGGGGCTGGTTCTATTTCCTGACCAAGCCGATCTTCCAGGGGCTGCACTGGTTCAACGGCCTGATCGGCAACATGGGCATCGCGATCATCGTGCTGACGCTCTGCATCAAGGCGATCCTCTTCCCGCTGGCCTACAAGTCCTACGTCTCGATGGCCCGCATGAAGGAGCTTCAGCCCGAGATGGAGAAGCTCAAGGAGCGCGCCGGCGACGACCGCCAGAAGCTCCAGCAGGGGATGATGGAGCTCTACAAGACCAACAAGGTGAACCCCGCCGCGGGCTGCCTGCCGATCCTCTTGCAGATCCCGATCTTCTTCAGCCTCTACAAGGTGATCTTCGTCACCATCGAGCTGCGCCACGCGCCCTTCTTCGGCCCTTTCCAGGACCTGTCGGCGCCCGACCCGACCTCGATCATGAACCTGTTCGGGCTCTTGCCCTACGGCGCGCCCGAGCCGGGCTCGATCCTCGCGCTCGTCTTCATCGGCATCCTGCCGATCCTGCTCGGCATCTCGATGTGGCTGCAGCAGAAGCTCAACCCCGCGCCGACCGACCCCACCCAGGCGATGATCTTCGCCTGGCTGCCCTGGGTCTTCATGTTCATGCTGGGCAGCTTCGCCAGCGGGTTGGTGGTCTACTGGATCGCCAACAACACGATCACCTTCATCCAGCAATACACCATCATGCGCAGCCACGGCTCCAAGCCCGACCTGTTCGGCAACATCCGGTCCAGCTTCCAGAAGAAGCCCGCGACCGAGCCGGGCGTCGGCCCGAACAAGGGCCCGGTCAAGGCCGCCCCCGCGACGAAGACGCCGGGGAACAAGGGCGGCGCGCCGAAGGGCAAGGACAAGCCGTGACCGCGCGCCTCGCCTCGATCTGGCGGCATCCCGTCAAGGCGATCGGGCGCGAGGGGTTGCAGCGGACCCGGCTCCGGGCGGGGCGCGGGCTGCCCCATGACCGCCGCTGGGCGGTGACCCATGCCCGCGCGAAGCCGATCGACGGCTGGGCGCAGAAGGCCAATTTCCTGCGCGGCGTCTCCGGGCCGGAGCTGATGGCCGTCACCGCCGCGCTCGACCCCGAGGCCGGGCGCGTCACGCTGCGCCACCCGCGCTGCCCCGACCTGACCGTGGCCCCCGCAGCCGAGGCGCAGGCGCTCTGCGACTGGCTCGCGCCGCTCTGGCCGGGCGACCTGCCCCGCCCCGCGGCGGTGGTCGAATGCGCCACCGGCTTCACCGACATCCCCGAGTCCTGGGTCTCGATCCAGAACGCCGCCTCGCATCGCGCGGTCGCGCAGCGGCTGGGCGGCGAGCTGTCGATCCATCGCTGGCGCGGCAATCTCTGGGTCGAGGGCTGGCCGCTCTGGCACGAATTCGACCTGGTCGGCCGCCGCATCCGCATCGGGGATTCCGTGTTGGAGATCCGCGAGCCGATCACCCGCTGCAAGGCCACCATGGCCAATCCCGAGACCGGCCGCCGCGACGCCGACACGCTGGCCGCCCTGCGCAGTTGGGATCACCAGGATTTCGGCGTCTACGCCGCCGTGATCGAAGGCGGCGAGATCGCCCCGGGCGCCGAGGTCGCGGCGTGACCGCCCTGCCCTTCCCCGAGGCCCCGGAGCCCGACGCGGATGCCGAGGAGGCGGGCCGCCGGCTCTTCGCGGGCGGCGCCGAGTTCCTCAAGGGCGTCGTCGCCATGTCGGGCCTGCCCCCCCCGACCGCCCCGAGGTCTGCTTCGCCGGGCGCTCCAACGTGGGCAAGTCGACGCTGATCAACGCGCTGACTGGGCGCCGGGCGCTGGCCCGCGCCTCCAACACCCCCGGCCGCACGCAGGAGGTGAACTTCTTCACCCTGGGCGAGAGCCACTACCTCGTGGACCTGCCGGGCTACGGCTTCGCCAAGGCCCCGCTGGCCGAGGTCGCCAAGTGGCAGGCGCTGATGAAGCAGTATCTCTCGGGCCGCGCCAATCTGCGCCGCGCCTTCGTGCTGATCGACGCCCGCCACGGCGCCAAGGCGGTCGACGAGGAGGTGATGAGCCTGCTCGACGCCTCCGCCGTCACCTTCCAGGCGGTGCTGACCAAGGCCGACAAAGTGAAGGAGGCCGAACGCGCGGCCGCGCTCGACCGCACCCGCGCCGTGCTGGCCCGCCACCCGGCCGCCTTCCCCGAGCTGATCGTCACGTCCAGCGAGAAGGGCTGGGGCATTCCGACCCTGCGTGCCACCATCGCCGCGATGGACTGAGACCATGAAGAAACAGGACGCCATGACCCGCGACAACGCCGCCATCGCCCGCACCCTGAACGAGGCGCTGCCCTACCTGACGCGCTACGACGACGCGATCGTCGTCATCAAGCTGGGCGGCCACGCCATGGGCTCGGACGAGGGGATGGCCAGCTTCGCGCGCGACGTGGTGCTGATGCGCACCGTCGGGATCAACCCGGTGATCGTCCATGGCGGCGGCCCGATGATCAACCAGCTGCTCGAACGGCTGGGCGTCAAATCCGATTTCGTGCGCGGCAAGCGCGTCACCGATGCCGAGACGATGCGCGTGGTCGAGATGGTGCTGGCCGGCGAGGTCAACAAGCGCATCGTCCAGGCGATCAACACCGCCGGCGGCCGCGCCGTTGGGCTGACCGGCAAGGATGCCGACATGATCACCTGCGCGCAGGACGACCCCGAACTGGGCTTCGTCGGCACGCCCACCGAGGTCGATCCCCGCCTGCTCAACAGCCTCTTCCGCGACGAGATGATCCCCGTCATCGCGCCCATCGGCACGGGCGAGAACGACGAGACCTTCAACATCAACGGCGACACCGCGGCGGGCGCGATCGCGGCCGCGCTCCGGGCCGACCGGCTTCTGCTGCTGACCGACGTGGCGGGGGTCAAGGACGGCACGGGCGAGGTCGTGACCCAGCTGACGGCGGCGCAGGTCCGGGCGATGACGGCGGACGGCACGATCGCGGGCGGCATGATCCCCAAGACCGAGACCGCGCTCGCCGCGCTCGAAGGCGGGGTGCGCGCCGTGGTCATCCTCGACGGCCGCGTGCCCAACGCCGTGCTGCTCGAGCTCTTCACCTCGCACGGCGCGGGCAGCCTGATCCGGCTCGACGCCTGACGGCTGACAGGCGGCGGACGCGCGCGCGGCGGGGGCGACCGCCCCCCGGCCCCGCTCAGCTCTTCTCCATGCCCTTCCGGATGCGCCGCACGACCCACCAGACGGCGCCCACCACCGGGATGACGACCAGCGCGGCGACCATGTCCTTCGACAGCCCCGCCCGCGCCGCCGCCGGGAAGAGCAGCGCCGAGACCAGCCCCAGCGCGTAATAGCTGATCGCGACGACCGACAGCCCCTCGACCGTGCGCTGAAGGCGCAGCTGCATCCCCGCCCGTTCGTCCATCGAGCGCAGCAGCGCCGCGTTCTGCTCGGACCGGTCGACATTGACCCGCGTCGACAGCAGGTCGCCCGCCCGCTTGGCGCGCTCGGCCAGCGCCTCCATCCGGCCCTGCACCGACCGGCAGGTCCGCATCGCCGGATCGAAGCGGCGCATCATGAACTCCGCAAAGGTCTGCCGCCCGCCGAAGCGTTCCTCGCGCAGGACCACGATGCGCTGCTGGACCAGCGCCTCGTAGGCCTCCATCGCGCCGAAGCGGAAGGCCGAGCGCGCCAGCATCGTCTCCAGGTCCGAGCCGATGGCCAAGAGCCCGTCCAGCGTCTCCTCGGTGCCCGCCTTGCCCGCGCGCAGCGAGCCGACCAGCGCCGAGAGCTGGCCGTCCATCACGCCCAGCTCGCCCGACAGCGCCCGCGCGCGCGGCAGCGCCAGCATCGACATGGTCTTGTAGGTCTCGATCTCGGTCAGCCGCTGCACGATCCGCCCGATCCGCCGCTCGCCGCAATCGGCGGCGGCGAAGACGGCGAAGCGGATATGGCCATGCGTGTCGATGCGGAAATCGCTGGCAATCACCGCGCTGTCGTCCAACACCCGGCTCGAGGCCAGGCTCTCGGGGACGAACCATTCGTTGAGCTTGTCCTCGATGCCGTCGCCATGGGTCTCGCTCTCGACCCGGATCAGCGCCGAGGTCAGCCGCACGCCCGGCGCATCGGCCAGCCAGTCCTTCGGGAAAACCTCGAAGCTCGTGCCGTCGAAGGGCCGCTCGGCCACCCCGTCCGAGAACAGCGTGTAGGTCACGAATTCGGTATGGCTCTCCCATTTCAGCCGGTGCTTGCCCAGCTGGCCGAAGAAATGCGTGGCCCCCGGCGCGGGATGGGTCGCGCCGAACCGGTCGAGCAGCGCCTCCAGATGCGCCCGGTCGATGCTGCGGTCGCGATTTGCCGCGTCCTCCTCGCGCTTGATGGCAAGGAAGGCGGCGCGGCAGGGCGCCTTCAGCGCGGGAAACGGCCGCGCGTGAAGCTCGTTGGCCAGCTCGTAGCGGCGGGGATGATCCTTCAACATGGGCCGTCAGCTAGCGCAGCGCGGGCATGGCGCAACGGGATTTCGCGGTATGCGAGCGCATGGCGACATTCACGTCACGGCCTTCCGCGCCCGGAACTCGGGCCGGTCCCAGGTCGCGCCGGTCACGATGCGCTCCAGCCGGTCCAGCGCGGCATCCACATCCGCCTCCGACAGGTAGAGCGGGGTGAAGCCGAAGCGCAGGATGTCGGGCGCGCGGAAGTCGCCGATCACGCCATCGGCGATCAGCGCCTGCATGATCGCGTAGCCCTCCGGATGGCGGAAGCTGACCTGGCTGCCCCGCGCCACCTCGGGCGGCAGCGCCGGGACCAGCTCGGGACAGCGCGCGGCGACGCCCGCGGCGAAGCGCTCGGAGAGCTCCAGCGACCGGGCGCGCAGCGCGGCCATGTCCACGTCGTCCCAGACATCCAGCGCCGCCTCCAGCGCGGCCAGTTGCAGCACCGGCGGCGTGCCGACGCGCATCCGCTCGATCCCCCGCCCGGGCCGATAGGACGGGTCGAAAGCGAAGGGCGCCTCGTGGCCCAGCCAGCCCGCCAGCGCGGGGCGCACCTCCTCCTGCAGGTCGGGGCGGACATAGATGAAGGCGGGCGCGCCGGGGCCCGCGTTGAAATACTTGTAGGTGCAGCCCACCGCGAAATCCGCGCCCACGCCCGCGAGATCCACCTCATGCGCCCCCGCCGAATGCGCCAGATCCCAGATCGTCACCGCCCCCGCGGCGCGCGCGGCCTCGCTCAGCGCGGCCATGTCGTGCATCCGCCCGGTGCGGTAATCGACCGTCGTCAGCATCAGGACGGCCACGTCCGCGTCGATCGCCTCGGCCACATCGCCGGGCGCGACCACGCGCAATTCGTGGCCCCGCCCCAGCGAGGCGATCAGCCCCTCCGCCATATAGAGATCGGTCGGAAAATTGCCGCTGTCCGACAGGATCACGCGCCGGTCGGGCCGCATCTCCAGCGCCGAGGCCAGCGCCTGGTAGACCTTGATCGACAGCGTGTCGCCCACGACCACCGATCCCGGGGCCGCGCCGATCAGCCGCCCGATCCGGTCGCCCAGCCGCGCGGGCCAGTCCATCCAGCCGGCCTCGTTCCAGCCACGGATCAGCATCTCGCCCCATTCGTCCTGCACCGTGCGGCGCACCCGCTCGGCGGCGGCGACCGGCAGCGGACCCAGCGAATTGCCGTCGAGATAGATCACCCCGTCGGGCAGGTGGAAGCGGCGGCGCGTGGCGGCCCAGTCCATCGTGGCTGCCATTAGAATTCCCCGCCTGAGATCTGCAGCGCCTGGCCGTTCACGCTGCGCGCCGCGTCGGAACACAGATAGAGCGCCATCGCCGCCACCTCGTCGGCGCCGATCAGGCGGCCATGCGGGTTCGCATCCAGGATCGCGGCCTGGGCCGCCTCTTCGCTCAGCCCCCGGCCGCGCAGCCGCTCCAGGTTGGTCGAGACGATGTCGGTATCCACATAGGCCGGGCAGATCGCGTTGATCGTCAGCGGCTTCTTCACGAAATCCGCGGCCAGCCCGCGCACCAGCCCGATCATCCCATGTTTCGACGCCGTGTAGCAGGCCGCCCCGCGCAGCCCCTTCAGCCCGGCGATCGAGCTGATCGCGATGACCCGGCCCCAGCCTTCCTCCAGCATGTCGGGGATGGTCGCGCGGAAGCTATGGAAGCAGCCGTCGAGATTGATCGCCATCATCTGCCGCCAGAATTCGGCGTCGGTCTCGGCCAGGTTGCGGCCCTCGGCGATGCCCGCATTGGCGACGCAGATATGGACCGGCCCGTTCGCGCGCCGCGCCTCGGCCACGCCCGCCACGACCGAGGCCTCCTCGGCCACGTCCATCGCGATCGGCGTGACGCCCGGGACGGCGCGCAGCGCCTCGATCCGGCGCCCGGTGATCGTGACCGCCGCGCCCGCGTCGCGCAGGGCCTCCGCGATGGCGCGGCCGATCCCGGTCCCGCCGCCCGTGACCAGCGCGTGGCGGCCGTCCAATTCGTTCCCCAAGGGAATTCTCCTTCGCGCAATAAAGTGTCGCAACGGCCCGGGTTGTCTTGAGCAACCGAAACGCCGCAGGTAAGGAGCAGCCTCATGCCACCGTCCCGGGGAGACAATGCAATGAAGATCGGCGCACCGAAAGAGGTCCAGGACGACGAAGCCCGCGTCGCCATCACCCCCGAAAGCGCCGGCCATTTGCAGAAGCTGGGCCACGAGGTCGCCATCGAGGCGGGTGCGGGCGAGAAGGCGGGCTTCACCGACGCCGCCTATCGCGATGCGGGCGTTGAGGTGGTGAAATCCGCGGCCCAGCTCTTCAAGCTGGCCGACGTGATCGTCAAGGTCCGCCCCCCGACCGAGACCGAGGTCAAGCGCCTCACCCATGGCAAGACGCTGATTTCCTTCTTCTATCCCGGCTCGAACGAGGCGCTGATGGAGATGGCCAAGGACAAGGGCGCTTCGGTCATCGCGATGGACATGGTCCCCCGCATCAGCCGCGCGCAGAAGATGGACGCACTGTCTTCCATGGCCAATATCGCCGGCTACCGCGCCGTGATCGAGGCGGGCAACAATTTCGGCCGCTTCTTCACCGGCCAGGTGACGGCCGCGGGCAAGGTGCCGCCGGCCAAAGTGCTGGTCGTCGGCGCGGGCGTCGCGGGCCTCGCCGCCATCGGCACCTCGACCTCGCTGGGCGCGATCACCTACGCCTTCGACGTCCGCCCCGAGGTGGCCGAACAGATCGAGTCGATGGGCGCGCAGTTCGTGTTCCTCGAATTCTCCGACGACGAGCTGCCCGACGGCGCCGAGACGGGCGGCTACGCGCCCCCCTCCTCCCCCGAATTCCAGGAAAAGCAGCTCGCCAAGTTCCGCGAGATGGCGCCCGAGATCGACATCGTCATCACCACCGCGCTGATCCCCAACCGGCCCGCCCCGGTGCTCTGGACCAAGGACATGGTCGAGGCGATGAAGCCCGGCTCGGTGATCATCGACCTCGCCGCCGAGCGCGGCGGCAATTGCGAGCTGACCGAGAAGGACGCCAAGATCGTCACCGAAAACGGCGTGACCATCGTCGGCTACACCGATTTCGCCAGCCGCATGGCCACGCAATCCTCGGTCCTCTACGGCAACAACATCCGCCACATGATCGCCGACCTGACCCCCGGCAAGGACGGCCAGATCGTCCACGACATGGAGGACGACGTGATCCGCGGCGCGACCATCGCCCATGCCGGCGAGATCACCTGGCCGCCCCCGCCCCCGAAGGTGGCGGCCATCGCCGTCCAGAAGAAGGAAAAGCCCAAGGAGCTGACGGCCGAGGAAAAGCGCGCCCAAGAGGTCGCGGCCTTCCAGTCCGAGACCAAGTTCCAGGTCGGGCTGATCGCCACCGGCGGCATTCTCCTGCTGCTCGCCGGCCTCTTCACGCCGGCCAGCTTCATGCAGCATTTCATCGTCTTCACCCTGGCCTGCTTCGTGGGCTTCCAGGTGATCTGGGGCGTCGCGCACAGCCTGCACACGCCGCTGATGGCGGTGACCAACGCGATCTCTTCGATCATCATCCTCGGCGCGCTGCTGCAGATCGGATCGGGCAGCTTCCTCGTCATCTTCCTCGCCGCGCTCTCGGTCTTCATGGCTGGGATCAACATTTTCGGCGGCTTCCTCGTGACACGGCGCATGCTCGCCATGTTCCAGAAGTCGTAAGGGGGCACCTTCAATGGAAATCGGTTTCACCAATGCGGCCTACGTGGTCGCGGGCGTCCTCTTCATCCTGTCGCTGGGCGGGCTCTCGGGCCAGGAGTCGGCCAAGCGCGCCGTCTGGTACGGCATCGTCGGCATGGCACTCGCCGTGCTGGCCACGCTCTTCGGGCCGGGCGCCGGGCTCTGGCCGGTCTCGATCATCCTGATCGGGCTGGGCGGCGCCATCGGCTACGTGCTGGCCACCCGGGTCCAGATGACCCAGATGCCCGAACTCGTGGCCGCGATGCACAGCCTCGTGGGCCTCGCCGCGGTCTTCGTGGGCCTCAACGCCCATATCGAGATCGGCCGCGTCGCCGCCGCCTTCACCGAGGCCGGCCTGCCCTTCCCGCGCCCCTATGACGCCGCGCCCGAACAGGTCGCCGCCTCCGCCGTGGTCGCCGAGCAGTTCCGCGGCTTCGGCGCCGTGGTCGCCAAGAAGATCCCGGTCGAGATCACGATCCTGCAGATCGAGCTCTTCCTCGGCGTCTTCATCGGCGCGGTCACCTTCACCGGCTCGGTCATCGCCTATGGCAAGCTCGCCGGCCGCGTGAACACCGCCGCCGCCAAGCTGCCGGGCGGGCATATGCTGAACGCCGCCGCCGCGGCGATCTCGGTGCTGTGCCTGTTCTGGTACGTCTCCTCGGGCGGGGCCATCCCGCTCCTGCTGATGACGCTCGCCGCGCTCTTCATCGGCTATCACCTGATCATGGGCATCGGCGGCGCGGACATGCCGGTCGTCGTCTCGATGCTCAACAGCTATTCCGGCTGGGCGGCCGCCGCGATCGGCTTCAGCCTCGGCAACGATCTCCTGATCGTCGTGGGCGCGCTGGTCGGCTCCTCGGGCGCGATCCTCTCCTACATCATGTGCAAGGCGATGAACCGCAGCTTCGTCTCGGTCATCCTGGGCGGCTTCGGCGGCCCGGCGGGCGCGCAGATGGCGGTCGAGGGCGAGCAGGTGGCGATCGATGCCGACGGCGTGGCCAACGCCCTGAACGAGGCCGACAGCGTCATCATCGTCCCCGGCTACGGCATGGCCGTGGCCCAGGCGCAGACCGCCGTGGCCGAGCTCACGCGCAAGCTGCGCGCCAAGGGCAAGGTCGTGCGCTTCGCCATCCACCCCGTCGCGGGCCGCCTGCCCGGCCACATGAACGTTCTTCTGGCCGAGGCGAAGGTGCCCTACGACATCGTGCTGGAAATGGACGAGATCAACGAGGACTTCCCCGACACCGACGTGGCCATCGTCATCGGCTCGAACGACATCGTGAACCCGGCCGCGCAGGACGATCCGAATTCGCCCATCGCCGGGATGCCGGTGCTCGAAGTCTGGCGGTCCAAGCAGGTCTTTGTCTCCAAGCGCGGCCAGGGCACCGGCTATTCCGGCATCGAGAACCCGCTCTTCTTCAAGGACAACACGCGCATGTTCTACGGCGACGCCAAGGCCTCGCTCGATGCGCTGATGCCCAAGATCGACTGAGGCGACTCGCCCGCCCCAAACGAACAAACGCCCCGGCCTGAAGACAGACCGGGGCGCCGCTCAAACGGATACTCCCCGCACCGCACAACCACCGGGAAGCATCCGGAGCCATCGGGCCGCGCGCACCCGCGCAGGGCGCGGGGGGCGGCGGCCGATCACTGCGAACGCCCGAACGGCGTTCGATCACGATGGGGGTCCTCTCGACGTCCGGCGCGGTGTGCGCAGCGCGGTGCCGGCGGGCGGACCTGACCTCAGTCTCGGGGTGCAGGCCACGCGGGAGAGGGGGGCATCGCGGTCTCCGTTCGGTGGTTCATCTGTCCAACGGGACGGCCCTTCCGATGGTTCCGCGCGCAGCGGATTTCTTTTGCCCCGACGCGGCTCAGATCAGCCGGTCGTAATCGCTCACCAACAGGTGCAGCGGCGGCTCGTCCTCCTCGATCTCCGCGAAGCGGCCGATGGGCTCGCGGAACCAGTTGTCGGTCGCGTCGTCGTTGACGGTCGACACCTCGCCGATCAGCACGTCGCCGCCCTCGCCCCAGAAGGCGTGCCAGTCGCCCGGCATCAGCGTCACGCTCTCGCCCGGCGCCAGCCGCAGCACCTCGCCCGGCGCGAAATCGCGGCGCAGCCCGTCGCAGAACACCGTCCCGCCCGCGTCCGCGTCGAAGCTGCCATCGGGGGCCGAGCCGTTCAGCTCGATCGCCAGCGTCGCGCCCCCACGGTTGATGATGTCCTCGGCCTTCAGCCAGTGGCGGTGCATCGGGCTCAGCTGGCCCTCGCGCGAGATCATGATCTTCTCGGCGTAGCACATGCCGCCGCCGCGCTTCAGATCGGCCTGCCGGCCGTTGCGCGCGGTGAAGAGGAACAGGCCCTGCTCGGCCCAACGCCCCAGCCCGTAATCGGTGATGTCCCAGCCCAGCCGCCCCTCGATCACGCCCGCAGCCGCGGCGCGCCGGTCGCCCAGCTCTTCGGGCGACCAATAGGCGAAGGGCGGCAGGTGCACGCCATGCGCGCGCATGAACTCGTCCGCCCAGCGGATGATCGAATTGACCTCGGATCGCTTCATGGCCGGCCCCTCCCCCCGGGCATCCTCGCCCGGCGGCGGGGGCCTGTCGAGGGGCCGCGCCCCCGTTCACCTCCCTTGCCGGGAGGTGAAGAAAACCGCCGTCCGACAGGCATCCCCCGCGGATCACCCGTGGATCACCCACGATCCGCCCGCCGCCGCCCCGCGCCCTGGGCGCGTTCGGCGCGCAGAGCCCGCAATCCTTAACGCCCGCCGTTTCGCTGGCCGGAGAGACGTCGGGGGTGCTGGGCCGGGACTCAGCCCGCCTTCAGCACGCCGCGGTCGATCTGGTCCTGCTCGATCGCCTCGAACAGCGCCTTGAAGTTGCCCTCGCCGAAGCCCTCGTCGCCCTTGCGCTGGATGAATTCGAAGAAGATCGGCCCGATGCAGGTCTTCGAGAAGATCTGCAGCAGGATCCGCGTCTCGCCGCCGCCCACAACGCCTTCGCCGTCGATCAGGATGCCATGCGCCTCCATCCGGTCCAGCGGCTCCGTGTGGCCCGCCACCCGCTCGCGGCTCAGCTCGTAATAGCTGTGCGGCGGCTTCGGCATGAAGGTCACGCCATTGGCGGCGATGGCGTCCACCGCGTCGTAGATATCCTTCGCGCCCACCGCGATATGCTGGATGCCCTCGCCCTTGTAGCGCTTGAGATATTCCACGATCTGCCCGGTCTCGCCCCGGTCCTCGTTGATCGGGATCCGGATGCGCCCGCAGGGCGAGGTCAGCGCCCGGCTGAGCAGGCCCGAATGCTTGCCCTGGATGTCGAAGAAGCGGATCTCGCGGAAGTTGAACAGATCGCCGTAGAACCGGAACCACACGTCCATATTGCCCTTGTGGACGTTATGCGTGAGGTGGTCGAGATAGTGGAAGCCCACGCCCTCCGGGTTCGCCTTCGCCACCCAGTCGAACTCGGCATTGTAGGGCGAGGCGTCGCGGTAATTCTCGATGAAATAGATCAGGCTGCCGCCGATCCCGCGGATCGCCGGCACGTCCATCACTCGGCCCGGCCCGTCATAGGGCTCGGCGCCCTTCGACACGGCATGGGCGAAGGCATGGTCCGCATCCGCCACGCGCCAGCCCATCGAGGGCGCGCAGGGCCCGTGCTCGGCCACGAAGCCCATCGCGTGGCTGCCCGGCTCGGCATTGACCAGATAGGTGATGTCGCCCTGCTGCCAGACCTCGACGGCCTTGGTCTTGTGCGTCGCGACATGGGTGTAGCCCTGCGCGGTGAAGATGTCGCGCAGCGCCTGCGGGTCCTCATGGGCGAATTCGACGAACTCGAACCCGTCGGTGCCGGCGGGGTTGCGGTCGCTGATCTCGGAATACGGGGCGTCATGCGGGAAGGGGCCCATGGCGGTCTCCTCTTGCGTGCGGGAATGCTCACGCCCCCAATACGCCGCTCGCCCCGCCAGGTTCGCGCGACCTGCGGCGCGCGCGCGAAGCATTTCGCTCGTTTCGCGCAGATGATAGGATGAACATGCGCAAAACCCGCAGGAACCCATGGACGCCACCGACCGCCACCTCCTTCGCCTGATCCAGAAGGACGCCACGCTGACCGCCGAAGCGCTGGGCCGGGCGCTGAACCTCTCGGCCAGCCAGGCCGGCCGCCGCCGCGCCCGGCTCGAGGCGGCGGGCGCGATCCGCGCCACCCAGGCCCGGCTCGATCCGGCGGCGCTGGGCCTCGACGTCCAGGCCTTCGTCCAGGTCCAGATGGCCAGCCAGACGCCCGAGCGCGCCCGCGCCTTCCTGCGCCTGCTGGAGGCCGAGCCCCGCGTCGCCTCGGTCTGGACCCTGACCGGCGAGGCCGACTACCTGCTGCGCGTCTGGTGCCGCGACCTCGCCAGCCTGAACGACCTGATCCACCGCGTGCTGCTGCCGCACGAGGCCGTGGCCCGGGTCCAGAGTCAGATCGTCATGGATCAGCCCAAGCGCGACGGCCCCCTGCCCGTCTAGAGCCCCGATTGCGCCCGCCCCCGCGCGGGCCTAGCGTGGCGCCATGGAGTCCTTCCTCTTCCAGGCGGCGATCTATCTCGCGGCGGCCACGCTCTGCGTTCCGCTGGCGGTCCGCTTCGGCTTCGGCTCGGTGCTGGGCTACCTCGTCGCGGGCATCCTGATCGGCCCGGTCACCGGCCTTGTCGGATCGGAGGCCGAGAGCCTGCAGCACTTCGCCGAATTCGGCGTCGTCATGCTGCTTTTCGTGATCGGCCTCGAACTCGATCCCCGCGCGCTCTGGGACATGCGGATGCGCCTGCTGGGGCTGGGGATGGGACAGATCCTGCTGACAATGGGCGCGGTCACGGGCATCGCGATCCTTCTCGGCCTCACCTGGCAGATCGCGCTGGCCATCGGCATGATCTTCGCACTCTCCTCGACCGCCATCGTCATGCAGACCCTCGACGAGAAGGAGCTGACGCCCACCCGCGGCGGGCGCTCGGCCTTCTCGGTGCTGCTGGCGCAGGACATCGTGGTGATCCCGATGCTGGCGCTGATGCCGCTTCTCGGCTCGGGGCGCGTCGGCTCCGGCGACCACGGCGAGGAGCCGCTGGGCGACGGCGGCGGCGCGACCATGCAGGCCGAGGTCAGCCACTGGGTCGAAACCCTGCCCGGCTGGGGCCTGACCGCGCTGACCGTGGCCGCCGTCGCGGTCGTGATCCTGGGCGGCATGTTCCTGACGCGCCCGGTCTTCAACTTCGCCGGCCGCGCCGGCCTGTCCGAGATGAACACCATCGTCTCGCTGCTCTTCGTGATCGGCGTGGCGGTTCTGATGATGATGGTGGGACTGTCGCCCGCGCTGGGCACCTTCCTCGCGGGCGTGGTGCTGGCAAATTCGGAGTTCCGGCACGAGCTCGAGGCCGATATCGCGCCCTTCAAGGGCATCCTGCTGGGCCTGTTCTTTATCACGGTGGGCGCCGGGATCGACTTCGCCACCTTCCTCGGCGCGCCCTTCCTCGTGCTCGGCACGGTGATCGGCCTGATGGCGATCAAGGGCGTGATCCTCTACCTGCTGGCGCTGCTCGCGCGGCTCAAGGGGCGCGACCGGATCCTCTTCACGCTCAGCCTCGCGCAGGCGGGCGAATTCGGCTTCGTGCTGACCTCCGTCGCGCTGGCCGACGGTGTCTTCGGGCGCGAGGTCTCGGGGATCCTGCTTCTCGCCATCGCCTTTTCGATGCTGCTCACGCCGCTTCTCTTCGTCCTCTACGAACGCCTTGCGCTGCATGCCCACGAGGGCGAGGCGATGCCCGACGACGAGATCGACCAGCGCGCCGAGGTCATCATCGCGGGTGTCGGCCGCTTCGGGCAGGTCGTGCACCGGATGCTGCAGGGCGCGGGGATCAAGACGGTGGTCCTCGACCGCGATGTCGAGACGATCCGGCTGCTGCGCGAGTTCGGGATCAAGACCTATATGGGCGACCCGACCCGGCCCGAACTGCTCGAGGCGGCGGGCCTGTCCGAGGCCAAGGTCCTGGTCGTCGCGCTCGACAACCGGGCGGACGCGGTCAAGCTGACCCGCATGGCCAAGGCGATGAACCCCGATATCGAGATCGTCGCCCGCGCCTATGACCGGGTCCATGTCTACGAGCTCTATCGCGCGGGCGCGCGCGACATCGTCCGCGAGATGTTCGACAGCAGCCTGCGCGCCGGGCGCTACGCGCTGGAGAAGCTGGGCTGGTCCGAGACCGACGCCCACCGGGCGCGCGAGGCCTTCTACCGCCACGACCGCGAGACGCTCCTGGACCTCGCCAAGCTGTGGAAGCCGGGCGTCCCGATCCGCGAGAACCCCGAATACACTGCCCGCGCGCGCGAGCATTCCCGCGGGCTGGAGAACGCGCTGCTGACCCGCTTCGGCGAGGACGACGAGGCCGCGGAGGCGAGCGCCGAGGAACCGGCGGCCAAGCCCGCCGAGTGACGGCTCAGCGCCAGTTGCCCTCGTAGCGCTCCCAGACCAGCCGGGCCTGCGGACAGGCGGCGAGAAACATCAGCGCGTCATGCACCGTGCGCAGGTGCAGGTGATAGGCGCGGACCTTCCCGCTCCACATCTTCGCGGGGGTGACGCCATAGCCCTGCGCGCCCACGGTGCGCACCAGCGCCTGGTTGACGAGATGGTTCTGCTCGGGCGCGACCTCGATCGTGACGCGCACCGGGAAGGCGCGGTCGACGACCTCGTGGCGATGCGGGCGCTTGTAGCTCATGGCCGGAACAAGACATGAACATCCGCCCGCGGCAAGATGAGTCGGCCCGGTGACGCGGCGGCGGGCGCGGAGTGTCGCGCCCCGGCCCGCGCCGCGCCCCGGCGGTCAGAGCCCCTTGGCCTGGTAGCTGGCGGCGATCCGGCCGATGGCGACGATGAAGGCCGCCGTGCGCATGTCGGGCACGTCGTCGCGCGCGTGCCAGGTCTCGCGCATCGCGCCGTAGGCCGCCCGCATCGTGTCGTCGAGGCCCGAGCGCACCAGCTCCAGCTCGCCCGCGCCCCGCAGGTAGTTCTTCTTGAAATCGTCCGACAGCGTCCAGGCCGTGTCGCGGTTCCGCGACAGCCGCTCCAGCTCGTCGACCAGAAGCTGGTGGCGCGCCTCCTCGGCGCGGCGCTGCATCCGGCCGAAGCGGATATGGCTGAGGTTCTTGACCCATTCGAAATAGCTGACCGTCACGCCGCCGGCATTGGCGTACATGTCCGGGATGATGACGCAGCCCTTCTTGCGCAGGATCTCGTCGGCTTCGGCGGTCACCGGGCCGTTGGCGGCCTCGATGATCAGCGGCGCCTTCACCCGGTCGGCATTGCCCTCGTGGATCACGCCTTCCAGCGCGGCGGGGATCAGGATGTCGCATTCGGCTTCCAGGAGCCGGGTGCCGTCGGCCTCATAGGTCCCGCCGGGGAAGTCCTTCACCCCGCCGGTCCGGCCGATATGCTCGCGCAGCGCCTCGACGTCGAGACCGCCCTCGGCATGGACCGCGCCGTCGCGCTCGATCACGGCGGTGATCTTCGCGCCGTCCTCGGCGCGCAGGAAGCTGGCCGCGTGGTAGCCCACATTGCCCAGGCCCTGCACGATCACGCGCTTGCCCTCCAGCGTGCCGGTCAGGCCCGCGGCGGCCATGTCGTCGGGATGGCGGAAGAACTCGCGCAGCCCGTATTGCACGCCCCGGCCCGTGGCCTCGACCCGGCCGGCGATGCCCCCGGCATTGAGCGGCTTGCCGGTGACGCAGGCGCGGCCGTTGATGTCGGTGGTGTTCATCCGCTGGTACTGGTCCGAGATCCACGCCATCTCGCGCTCGCCGGTGCCCATGTCGGGGGCGGGGACGTTCTGGGCCGGGTTGATCAGGTCGCGCTTGATCAACTCATAGGCGAAGCGCCGGGTGATCTGCTCCATCTCGTGGGGTTCCCAGTCGCGCGGATCGATGCAGAGCCCGCCCTTCGAGCCGCCGAAGGGCGTCTCCACCAGCGCGCATTTGTACGTCATCAGCGCCGCCAGCGCCTCGACCTCGTCCTGGTCCACGGCCATGGCGAAGCGGATGCCGCCCTTGACCGGCTCCATGTGCTCGGAATGGACCGAGCGGTAGCCGGTGAAGGTGTGGATCGCGCCGCGCAGGCGCACGCCGAAGCGCACCGTGTAGGTCGCGTTGCAGACGCGGATCTTCTCGACCAGGCCGGGGCTGAGGTCCATGAGCGCGACCGCCTTGTCGTACATCGCGTTGACCGAGGCGCTGAACCCCCCGTGTTGAGCCTTCATTTTTGGCCTCCGTTCCGCCGTCTTCGTTACGAGATGGTTAATGGCTCCGCACAGCGTAGCGGTACATACGCGAAACGACACCGCGAAAGTCCGAATAACTGTCGCGACTTGCGCGATAGAGACATGGAATCTCCTTTTTTCGGCCCGTCAAACACCCTGCTTGCCGGACACATCTGCTCAACGCGGCTCGCTGGTGAGTCGCATCCTTAACCAGTTCGCCGGCGGGTCCCGTCCCGCCGGCAGCGTGAAAGGCAAGGTAGCTGATGGCCCATGTCCCCTTCCGGTCCTTCCGTTCCGACGAGGACGGCGCGCTGACGATCTTCGGCCTGTTCATCTTCATCCTGATGATGGTGGCGGGCGGGATCGCGCTCGACCTGATGCGCTCCGAGGTCAACCGCACCGCGTTGCAGAACACCGCGGACCGCGCCGTGCTGGCGGCGGCCTCGGCCACCCAGCCGCGCAACGCCCGCGACGTGGTGCGCGACTATCTGCGCGCCGCCGGCCTCGACGAGGACGCGATCTACGTGCGCGAGCAGAGCGACGGCGTCTCCAAGCAGGTGACGCTGGAAGCCAATGTCGAAACCCCCAGCCTCTTCATGAACGTCTTCGGGATCGACCAGATGGTCACCCCGGTCTCGACCTCCGCGACCGAAGCGATGACCACGCTGGAAGTGGCGCTGGTCCTCGACATCTCAGGCTCGATGGGCGGCTCGAAGATTTCGAACATGCGCACCGCGGCGAATGAATTCGTGGCGGAGCTGCTGAAGGATCGCGAAACGATCACGAATATCTCGGTCGTTCCCTACAATGACCGCGTCAACCTCGGCGCCGCCCTGGCGGGGCAGCTGCCGATGGACGCCACCCATTCGCACAACTACTGCATCGTCTTCGAAGACGCCGATTTCACCACGACCGGCATCGGGGCGGGCACCGTGCTGAGCCGGATGGCGCATTTCGACAAAGACACCAATTCCTGGGAAGGCAACGCGCCCGGCTTGGTGGCCGATCCCCATTGCTCGGCCAGCGACACCTCCAGCGCGGTCCTGCCCTGGGCAAACAACGTCACCACGCTCCAGACCCATATCAACGGCCTGAATGCCGGCGCCTGGACGGCGATGGATCTGGGCGTGCGCACGGGCATGCTGCTGCTCGACCCGGTGACGCGGCCCGCACTGACCGGCCTCGTCACCGCCGGCAGCGTCTCCTACGACTTCCAGAGCCAGCCGGCTGCCTTCGGCGCCCCCGGCGCGCGCAAGGTGCTGGTCGTGATGACCGACGGCGCGAACACCTACCAGTGGGACATCAAGGACCAGTACAAGTCCGGCCCCTCCGGCGTCCTGGTCTTCGACCCGAGCTGGGCAGGCACCGCCGCGGCGATCGCGGCCGGCACCGACGTCGTGCCGACCGAGCCGATCCAGGGGCGTGGCAACTGGGTGCGCGACGGCTATCCGATCGTCGGCTGGGACGAGGCGCCCGCGACCGACTTCATCTACTCGATCTGGTCGGAGCGG
Organism: Jannaschia sp. GRR-S6-38; assembly: GCF_029853695.1. NCBI lineage: Bacteria > Pseudomonadati > Pseudomonadota > Alphaproteobacteria > Rhodobacterales > Roseobacteraceae > Jannaschia > Jannaschia ovalis. The sequence goes on from NZ_CP122537.1 coordinate 629,770, forward strand.
TATCAGGCCTATTACATCAACTACGGCGGCAGCGGCTTCTACAGCTACGAGCCCTTCGGCGGCGACGACGCGGTGCGGATCGACTATGCCGATCTCTGGGCCAACGTCTCGACCGACTACTTGGCAGATGCGCTCATGCGGGACATGCCGCGCAGCGACCGCAACCGGATGCGCAGAGCCTGGGAGCAGACCCACAACCAGACCAGCGCCGACACCAATCTGAAGAACGCCTGCGCTGTGGCGCGCTCGCGGGGCATCATCATCTACACGATCGCCTTCCAGGCGCCCGCCGACGGAAAGAAGGCGATGGAGGACTGCGCCGGCGAAGAATACAAAGGCAATTACTTCGACGTCCAAGGCCTCGATATCGCGAGCGCGTTCGACGGGATCCTGGCCTCGATGAACCGCCTGAGGCTCGTCCAATGACGGGCGTCGCGCACGCGCATATCGGTGGCGCCGCGCTCCATGCGGCCCGCCTCTCGACCCGGGTCATGGACCTGGTCGACCGGCTGCTCGGCTTCGAGGCCGACGAGGCGGGTGCGCCCGACCGCGAGAGCGGCGGCATCACCGTCGAGTTCACGATCCTGCTGCCGGTCTTCCTGGCGATCTTCATGGCCTCCTTCGAGGCGTCGATGCTGCTGACCCGGCAAGTCATGCTGGAGCGCGGCGTCGACATGGCCACCCGCGACATCCGGCTCGACGGCGCCAGCGGTCTGAGCCAGATCGAGATGCGCGACGAGATCTGCGCCCGTGCGCGGATCCTTCCCGATTGCGCCAACAACCTCCTGATCGAACTGACCGAGATCGATCAGGATACCTACGACCTGCCGACCACCGACACGCCTTGCGTCGACCGCTCCGATGCGGATGACGAGACGGCGAACTGGATCGGCTCGCGCGCGGACAAGATGATCCTGATGCGCGCCTGTTTCTCGGTCAATCCGATCATGCCCGGCGTTGGGTTGGGCGCCGATCTCGTCAACGATATCGACGGGACGATCCGCATGGTCACTGCAACTGCCTTCATCGTGGAGCCCGCGTGATGTTCAAAATGCCCACCCCCCTCCGCAGCATGTCGACCCGTCTCGACCCCTGGAAGGCGTTCCTTCGCGACGATGGCGCCATGTCCGTCGAAGCGGCGATCATCATGCCATGCCTGATGTTCCTCTATGTCGGCGGGTTCTCCTATTTCGACGGCTACCGCCGCGAGGCCGCGGTCTCGCGCGCCAGCTACACCGTGGGCGACCTGCTCTCCCGCAAGGAAGACAGCGCGATCACGCCTAAGCAGCTTCAGGGGATGGAGCGGCTCTTCGAGCTGCTGACCTTCTCGGAAGGCGAGTCCTGGATGCGGGTGAGCGAGCTTCAGCGGAAGGGCGACACGGTCGAGGTCGTGTGGTCCTACGCCTCCTCGGGCAATCCGTCGCTGACGAATGCCCGCCTCCAGTCGAAGCTGCATCGCATCCCGACGCTGGACAACAACGAGCGCATCGTGGCCGTCGAGACCTTCACCCACTACACGCCCTTCGTGACCCTGGGCGTGCAGGAGCGCGTCTTCGACACCTTCGTGGCCACGCGCCAGCGTTGGTGGCCGCAGCTTGCGATGGACCCGACGGGCCTGCCCGACAACATCGTCCTCGCCCAGGGCAACTGCCCCGAGCCCGAGGACGCGGCGGGGACCTACACCTCGTCCGGGATCGCGATGACCTGGGAAGGCCAGCTCATGTGCGGGATCGATCCGACGCCGGTCAGCGCCAGCAACGGCGACAACGGCTTCGGCAACGGCGATCAGGACGCGCCGGGCAACTCCCTCGACAACAACAACGCCGAGAACTCCGACCGCGATCCGCCTCCGGGCCAGTAGGCCGACGACTGATCGCGGGACGCCCGCCCGCCGCCCGCAGCCGCCGTCGCGGATGAACCGCCTCGTGTCGCCGAAACGCGATTGCACGGGGCGGTGCGCCGCTTAGGGTGGACCCGGCAGGACGGGGGTTGGCATGCGCTTCAGCGCCGCGCGGGTTTTCTGGGAAGGGCTGACCGGCAACACGGGCTGGACGCCGCATTGGCGCTCGCCCGAGCCGAAATCCGAATACGACATCGTCATCATCGGCGGCGGCGGCCACGGCCTCGCCACCGCCTTCTACCTGGCCAAGGAGCACGGGCTGACCAATGTCGCCGTGCTGGAAAAGGGCTGGATCGGCGGCGGCAACGTGGGCCGCAACACCACCATCGTGCGCGCCAATTACGGGATGCCCGGCAATTCGGAATTCTACTCCCACTCCCTCAAGCTCTGGGAGGTGATGGAGCAGGAGCTGAATTACAACGCGATGATGTCGCAGCGCGGCGTCTACAACCTGTTCCATTCCGACGGCCAGCGCGACGCCTATGCGCGCCGCGGCAACACCATGATCAACCAGGGCGACGACGCGCACCTTCTGGACCGCGCCGCGGTGCGCGTCCGCCTGCCCTTCCTCGACCACGACAACGCGCGCTTCCCGGTGCTGGGCGCGCTCTATCACGGCCGCGGCGGCACGGCCCGGCACGACGCCGTGGCCTGGGGCTATGCCCGCGGGGCGGATATGCGGGGCGTCGACATCATCCAGAATTGCGAGGTGACCGGCATCGATATCGAGGCCGGTCGCGTGCGCGGCGTGCAGACCACGCGCGGCGCGATCCGCGCGAAAAAGGTGGGCATCGTCGTCGCCGGGCGCTCGTCCCAGGTCGCGGCGATGGCCGGGCTGCGCCTGCCGATCGAGAGCCATGTCCTGCAGGCCTTCGTGACCGAAGGGCTCAAGCCGCTGATCGACACGGTGGTGACCTTCGGCATGGGCCATTTCTACATTAGCCAGTCCGACAAGGGCGGGCTCGTCTTCGGCGGCGACCTCGACTTCTACGCCAGCTACGCGCAGCGCGGGAACCTGCCCATGGCCGAGCACGTGATGGAGGCCGGCATGGCGCTGATGCCGATGATCGGACAGGCGAAGATGCTGCGCTCCTGGGGCGGGATCATGGACATGACGCCCGACGGCTCGCCGATCATCGACCGCACGCCGGTCGATGGTCTCTATCTCGATGCGGGCTGGTGCTATGGCGGCTTCAAGGCGGTGCCCGGCTCGGGCTTCAGCTTCGCCCACCTGATCGCCACCGACACCCATCACGCGCCCGCCGCGCGCTTCCGTCTCGATCGCTTCGCCCGCGGCGACCTGATCGATGAGGAAGCGACCGGGTCGCAGCACAACCTGCATTGATGGGGGCCGCGATCCGCATAGCGCAGCGCCGACCCGCCGGGGCTCCGGCCGCGGGGCGATCGCATCGCCGTCGCCAATCCGTCGCGGGTCTCGTCTCGGTTCCGGACGCAGGGCCAGACCGGAAGGGGGCGTCATGCGCCTGAAATGCCCCCTCTGCGGCGACCGCGACCGGCGGGAGTTCTACTACATGGGCCACGAGACCTATCTCGACCGCCCCGCCGATCCCGACTGGTCCGAGGCCTGGGACGCCTATCTGCACCTGCGCGACAATCCCGCCGGGCCGACCCGCGACCTCTGGCAGCACGAGGCCGGCTGCGGCGCCTGGCTCCTGGTCGAGCGCGACACCGTCACCCATGACGTGCTTTCGGTGCGCCTCGCGCGGGAGGGCACGGCGTGAGGCTGAAGACCGGCGGGCTGATCGACCGCGACACGACCCTGCGCTTCACCTTCGACGGGCGCCGCTACGACGCGCATCCCGGCGACACCGTGGCCTCGGCCCTGCTGGCGGCGGGCACGAAGCTGATGGGGCGCAGCTTCAAGTACCACCGCCCGCGCGGGCCGCTCACCCATGACAGCGCCGAGCCCAATGCGCTCATCACCACGCATTCCGGCGCCCGCGCCGTGCCCAACACCCGCGCCACCGTGCAGGAGGTCTTCGCCGGGCTCGAGACGCGCAGCCAGAACGCGTGGCCCTCGCTCGCCCGCGACGCGATGGCGGTGAACGATTTCGCCGCGCCGTTCCTCGGGGCGGGGTTCTACTACAAGACCTTCATGTGGCCGAAGGCGGCCTGGGAGAAGCTTTACGAGCCGATCATCCGCCGCGCGGCCGGGCTGGGCGCCCTGTCGGGCCAGCCGGACCCGTGGCGCCAGGAGAAGGCCTTCGCCCATTGCGACCTGCTGGTGATCGGCGGCGGACCGGCGGGGCTGATGGCGGCGCTGGCGGGGGCCGAGGCCGGGGCGGACGTGATCCTCTGCGAGGAGGCCGACCGCCCGGGCGGCCGACTGCTGGCCGAGCGCGAGACCGTGGACGGCCGACCCGGCACGGAGTGGGTCGCGGCCATGGAGGCGCGGCTGCGCGCGGCAGGCGTCCGCATCATGACCCGCACCACCGTCACCGGCGCCTATGACGGCGGCACCTACGGCGCGCTGGAGCGGGTCTCGCACCACCTGCCCGATCCGCATCCCGACCTGCCGCGCGACTGCTTCTGGCGCATCGCCGCACGCCGCGCGGTGCTGGCGGCCGGCGCGCTGGAACGGCCCGTCGCGTTTCCCGTGAACGACCGCCCCGGCATCATGCTGGCGGGCAGCCTGCGCGCCTATGCGAACCGCTGGGCCGTCGCGGCGGGCGAACGCGTCGCGGTCTTCGCCAACAATGACGACGCGCATCGCACGGCGCTGGACCTGATGGAGGCGGGGGTCGAGATCGCCGCCGTCATCGACCCGCGCGAAGGCGTCGCGGCGCAGGGCGATTACCCGCTGATCCGGGGCGAGGTCACGAACAGCACCGGCCGCCTCGGCCTGACCGGCGTCGAGATCCGCACCGCCTCCGGGACCCGCAAGCTCGCCTGCGACGCGCTGGGCGTCTCGGGCGGCTGGAACCCGACGATCCACCTGACCTGCCACACCGGCGCACGGCCCGAATGGCATGCGCCCCTCGCCGCGTTCCTGCCCCGGGACGGCGCGGTGCCCGGCCTGCAGGTCGCGGGCGCCGCGGCGGGCCGGTTCGACACCCATGCCGCGCTGGAAAGCGGCCGCGACGCCGCCGTCGCGTGCCTGCGCGGGTGGGACGCGCGGCCCTGCACTGTCGCGATCCCCGAGGCGCGGCGAGACGCCGGCGCCATCGCGCCGCTCTGGGCCGTGGAGGCGCCGCGGGATGCGCGCCACCGCGCCTGGCTCGACTTCCAGAACGACGTGACCGTCAAGGATATCCACCAGGCCGCGACGGAGAACTTCCGCTCGGTCGAGCACATGAAGCGCTACACCACGCAGGGCATGGCGACCGACCAGGGCAAGAGCTCGAACGTGGCGGCGCTGGCGATCCTGGCCGACGCGACCGGGCGCGGCATTCCCGAGACCGGGACCACCACCTTCCGCCCGCCCTTCGTGCCGGTGCCGATCAGCGCGATGGGCGCGGGCGCGCAAGGCGCGGGCTTCGCGCCCGCGCGACGCACGACCTCGGACCCGGCGATGCGCGACCGCGGCGCGCCGATGATCGAGACCGGGCTCTGGTATCGGCCCGGCTGGTTCCCCAAGGCCGGCGAGGACTGGCTGGCCGCCTGCACCCGCGAGGCCGCGATGGTGCGCGAGAGCGTGGGCGTGGCCGACGTGTCGACGCTGGGCAAGATCGACATCCAGGGACCGGACGCCGCCGCCCTTCTCGACCTCGTCTACGCCAACGGCTTCTCGACGCTGAAGCCGGGGCGCGTGCGCTATGGGCTGATGCTGCGCGAGGATGGGCTGGTGATGGATGACGGCACCACCGCGCGGCTGGGCCCCGAGCATTTCGTGATGACGACCACCACCGCGGCGGCGGGGCCGGTGATGCGGCATCTGGAATTCGTCGCGCAATGCCTGCGCCCCGACTGGCGCGTCGCGCTGGTCTCGACCACCGAGGCCTGGGCGCAGTTCTCGGTCGCGGGGCCCCGGGCCCGCGAGCTGGTGCAGGCGGTCGTGGCCGAGCCCGTCACGGCCGAGACATTCCCCTTCATGGGCTGCGGCCCCGTCACCGTGCGGGGCGTGCCGGGCCGGCTGTTCCGCATCTCCTTCTCCGGCGAGCATGCCTACGAGATCGCCGTGCCGTCCCGCTACGGCGCCGCGCTCTGGGACGAGCTGGTGGCGCGGGCCGAGGCGCTGGGCGGCGGGCCCTACGGGATGGAGGCGCTGAACGTCCTGCGCATCGAGAAGGGCTTCGTGACCCATTCCGAGATCACCGGCCGGGTCAGCGCCTTCGATATCGGGATGGACCGCATGATCTCGGCCAAGAAGGATTGCATCGGCAAAGCCGCGAGCCGCCGGCCCGCCCTGCGGACCGACCGCGAGGAGATGGTGGGCCTGCGCGCGCTGGATGCGACCACGAAGATCACCGCCGGCGCGCACCTCTTCCGCCAGGGCGACGCGCCGACCCGGGCCAACGACCAGGGCTACGTGACCTCGCCGTGCTTCTCGCCCGCGCTGGGCCGTTACATCGCGCTGGGTTTCCTTCTGAACGGCCGCGCGCGGCATGGCGAGCGGGTGCTGCTGATCGACCATCTGCGCGGGCATCGCTGCGAGGCGGAAATCTGCGACCCGGTCCAGTTCGACCCCGAGGGAGGACGCGCCCGTGACTGACCTGACCGCGCGCGCCCCCGCCGCCGACCTGCTGCCCGCGACCCACGGCCGCTGCAGCCTGTCCGAAGAATGGCCCGACGCGATCACGGCGCTCACCGCCTGGGACGGGTCGGCGGCACTGCCCGGGCCGGGCGAGAGCGTGGCGACCGAGACCGGTCTGACCCTTTGGTCGGGCCGCCGCCAGGCGCTGCATATCGGGCCCCCGCCCCCGCCGCAGCCCGGGGCGGCGCAGGCCGATCAGACGGATGGCTGGTGCGTGATGGTTCTGTCGGGCGAAGACGCGGCGGAGGTGCTGGCCCGGCTGACACCGCTCGACCTGAACCCCGCGATCTTCAAGCCGGGCCGCAGCGCCCGCTCGCTGCTGGGGCATATGAACGCGCTGTTCCACCGGATCGACGAGCGAAGTTTCCGGATCCTCGTCTTCCGCTCGATGGCGGGCAGCGCGGTGCATGAATTGACACGCGCGATGCGCGGCGTCGCCGCGCGCCGAGGCTAGAGCCCCGCGAGCATAGCCACGCCCAGCCCGACCATCGCGGCCGACAGGACGACCCACTCGACCGCGATCGAGCCGGCGCGGCCGCGGCCGAAGCGCCGGAGGCGGGATATGAGGAGGCGGGCGTTCATCGCAGGGCCAACGTGGCGCCGGGTCATCGGTTCCATCATCCGACGCCCGGCTTCTGGACTTTGCCCGGAGGCGGTCCGATATGTCACAGATGCGCCTGCCAGACAGCTTTCTCGACGACCTCCGCAACCGGCTGAGCCTCAGCGCGGTCGTCGGGCGCAAGGTCGTCTGGGACATGAAGAAAACGAACCAGGCGAAGGGCGACTGGTGGGCGCCCTGCCCCTTCCACCAGGAAAAATCCGCGAGCTTCCATGTCGATGACCGGAAGGGGTTCTATTACTGCTTCGGCTGCCAGGCGAAGGGCAACCTCTTCGGCTTTGTGCAGGAGAGCGAGAACGTCTCTTTCATGGAGGCGGTCGAGATGCTGGCCGCCGAGGCCGGGATGGAGATGCCCGCCCGCGATCCGAAAGCCGCCGAGAAGGCCGACCGCCGGACCGAACTGGCCCGCGTCACCGAGGCCGCGGCCAAATGGTTCCGGCTGCAGCTGGCCACCGGGGCTGCGGCGGAGGCACGCGCCTATCTCGACCAGCGCGGCCTGACGCAGGCTACCCTCGAAACCTTCGAGATCGGCTTCGCGCCCCCGGGCTGGACTGGCCTGACGGATGCGCTCACCGCCAAGGGCATCGCCTTCGAGCTGATCGAGGCGGCGGGACTGGCGGGCGAGAACGATCGCGGCAAACGCTTCGACAAGTTCCGCAACCGGATCATCTTCCCGATCCGCGATGCGCGGGGCCGCTGCATCGGGTTCGGCGGGCGCGCGATGGATCCCGAGGACCGCGCGAAATACCTCAATTCGCCCGAGACCGAGCTCTTCGACAAGGGCTCCAATCTCTACAATATCGGGCCCGCGCGGGCCGCGGCCGGCAAGGGGCAGACCCTGCTGGTGGCCGAGGGCTACATGGACGTGATCGCGCTGGCGCAGGCCGGGTTCGAGGCGGCGGTCGCGCCCCTTGGGACCGCGGTGACCGAACGGCAGCTGCAGATGCTCTGGCGCGCCTCGCCCGAGCCGGTGGTCGCGCTCGACGGCGACGCGGCGGGCCAGAAGGCCGGGCTGCGCGTGGCCGATCTGGCGCTGCCGCTGGTCGAGGCGGGCCACGCGCTGCGCTTCGCCATCCTGCCCGCCGGACAGGACCCAGACGACCTAATCCGCGCCGAGGGCCCCGAGGCGATGCAGACGGTGATCGACGCGGCCAAGCCGATGCTGGCGCTGCTGTGGCAGCGGGCGACCGAGGGCCGCGTATTCGACAGCCCGGAGCGCCGCGCCATGCTGGACCAGGAGCTTCGCACCCTCGTCCGCCAGATCAAGGATCCGGGGCTGCGCCGTCACTACGGCGAGGAAATCGCGCGGCTGCGGGCCGAGCTCTTCGGCCTTGCGCCCCAGCCCGCGGCCGCGTCGCGCGGGCCGCAGGGCCGCGGCTTCCGGCCCTGGACCCCCGGCAAGCGATGGCAGCCGCCGCCGCAGGCCACCGCGTCGACGCGGGCTTCGGCCCTGGCGTCGGGTGCGATGGCGCCCGAGATCCTGCTGGAACAGGTGGTCCTGGCCGGGCTCATCCGCTGGCCCGCCCTGCTCGAGGAATTCGCCGACCGGATCGAGGGCGACCCCTGGGCCAATCCCGGAACCGCCGCGCTGGTCGAGACGCTCCTGCGCGCAGACCCGGCGGACCTGGCGGCCGATCCCGCCGCGATGCTGGGACCGGATGCCCTTGAATCGCTTCTCGCTCAGCGCCATGTCCGCATCTCTCCGGTTCTGCGAAGTGTCGAGGATGCGCGGCTTTGCATCGACGACGCGCTGGCGCGACTTAGGTCCAGACGTGGCGCCGACCGCGAACGGCGCGAGGCGATGGAGGATTTCGAAGACGGCGCCGACGAGGCGCTGACCTGGCGTCTGGCCGAGGCCGCGCGCCGCCTGGAGGCGGTTCAGCGGACGCGGCGGACAGATGATGATTCGAGCGAGGACTCGGCGGGAATGTCCGAATACTTGCAGGGCCTTCTGGACACAGAGGTCTGGAAGAAGCCGCGTAAGAAGTGATTCGGGATGCGGATAATGGCGAGATCGGGTTAGTGATTCGCGGGAAGCCTCTCGAAGGACCACGCCTCAAGGAGCGTAGGATGGCCAAAGACACCGACGACCAGAAGCAGGACAACGAGGGCGACATCTCGCTCGACATGAGCCAGGCCGCCGTCAAGAGGATGATCACCGAGGCGCGCGCCCGGGGCTACATCACCTACGACCAGCTCAACCAGGTCCTGCCGCCGGAACAGGTGTCGTCCGAGCAGATCGAAGACGTCATGTCGATGCTCTCGGAGATGGGCATCAACATCGTCGAGGCCGAGGAGGCCGAAGAAGACGAGGAAGACGATCAGAAATCCGCCGGCTCGACCGCCGTCGTCGACGCGTCGAAGAAGGGTGGCGACGTCGCCACGACCGATGGCAGCTCCGAGAAGTTGGACCGGACGGACGATCCGGTCCGGATGTATTTGCGCGAGATGGGCTCGGTCGAGCTTCTGTCCCGCGAGGGCGAGATCGCCATCGCCAAGCGCATCGAGGCCGGCCGCAACACGATGATCCTGGGGCTGTGCGAAAGCCCCCTCACCTTCCAGGCCATCACGATCTGGCGCGACGAGCTTCTGTCCGAGGACATCCTACTGCGCGACGTGATCGACCTCGAGACGACTTTCGGCAACCAGATGGAGGAGGAGGGCGACACGCCCGTCGTCGGCACCGCCGCGCCGGCCAACGACAACTCCAAGACCGATAGCGCCAAGACCGAGCTCGACGCCGACGGCAACCCGATCGCCGACGACGATGACGAGGACGAGGACGAGGGCGCCAACATGTCGCTCGCCGCGATGGAGGCCGCGCTCAAGCCCCGCGTGCTCGAGACGCTGGACCGCATCGCCGACGACTACACCCGCCTCGCCGAGATGCAGGACCTGCGGATCTCGGCCACGCTGAACGAGGATGACAGCTTCTCCGCCACGGAGGAGGACGAGTACCAGGAGCTGCGCTCCGAGATCGTCGAACTGGTCAACGGCCTGCATCTGCACAACAACCGCATCGAGGCGCTGATCGACCAGCTCTACGGCATCAACCGCCGGATCATGTCGATCGACTCGGGCATGGTGAAGCTGGCCGACCAGGCCCGCATCAACCGCCGCGAGTTCATCGAGGAATATCGCGGCCACGAGCTCGATCCCGGCTGGGTCGATCGCATGACCGAGAAGTCGGGCCGCGGCTGGCAGGCGCTGTTCGAGCGCTCACGCGAGAAGGTCGAGGAGCTGCGCTCGGACATGGCGCAGGTCGGCCAGTATGTCGGCGTCGATATCAACGAATTCCGCCGCATCGTGAATCAGGTCCAGAAGGGCGAGAAAGAAGCCCGCCAGGCCAAGAAGGAGATGGTCGAGGCCAACCTGCGCCTCGTGATCTCGATCGCGAAGAAATACACCAATCGCGGGCTGCAATTCCTGGACCTGATCCAGGAGGGCAATATCGGCCTGATGAAGGCCGTCGACAAATTCGAGTATCGCCGCGGCTATAAGTTCTCGACCTATGCGACCTGGTGGATCCGGCAGGCGATCACCCGGTCCATCGCCGACCAGGCGCGCACGATCCGCATCCCGGTCCACATGATCGAGACGATCAACAAACTGGTCCGCACCGGCCGCCAGATGCTGCACGAGATCGGCCGCGAACCGACGCCCGAGGAGCTGGCCGCCAAGCTGCAGATGCCGCTGGAGAAGGTCCGCAAGGTGATGAAGATCGCCAAGGAGCCGATCAGCCTCGAGACGCCCATCGGCGACGAGGAGGACAGCCAGCTCGGCGATTTCATCGAGGACAAGAACGCCGTCCTGCCGCTCGACTCGGCCATTCAGGAGAACCTGAAGGAGACGACGACCCGGGTCCTCGCCTCGCTGACGCCGCGCGAGGAGCGGGTGCTGCGCATGCGCTTCGGCATCGGGATGAACACCGACCACACGCTCGAAGAGGTCGGCCAGCAATTCTCGGTCACCCGCGAGCGCATCCGCCAGATCGAGGCCAAGGCGCTGCGCAAGCTCAAGCACCCCTCGCGCAGCCGCAAGCTGCGGAGCTTCCTCGACCAGTGATGCCGGTCAGGCGTCCTGCATGTCGCCCACGAAATCGGTCGTGTTCTCGACGAGATCCTTGATCTCGCCGAGGGCATGGGCGCCGGGAATGACCTGGCTGAGCGAGCCGATGATCTTGTTCACGAGGCCGAACAGGTAGGCGAGCGTCCGCTTCAGCAGGCGGCGCAGCGGGCCGGTGACGGTCGCAAAGGCCGCGGTTCCGCCGGCCCGTTCCGTCAGCCGGTCCCACTCCGCCGTCAGGCGCGTGAGCCCGCCGATCTTGGCGCGCAGCGACATGCGGGTTAGACCGACGCGGGCCAATTGCGGCTCGAGTCCGGTCCAGTCTTCCTGAAGCACGGTCCGGACGCCGTTGGCCTGCGCCCGCGTCTCGGAGTTGAACGCCTCCATGATCTCCTCCTGGTTCCCGAGCACGTATTCCAGCCCCAGAAGATGCGGCATCTCCACGGCCGTCAGGACGAAATTCACGGCCGCCTCCCAGAAGTGAAGCAGGATGGTCTGGTCCTCCCAGCTCCTCCAGTCATCGGCAAAGTCGAACAGGTGCATCGGTCATCCTCCTTCATGGACTAATCATCGCGGTCGTCTGCGCCCCCTGGCGGTGCCCCTATCCCATGCTCGAATGATCGCGCCGCCGCGCCGCGCGTTGGCGGTCGTCGCGCAGGCTGAAGGCGGCCGCCGTTCCCCAGGTCACGATGTAGAGCCCGCCCAGCGCCAGCATGACCTGCCCCGGCACCGGCCCGACCGCGGCGCGGGCCAGGAATTCCGCCGGGCTTTCGACGGCGGTCGGATGCACGAAGAGCTTGCCGAGATAGGCGAGCGACTGGATCAGCAGGATCCAGAAATAGTTGCGCCGGATGCGACGGCCCACCGCCACCCAGAGCGAGACATGGTAGCGCGGGTGCCAGTAATCCTCGGCCAGCGTTTCCTGCCAGCCTTCGCCCAGATGCAGGTCGCCGTCATGGAGCATCGGCGCGTAGATATGCGTCTCCATCCAGCGGCAGCGCGCGCGCCAGACGTTGAAATACCGGTAGCGCCGCGCCTCGAGCGCGAGGAAGAACACGATCAGCACCCCCACCAGGACCAGAGGCAGGGGCGAGGCGTCGGGCGAGGCGAAGGCGATGGAGAGCGCGATGCCGAGCGTGACCACCGCCCAGTTCGTCGTCGTGTCCAGCCGCTGGCGCCAGATCGTCGAGCGATAGACCTCGCCGCGATAGAGATGCGCGATCGCGCCGAGCTCGGCGGCGCTGAACCCCTGCCGTTCGGACTGGATCGTGTCGGCCATGCCACGCCCTCCGTCACGTCGCCGCGCCCATCGGGGGCGGGTCGTGACAGGAGCAGTCTAGCACATCCCGGTCTTCCGGCCCGATCGCGTCGCGGCTAGCATCGTGTCGGATCCAGCCAACCCGGGGAGACACGCATGTCCCTTCTGTCCCGCCTCTTCGGCGGCCGCCGCGAGGCCGAGCCGACCGCGGCACCGAGCGAGAGCTATCAGGGCTATACGATCACCCCGGATCCCATCGCGGCGGGCGGCGAATTTCGGATCGCCGCCGTGATCGAGAAGGACGGGCGCCGGCACGAACTGATCCGGGCGGATACGCTGCGCGACCGCGAGGCGGCGGTGGCCGCGTCGCTCGGGAAGGCCCGGCAGGTCATCGACGAGCAGGGCGAGAGCATCTTCCGCTAGCCGCCTGCCCAAAAAGAAAGGCCCCGGAGATCTCCGGGGCCCTTATCGTCAGCTGTCGGTCGCGGTCTCGCCCTTGGGCGGGAAGACGTCGCGGGTCGGCTCGACCTCGGTTCCGGTGGTGACGGAGTTCGGGTCATGCGTCGTCCCGGCGGCGGGATCGGGCGCGCGGCGCACGCCATGGTCGGTCAGGTCTTCGCGGTCGGTGCGGTCGGTCATGGGACCTCCTTCGGGTTGGTGCGGCCGAGACGGCCGGATCACCAAGGGAACGTCGGCCCGCGCCGCCCGTTCCGCCGCCGCGACGACCTGTCCCGCTATGCTGTCCGGGCCTCAGGCCCCGTCTTCGAGGACGAAGGTCACCATCATGTTGACCTGGTAATGGTCGATCTTTCCGTTCGAGACGCGCACCTGTTGTTCCTTGACCCAGGCGCTCTGGACGTTGCGCAGGGTCTCGTTGGCCCGGGCGATGCCCTGGGCCACCGCATCGTCGAAGCTGCTGGTGGAGGTGGCGGAAATCTCGGTAACGCGCGCGACTGACATGGAAAATCCTCCTGAATGGGCTTTCGAGCCTGCGCCTTCGTTTCCGCTACGTCAACGATGCGTTACCAGGACCGCGCGGACACGCCGGGCCCCGCCGATGCGAGCGGTGCCGCCTGTCGCGGCCTCCCGCATCGGCTATAGGGGAGACGCACCACCCGCGGAGGACCCGTGCCGCAGACCACCTTCACCATCCCGACCCGCGGCCCCGGCCTGACCGAGTTCACGGGCCAGGTCGCCGACTGGCTGCCCCGCGCCGACGGCCTGCTCACGCTGTTCTGCCGCCACACTTCCTGCTCGATCCTGATCCAGGAGAATGCCGATCCGGAGGTGCAGACCGACTTGCAGGCCTGGCTATCGCGCCTCGTGCCGCCCAGCACGGACCCGTCGCTCGCCTATCTGACGCATACCTACGAGGGGCCCGACGACATGCCGGGCCATATCAAGGCGATGCTGCTGCCCAGCTCGCTGCAGGTGCCGGTGGCGGAGGGGCGGATGCGGCTGGGCCGCTGGCAGGGCCTCTATCTCTTCGAGCATCGCGACCGGCCGCAGTCCCGCGAGGTTGCGGCGCATTTCGCGCCCGACGCTTGAGCGGCGGGGCCTTGTCACACAACCCTTGGGGCGTCACAGTGGCCCTGCATCAAGACATGGCCCCTGCCCGCCACGGCTGGGGGCGCCACCCGGAGGATGCCCATGCGCTGCCCCTTCTGCGGAAACGTGGATACCCAGGTGAAGGATTCCCGCCCCGCCGAAGATCACGTCGCCATTCGCCGCCGCCGCTTCTGCCCCGCCTGCGCGGGCCGCTTCACCACCTATGAGCGGGTGCAGCTGCGCGACCTCGTCGTCATCAAGACGAACGGCAAGCGCGAGGAATTCGACCGCGACAAGCTGGAGCGTTCGATCCGCATCTCGATGCAGAAGCGCCCGGTGGAGCCGGAGCGCATCGACCAGATGATCTCGGGGATCGTGCGACGGCTGGAATCGATGGGCGAGACGGATATCCCGTCGAAATCCATCGGCGAGATCGTGATGGAAAGCCTCGCCCGGATCGACACCGTCGCCTATGTGCGCTTCGCCAGCGTCTACAAGAATTTCCAAGCGGCGGACGATTTCGAGAGCTTCGTCCACGAGCTTCGTCCCCCCAGCCCGTCCGAGCAGTGACCGAAGACGAACGCTGGATGGATGCCGCGCTGGCGCTGGCCGCGCGCGGGCTTGGTCGTGTCTGGCCCAATCCGGCCGTCGGCTGCGTGATCGTGCGGGACGGCCGGGTGATCGGGCGCGGGCGCACCGCCGATGGCGGCCGCCCCCATGCCGAGGTCGTGGCCCTGGGCCAGGCCGGCGCCGCCGCGCGCGGCGCCACCGCCTATGTCACGCTGGAGCCCTGTTCCCATCACGGCCAGACCCCGCCCTGCGCCGACACGCTGATCGCTGCGGGCGTCGCGCGCGTCGTTGTGGCGATGCGCGATCCCGATATCCGCGTGGACGGCACGGGCCTGTCGCGGCTGCGCGCGGCGGGGATCGCGGTGACCGCGGGCGTGCGCGAAGCGGCGGGGCGCGAGTTGCAGCAGGGGTTTCTGACCCGCGTCGCGGCCGGGCGGCCCATGGTGACGCTCAAGCTCGCCTGCACGCTGGACGGCCGGATCGCCACCGCCGCGGGCGAGAGCCGCTGGATCACCGGGCCCGAGGCCCGGGCCCATGTTCATGCCCAGCGGGCGCGCCACGACGCGGTGATGGTCGGCGCCGGGACCGCGCGGCAGGACGACCCGCGCCTGACCGTCCGGGGCTTCGGCCCCGCCCATGCCGCGGGCCCGCAGCCGGTGCGCGTGGTGCTGTCGCGCAAGCTGGACCTGCCGCGCGACGGCGCGCTGTTCGACGGCGGGCCGCCGGTCTGGCTGGTCCATGCCGACGCGCCCCCCGCGACGGTCGACGCCTTCGCGGCCAAGGGCGCGGAAACCGTCAGGGTTGGCACCGCGCCCGGCGGCGGGCTGGATATCACCGCCGCGCTGGCGGCGCTCGGGGGCGCGGGGCTTACGCGGGTCTATTGCGAAGGCGGCGGCACGCTGGCCGCCGAGATGCTGTCGGCGGGTCTGGTGGACCGGCTCGACTGCTACACGGCCGGGGCCGCGATCGGGGCAGAGGGGCGCCCGGCGCTGGCCGCGCTGGGCCTCGCGCGGCTTGCGGACGCGCCGCGCCTGCGCCTCGTCGAGACGCGGGCCATCGGCGGCGATGTACTGCATCGCTGGCGGGCCTGACGGGGACCCGCCGCGCGGCTTACATCTCGGCCTTCAGCGCCTCGACCAGGTCCGTCCGCTCCCAGGAGAAGCCGCCATCCGCGTCCGGCGCGCGGCCGAAATGGCCATAGGCCGCCGTGCGCTGGTAGATCGGGCGATTCAGCCCCAGATGCGTGCGGATGCCGCGCGGGGTCAGGTCCATCGCGCGGCGCACCGCGCGCTCGATCGCCTCGGGATCGGCGCCGGTGTCATCGGTGTCGACATAGACCGAGAGCGGATGCGACACGCCGATCGCATAGCTGAGCTGCAGCGTGCAGCGCTCGGCCAGCCCGGCGGCGACGATGTTCTTGGCGAGGTAGCGCGCAACATAGGCCGCCGAACGGTCCACCTTGGTCGGATCCTTGCCCGAGAAGGCCCCGCCGCCATGCGGCGCGGCGCCGCCATAGGTGTCCACGATGATCTTGCGCCCGGTCAGGCCCGCATCGCCATCCGGCCCGCCGATGACGAACTTGCCGGTGGGGTTCACGTGCCAGACCGTGTCGGGGCCGATCCAGCCCTCGGGCAGGGTCTCGCGGATATAAGGTTCGACCACGTCGCGCACGTCGGCGCTGGTCATCTCCGGGTCCAGATGCTGCGTCGAGAGCACGATCGACGAGACGCCGACCGGCTTGCCGTTACGGTAATCCACGGTGAGCTGCGACTTGGCGTCGGGCCCGAGCGTGGGTTCAGTGCCGTTCTTGCGGACCTCGGCCAGACGCCGCAGGATCGCGTGGGCGTAGAGGATCGGCGCGGGCATCAGCGCGTCGGTCTCGTTGCAGGCGAAGCCGAACATGATGCCCTGGTCGCCCGCGCCCTCTTCCTTCTCGTTCGAGGCGTCGACTCCCTGCGCGATATGGGCCGACTGGCGGTGCAGCAGGTTGGTGATCTCGCAGGTCTTCCAGTGGAATTTGTCCTGCTCGTAGCCGATGTCGCGGATGCACTCGCGGGCGATGCCGTCGATCCGCCCCATGTAGTCGCCCAGCTTGTCCTGGTCGGAGAGGCCGATCTCGCCCCCGATCACGACGCGGTCGGTGGTTGCGAAGGTCTCGCAGGCCACGCGGGCCTCGGGCTCTTCGGCCAGGAGCGCGTCAAGGACGGCGTCCGAGATGCGGTCGCAGACCTTGTCGGGATGCCCCTCGGAGACGGATTCCGAGGTGAACGAGTACTTGCTTCGCGGTGACATGGGGTGGTGCTCCGATATGAATGGCGCGCCCCGTCAGGAAGCCGTTGGGGCGGCAGCGCCGGGCTAGGCAGGTTTCGCCCTGCGGGCAACCGCTTTCCGACGATCCGCCACGAAGAGGGCCAGCGCGAGGGCGGCGAGCAACACAAGCGCGCCCCAGTCGCGGATGGCCATGTAGGGCGTGGGCGGCAGCGCCGGCGGCAGCGCGGCGTCGAGGAATCCCGCCGTGCCGAGCGGCAGCGCGTCCAGCATCCGGCCCCGCGCGTCAATGACGGCCGAGACGCCGGTATTGGCTGCGCGCAGCACCGGCAGCCCGCTCTCGGCGGCGCGCAGCCGCGTCAGGGCCAGGTGCTGCTGCGGGCCGAACCGCGTGCCGAACCAGGCATCGTTGGTCAGGTGCAGGATCGCGGCGGGACGGTCCACGCGGGGGATGTCCTGCGGGAAGATCGCCTCGTAGCAGATGAGCGGCATGACCGGCCCCACGCCCGGCAGGTCGAAGGTGATCGGCCCCGCGCCCGGCGCGAACCGGCCCGCCAGCCGGGTGGCCAGCGGTCCGATCCCGATCGCCTCGAAGACCCCCTGCATCGGCAGGAACTCTCCGAAGGGGACCAGCCGGAACTTGTCGTGGACGAGGTCGATCTCGCCCTCCCGGTCCAGCAGGACCATCGTGTTGCGGGGCCGGCGGTCGGCATCGTAGCGCTGCGCGCCGATCACGACCGGCGTTCCGGCGGCGCGGGCGACCATGGGGCGGACCTCGGCGCTGTAGGACAGAAGCTCGGGCAGCGCGGTCTCGGGCCAGATCGTGGCCACCGGCTCCGGCCCGCGCGGCGCGGCGGCGGCCAGCTCCAGCCCGCGGACGAAGAAGACGCCAATCCAGTCGGGATCCCATTTCAGGTGCTGCGGCGCGTTGGGCTGGATCAGGCGCACCACCGGCGCATCGGCCGCGGCCTGCGGCGCAGACGGCAGGGCCGCGCCCAGCGCGAAGGGCAGAAGCCACAGCGCCAGCCCCGCCGCGCCCGCCACGGCCCTCCGCGACGCGATCAGCCCCGCCCCCAGAAGCACCGCGAGCCCCAGCCCGTGCGCCCCGGCGACACTGGCGGCGGGCAGCGCCGCCGACTCGATCAGCACGTGCCCCGGCAGGGCCCAGGGAAAGCCCGTCAGCAGGTAGGAGCGCAGAAGCTCGACCAGTCCCAGCGCGACGGCCACGCCCAGCGGCCCGCCCAGAAGGCGCGCGCCCGCCCAGCCCGCCACGGCCCAGAACAGCCCGAAGCCCAGCGACACGCCGCCCAGCGCGATGGGCGCGAGCCAGGCCGTCAGTTCGGGATCGACGCGGAACGGCTCGGTGATCCAGATCAGCGCCAGCGCGAAATGCGCCGCGCCGAAGGCCAGCGCCGCCCAGAAGGGCCGGCGGGCCCCGGCGATCGCCGCGATCCCCAGCGCATAGGCCGGCAGCGCCAGCCACCACAGCGACCAGGGCGCCTGCCCCAAGGCCGCGGCCAGCCCGGTCAGCGGCGGGATCAGGGCACGCAGGCGATGCATGTCAGACGGCTTGCGGCATCCGCACGCGCAGCCGCTTGATGCGGCGGGGATCGGCGTCCACGACCTCGATCTCGGCGCCGGAGGGGTGCGGGATGACCTCGCCGCGCGCGGGCACGCGGCCGGCCAGCATGAAGACCAGCCCGCCCAGCGTGTCGATCTCCTCCTCGTCTTCCTCCTCGACGAGGCGGAAGCCGACCTCCTCCTGGAAGTCCTCGATCGGCGTGCGCGCCAGGGCCAGGTAGCAGCCGGATTTCTCCTGCCGCCAGAACTTGCCTTCCTCCTGGTCGTGCTCGTCCTCGATCTCGCCGATGACCTGCTCGATCAGGTCCTCGAGCGTCACCAGACCATCCACGCCGCCATATTCGTCGATCACCAGCGCCATGTGGATCCGCTGGGTCTGCATCTTCGTCAGAAGCACCCCGATCGGCATCGAGGGCGGCGCGTAGATGAGCGAGCGCAGGAGCGGCTTCATCTCGAACGGCTTCTCGCGGTCGCCGTTGAAGCCGTGGTTCAGCGCGAGATCCTTCAGGTGGATCATGCCCAGCGGCTCGTCGAGCGTGTTCTCGAAGACCGGGATCCGGGTCATGCCGCTTTCGCGGAACTTCGCGACCAGTTCGGGCAGCGAGATGTCGACCGGCACGGCCACCACCTCGGCGCGCGGGATCAGCACGTCGTCCAGCCGCTTCAGCCGCAGGTTGAGAAGGCCCGGCATCTTCGCGGGCTCGGTGTCCTGCGTCTCGGGTTCGGCCTCGGTCATGAGACCGCCGAAAACGCGGGAGAGAAATCCGGGGCGTGGGCCGATGGCCTGCTGTCCGTCCTCGGGCTGGCTGTCATCGGGTGGCGCGCTCTGCGCGGCCCTAGACGATCCGTCGTTGTCCATTGGACCCGTCGGCCCTCCTGTCAGGCCGGCTCAGAGGCCGGCGGATTTCAATATACCGTCCGCATAGGGATCGGGAAGGTCCAATTCCCGTAGGATGCGAGTCTCCGCCGCCTCCATCGCCTCGGCCTCCTCGGGATTGGCGTGGTCGTGGCCCAGAAGATGCAGCGTCGCGTGGACCAGCAGGTGGATGACATGGGCCTCGAAGGGCTTGCCCTGCGCGGCGGCTTCGCGGCGGCAGGTCTCGATGGCGATGGCGATATCGCCCAGCTCGGGATCGCGCGGCGCGGTGCCGGGCACCCGCGCCTCCGACGGCCAGGAGAGGACGTTGGTGGGCGCGGCTTTGCCGCGGAACTCGGCGTTCAGCGCGGCGATGCGCGCGTCGTCGCAGCCCAGCACCGCGACCTCGAACGCGCCGTCGAGCCCCGCGCCGCGCAGCGCCGCGGGGATGGCGATGCCCGCCAGTCGATCCAGATCGCTCCAGCGCTCGTCCTCGATGATGGTCTCGACGGTCATTCGACCATGAACCCCCAGCCGTCGGGCACCCAGCCATAACGCAGCGCCGCCTCGGTGGTGCGGCGCTCCTCGGCGTGGATCGCGGCGGCCGAGAGGGTCATGGTCGGCGTCTGCGCCTCGATCACCTCGCCGTCGGGATCTCCGTCATCGTCGGTAAAATGCTCCACCTCGAAGCCGCGATCTTCGAGCCAGCCGATGAACTCGGTCGCTTCGGCTTCCGGGCCGGGTTTGAAATGCAGATCGACCCGCGCCGCCTCAGGCAGGTCGTGGGCGGCGGACCATTCGGCCCAGATGCGCTCGGTCTCGGCCTTCTGCGCGTCGTAGTCGAAGCTCATCCCCGGTCCTCGCGCGCCGCCCGCGCGGCCTCGCGCCGAGTGTCTTCGGCGTCGTAGGCGGTGATGATCTTCGCGACCAGCGGGTGCCGGACGACATCGGTGGCGGTGAAGTAGTTGAAGCTGATCCCCTCGGTGCCCGTCAGGATCGACTCGGCGTCGCGCAGCCCCGACTGGACGCCGCGCGGAAGGTCGACCTGGCTGCGGTCGCCGGTGATGGCCATGCGCGACCCCTGCCCCAGCCGGGTCAGGAACATCTTCATCTGCATCGTCGTCGCGTTCTGCGCCTCGTCCAGGATCACGAAGGCGTTGGACAGCGTCCGGCCCCGCATGAAGGCCAGCGGCGCGATCTCGACCCGCTTCTCCTCGCGCAGCTTGGCCAGCTGCTTGCCGGGCAGGAAGTCGTTCAGCGCGTCGTAGAGCGGCTGCATGTAGGGATCGACCTTCTCGTCCTGCGTGCCCGGCAGGAAGCCCAGCTTCTCGCCCGCCTCGACGGCGGGGCGGGTCAGGATGATGCGGTCCACCTCGCCGGTGATGAATTTCGACACGGCGACGGCCACGGCGATATAGGTCTTGCCGGTGCCCGCGGGCCCGATGCCGAAGGTCAGCTCGTTGTCGAGCAGCGCCTGGGTATAGGCCTTCTGCGCCTCGGTGCGCGGCTCCATCGTCTTCTTGCGGGTGCGGATCTCGAGCGCGGGGCCCGGGAACATCTCGGTCTGGTCGCCGTCGCGCGCCTCGGCGTCGTCATCGCGCAGCCGGATCAGCCCGTCGATCGCGCCCATATCGACCTGCTTGCCCGCCTCGAGCCGCGCATAGAGCGCGTTGAGCACCCGTTCCGCCTCGGGGGCGGCCTCGCCATGGGCGACCAGCGTGTTGCCCCGGTTGACGATCTGCACGCCCAGCAGCTGCTCGATCTGCGCCAGGTGGGCGCCATGCGGGCCCACGAGGTCGATCATCAGCCGATTGTCGGGATAGTCGAGCTGGATCGCCAGCGCGGTGTCGGGAGAAGCGGTCGGGGCCAAGTCTGGATCCTTCTTGGATGACGCGGGTCACGTGCCGATCAGATGGGGACGCGGAGGGCCTATGACAGCCCGCCGCGGGGATACAACGTCAAAGGGCCGCGACGTTTCCGCCGCGGCCCCGTTATCGCATGCGCGCGCCCCACCGATCAGAGCGGGTCGGAGACGTCTTGGCCGCCCCGGAACGGGCCGGTGACGTATTCCGGTGGGGCCGTGCCCGAGCAGACGGGCTTGCCGTCCGGCGACAGGCGCTGCGACAGGTAGCCCTCGACGCCGTCGTCGATCAGCCAGTGGTCGCAGCCGCGGGGATCGACCCAGATGCCGGGCGACAGGTCCTGAAGCGAGGACTGGCCGATGAACTGGCGGTCGCGCGTCTTGTCGCCGCCGCTGTTGCTCTCGCAGCCCGCGAGGGCGGCGGCGCAGCCCAGAAGGACGATGGTCCGTGTGATGGTCATGGGGTCCCGTCCCTCAACGATAGCAGATGATTTCGACGCGGCGATTCTGCGCGCGGCCCGCGGCGGTGGCATTGCTGGCCTGCGGCCGGCTCTCGCCCGCGCCCGAGACCTCGATCACGCGGGCACCGCTGGCCTGCGCGACCCGAGCGACGGCATTGGCGCGGCGCTGGCTGAGGCGGCGGTTATAGGCGTCGGAGGCGCGGCTGTCGGTATGGCCGATGATCCCGTAGGCCTGGGCCTGCGCCGACTGGAAGAAGCGCTGCAGCTCGGTCCGCCCGGCGGGATGGATGCGGGCGCTGTCGCTGGCGAAGAACTGGTCGGCCTGCATCGTGCCGCAGGCCTGGCCGCGGTTGCAGACCGGGCGACCGTCGCGGGTGACATGCGGGGTCATGTAGCCTTCGACGCCGTCATCCATCACCCAATGCTCGCAGCCATCCGGATCGGTCCAGATCGTGGGCGTGTAGCGTTCGGCAATGATGGTCCGCTCGCGCACTGCGCCGGACGCGCGACCGGGCGTCCAGCGGCCCTGCCCGTCGGCCCCCAGCGTCCAGGTATAGACATTGCCGGCGGCGTCCTGGCCCAAGTCGCCCGCGCTTTGCGCCGCGGCCGGTCCGGTCAGCGCCAGCAGCGCCCCCAGCGCCGCGGCCAAGCCCGTCCTCACCGCGCGCGCACCCAATCGAGACAGCATCCGCGTCCCCCTCGTTCCAAGCTGTTCGCGGACCCGCCCGCCCGTGCCGGACACGGGGCGGGCGCGGCCCTTTCGGAAGCCTAGCAAACGAGGCGCGCCTGCAAAGCCCAAATCCCAGATATGGAGATTTTTCCGGGCCGTTGGCGCAAATCTGGGGTCAGCGTCGAGGCGGCGGCTCCGAGACGAGGATCGCGCGCATCGCCTCGCCCATCGCCTCCGGGTCGCCCACATAGCGCTCGTCCCGGCAGACCCGCTGGCCGATCGCATAAGCGCGCTCGGTCGAGTAGCCGGCGGCGGCGAGGTCGTCGAGGAACACGCCCATCGGGCGGTCCCAAATCACGCCTTCCCAGGCGTAGCGCGCGCAGCTGACCGTGATCCGCAGCGGCTCGGTCCTCGCGTGATGCTCGGCGACGGCGATCCCCGGGCCGGCCGACATCATGAAAGAGAGGGCGCAACAGGCCCCCAGGTACTTGGCAGACATTCCATTCCTCCTGACGCGGCGACGGCCGCGCATGTCGGCGAATATGCGCCGATCGGGGCAATGGGGGAAGGATTTGGGCGCATTTCACGGGCCCGGGCAACGGTCTCGGTGCGCTGGGTCTTACCGTTTCGCCGGGTCGGCCAATCGCGGCCCCGCGCGCGCCGTCAGATCAGCGTGGCGGCCAGCGAGTTGGTCTTCGATTCGGTCACGCGCACCCGCGCCACGCGGCCCAGGAGCGTCTCCGGCGCCTCGGCGTGAACGGCCTGCAGGTAGTCGGACTTGCCCACGAGCTGCCCCGGCAGGCGGCCCGGCTTCTCGAAGAGCACGTTGGTCTCGCGCCCGACCATAGCGCGCTGCGCAGCCTGCTGCTGCTCGGTGATCAGCGCCTGCAGCCGGTGCAGCCGCTCGGTCGCCGCTTCCACGGGCACGTCGGGCTTCTCGGCCGCGGGCGTGCCGGGGCGGGCGGAATAGCGGAAGGAATAGGCCGCGGCGTAGCCGACCTGGCGGACCAGCGCCATCGTGTCCTCGAAATCGGCCTCGGTCTCGCCCGGGAAGCCAACGATGAAATCGCCCGAAAGCGCCAGGTCGGGCCGGGCCGCGCGCAGCCGCGCGATGATGTCGAGATAGCTGGCCGCCGTGTGCTTGCGGTTCATCGCCTTCAGGATCCGGTCGCTGCCGGACTGCACCGGCAGGTGCAGATAGGGCATCAGCTTGGCGCATTCGCCATGGGCCGCGATCAGGTCGTCGGTCATGTCGTTCGGGTGCGAGGTGGTGAAGCGGATGCGCTCCAGCCCCGCGATGTCGTCCAGCGCCCAGATCAGGTCGGCCAGCGACCAGGTTCGCCCGTCCGGGCCGTCGCCGTGGTAGCCGTTGACGTTCTGGCCCAGCAGCGTGATCTCGCGCACCCCGCGATCCACGAGCGCGCGCGCCTCGCCCAGCAGGCGGGCGACGGGGCGGCTGACCTCCGCGCCGCGGGTATAGGGCACGACGCAGAAGGCGCAGAACTTGTCGCAGCCTTCCTGCACGGTCAGGAAGGCTGCCGGTTTCGCGGCGGGCGTCCGCAGCGTCGGCAGGTGGTCGAACTTATCCTCCTCGGGCATCTCGGTATCGACGAGGCCCGCCTCGCCGCGCTCGATGCGCGCGACCATGTCGGGTAGGCGGTGATAGGTCTGCGGGCCGACGACCAGGTCGACCAGCGGCTGGCGCGCGACGATCTCGGCCCCTTCGGCCTGCGCCACGCAGCCGGCCACGCCGATCTTCAGATCCGGATTGGCTTCGCGCAATGGGCGCAGGCGCCCGAGGTCGGAATAGACCTTCTCGGCGGCCTTCTCGCGGATGTGGCAGGTGTTGAGCAGGATGAGGTCGGCCTCCTCGGGCCGGTCCGTCGCCTCGTAGCCCGTACCCGCCAGCGCCTCGGTCATGCGTTCGCTGTCATAGACATTCATCTGGCAGCCATAGGTCTTGACGTGCAGCTTCTTGGGCGCGGTCATGGGCTCGTCCTCCGGGGGGCGTGGCGGCAATAGCGCAGGCGGCGGCGGCCCGCAACGCGCGGCGTTGCACCGCGCGGGCGCTTGGCCGATGGTTGGCACCGGGCAGACGGACGCGGCAGGCGATCAGGCATGGACTTCACCTCACTGGAGGATCTGACCGCGCGGGCGGATCGGCTGGGCGAGGGTCCGGTCCTGATGCTGCTCTGCGAGGACCAGAGCGAGATCGAAAGCACCCTGCGCCACCATTCCGAGGCGGGCTTCCGCACCATCGTCGCCGCGGTCCCGCCCGGCGTGACCCTGCCCCCCGCCCTGCCGGAGGGCGTGCACCGCCTGGCGCTGGACCGCCGCCCCGACGCCATGGCCGCGACCTGCGTCAACGCGTTGATCGCCGGGCGTCCGGCGGGCGCCTGGACGGGCTACTGCTACAATGCGGAATACCTGTTCCACCCCTTCGCCGAAACGCGCCGCGTCGGCGAGGCGATGACCTTCTGCTCCGAGGAGCGGCGCGACGCGATCCTGTGCTTCGTGATCGATCTCTATGCCGGCGCGCTGGTCGCGGGCACCGACGGGGTCGACCGCGACGATGCCTGGATGGACGAGACCGGCTATTTCGCGCTGGCCCGCGACCCGGGCGACGGCGAAGGCCCGCGCGAGCGGCAGATGGATTTCTTCGGCGGCTTGCGCTGGCGCTTCGAGGAGCATGTCCCGTGGGAGCGGCGGCGCATCGACCGGACGGCGCTCTTCCGCACGCGCCCGGGCCTGCGGCTCAATCCCGATCACACGCTCACCATCGCCGAGATGAACACCTATGCCTGCCCCTGGCACCATTCCATGACGGCTTGCATCGCGTCGTTCCGCGCCGCCAAGGCGCTCGCCACCAACCCGGGCAGCCGGGCGGTGATCGGCTCGTTCCGCTGGGACGGCTCGATCCCGTTCGAATGGCGCGCGCAGCAACTGATGGACCTCGGGCTGATGGAGCCGGGGCAATGGTTCTGACGCCGACACGCCGCTTGACGCGGATCAAGGCCGGGCGGAGGTTCGGCGCCTAGCAGAGGGCCAGGAGGATCGTGCCATGCTGACCGTCGAGAAACCGTCCCCGAACCGGGTCGACCTGCACCTGAGAGGTGCGCTCAACAGCGAGACGATGCGCGCCGCGCTCGATGATTTCGTCGCCGCCTGCGAAGGGGTCGAAAAGGGCCGGATGATCTACGAGATCGCGGATTTCAAGTTGCCGACGCTCGGAGCGCTGGTGGTGGAGCTGTCGCGCCTGCCCGAGCTGTTCGGCCTGCTGCGCCGCTTCCACAAATGCGCGGTCCTCTGCGACACGGACTGGATCCGCAGCGCCGCGGATTTCGAGGGCGACCTGCTGCCCGGCGTCCAGGTCCGCACCTACAAGACGGCGCAGCGGCGCGAGGCCGAAGCTTGGCTCGACGACGTCTGACGTGAAAACGGCGCGCCCCCGCTTCGGGGACGCGCCGCGCGTGTCGTGGCGGTCAGAGACCGGGGCGATCAGACTTCGACGGTCTCGCCGGCCTTGCCCTCGATCGCCGTGCGATCGGCCTTGGCGGCCGGAGCGATCTCGATGCGGCGGGGCTTCAGCGCCTCGGGCACCTGACGCTCCAGCTCGATATGCAGCATGCCGTCGGCATGGGTCGCGCCCGTCACCTGGACGTGGTCGGCCAGCTGGAAGGTCTTCTCGAAGGCTCGGGTCGCGATGCCGCGATGCAGATAGGTCCGCTCGTCGTTCGTCTCGGCCTTGCGGGCGGTCACGGTCAGGGCGTTCTCGCGCGCCTCGATGGCGAGCTCGTCGGCGGTGAAGCCCGCGACGGCGATCGAGATGCGGTACTCGTTCTCGCCCAGCTTCTCGATGTTGTAGGGCGGATAGGTCGTCGCCGTGTCGGCGGCCATCGCGCGGTCCAGCAGGCTGGCCATCCGGTCGAAGCCGACGGTCGCGCGGTAGAGGGGGGTGAAATCGTAGTTACGCATGGTTTGCATCCTTCTCGAAGCGATACAGATCGGGTCGCCCCTCCGTTCGTGCCGGACGGGGACAGGTTCGCGCCGGACCCTGTTTCGGCATCCGGCACACCCGATCTGGGAAGGCGAAATCCTGCTTTCAAGAGGGGGCCGCGCAGCTTGTTTCGGCTGCGCGGCCAAGGCGTTGCGACCCGTTCAGGCGCCGCGGCCGGTCTTTTGCTGGAGCGCGTCGATGCGCTTCGAGGCATCGGCCTTGGTCAGGCCCGGATCGAATTCCTCGCCCGCCTCCTCGCTGAGCGTCTTGAGATAGCTGGCCTGCGCGCCGGTCATCGGCTCGTCGCCGGTCGTCCAGTTTTCCGGGTCTTTGTCGGCATTGCCGGGCGCGTCCTGCTTCGGGGTGTCGGTGATCTTGTCCATGTCGGTCCTCCTGCGGTGATGTTCGCTTAACGTTCACCCGGCTGGGAGGTTCCATGACGCGACGCGCCCCCGGATCGCCGGGATCCGGGGGCGCGCAAGTCCGAAACCGGCGCGATCAGGCGGCGGCCCTGTCGAGCCCGACGATCTCGATCGCATTCCGGACGGCGGTGGCGTCCTCGGTGCCCTCGACGATCAGCACCGTCTCGCCGTCCAGCACGACCCGCACCTCGCCCTCGGCCCCCAAGACGGTCAGCCCCGGCGCCTCGCCGCTGCGGCTGGCCAGCCGGATCACGTCGAGATCGGGCTCGAAATCGGTGATCGTGGCGGCGTTCTCGGTCTCGATCCAGTCGCCCGCGATGAACCCGTCGGCGCCGGGGCCGCCGGTGGCGATGTCGTCATCGCCCAGCAGGAAGACGTCATCGCCCGCGAAGCCCAGCATCCGGTCCCCGGTCGCGTCGCCCGTCTCGTCGAAATCGCTGTCGGACAGTTCGCCGCCGGCCGCGAAGCGTGCGGCGGTCGCTGTCTCCAGCCCGTTCAGGATATCCGCGCCGACCCCGCCGACCAACGTGTCGAGCCCCGCGCCGCCGGCGATCTCGTCCTCGCCCAGCCCGGCCGAGATGCGGTCGTTGCCCGCCTCGCCGAAGACCACGTCATCGCCTTCCGTGCCCGGCAGGAAATCGTCCTCGTCGGTGCCGACGATCGAGTCGCTCGCCACCAGCGGCGGCGGCATCGGTCCGGCCGCGTCGGGATCGGGGCCTTCGACGACCGAAACGGTGGTCGCGTCGAAGCCGGTCACGCCCAGCAGCGTGACGACATTCTGGCCGCCGAGCGCAAGGATCGTGTTGCCGTCCGCTTCGGTCGCGGTGACTTCGGGCGCGGCCTCGCCCGCGTCGAGCGGTGCATGGCTCAGCTCGAGCCGATCCTCGGCGGGGTCGAAATCGGTGATCGTGGCGAGGCGGTCGGATTCGACGTAATCGCCGGTCCGGAACAGGTCCGCGCCCGAGCCGCCCGTCACGGTGTCGAGATCGCCGAACAGGATGTCGTCATCGCCCGCGCCGCCGTCGATGCTGTCGCCGGGTGCGTTGCCGTCGATATTGCCGAAGGCGCCCGGCCCGTCGGGCCGCTCGATCCCGTTCAGGCTGTCGGCGCCGATCCCGCCCAGGAGTGTGTCCTCGCCCGCCTCGCCCGCGAGCATGTCGTCGCCGCGCTGGCCGTTGAGGAAATCGTCCTGGAAGCCGCCCGTCATCTCGTCGTCGCCGAAGCCGCCCGACATGCGATCGGCGCCGAAGCCGCCATCCATCGTGTCGTCGCCCACGCCGCCGGACATGTCGTCGGCCCCGATATCGCCCTTCATGAAATCGTCGCCCGCCCGGCCGGACATCACGTCCCGGCCCGCGAAGCCGCGCATGAAATCATCCGCGTCGGTGCCCTCGAGCGCGTCATCCTCGGGCCCGCCGAGGATCGAGGAGACCGGCCCCGGCTGCAGCACCGGCGGCGGGCCCCCGCCCTCATCCTCGTCGGACGCGACCGGATCGTCGTCATCGTCGAGCCCGAGCACCAATCCCCCGAACAGCAAAATCGCAAGCGCCGCAAAAATCCCCATGCCCCAAACCCCCGTAAGCAGACAGCCGCATTTCCGCCCGGTTTTCGCCACGATTGCAACGATCAACCGCGAAAAGCCGCCCCGGGACGGACAATCCGGACCGGCGGCGGGACATCGTTTCCCCGGCCATGAGTGAGGGGCGCGTCAGGCGGGCTGGATCAGGTCCCAGCGGTTTCCCCAGGGGTCGCGCCAGACGGCGACGCGCCCGTATGATTCGCGGCGCGGCACCTCTTCGAACCGGCCCCCGGCCGCGACAATCCGCGCCGCATCGCCGTCGAAATCCCCGGTCTCCAGGAACAGGCCCACACGCCCGGCGAATTGCTGGCCGATGACGGCGCGCTGCGCGGCGCCGTCGGCCCGCGCCAGCACCAGCCGCGTCGCGCCCGCGGCGACGGTGACCCAGCGCTTGCGGCCCTGGTCCTCGTCGGCGGTCAGCGTGAAGCCGATGGCGGTGAAGAAGGCGATGGCCGGGTCGTAATCCGGAACGATCAGCGCGACCGCGCCCAGCCTCACCGGTTGCCCGCGAAGCGCGCGGCCCAATCCTCGCGCTGGTCGTCCGTGATCTTAGCGAACATCACCTCGGGAACGGTGAAGGCGTGGCCGGCGGGCAGCGCGGTCAGGGCGTCCTGGACAGTATCGGGTCGTTCAGCGTCCGGCCATTCAGCCCCCTCAGCACGCATGGCGCGCAACATCGTCGAAGCAGCATCCGGAATGAACGGAGCGGACACGATCCCGTAGAAACGGATCAAGTTTAGAGCAAACGCAACCTGCATGGCGGCGGCGTCTGGGTCTGTCTTAATTGTCGACCAGGGCGCCGAAGCTTGTAGATATTCGTTTCCGAGAACCCACATCGCGCGGAGAGCAGCCGCCGCCTTTCGGATTTCGATGTTGTCCATATGGGTCTGATATGTTTGGTGAAGGTCTCCGAGACTCTGAACTAGATGCTCTTCGTTCGTGTCTGGTGAGAAGACATGCTCCGGCACCGTCTCGCCGAATTTCGAGCGACAGAACTTGGTGACCCGGCTAACGAAATTGCCCAGCACGTCGGCCAGGTCCTTGTTCACGCTGGTCTGGAAATTCTCCCAGGTGAACTCGGTGTCCTGGTTCTCCGGGATGTGGCTCAGCAGCCACCAGCGCCAGTAATCGGCCGGCAGGATCGACAGCGCCTGGTCCATGAACACACCGCGTCCCTGGCTGGTGGAGAACTGGCCGCCGTCGTAATTGAGGTAGTTGAACGCCTTGAGGTAATCGACCGTCTTCCACGGCTCGCCCGAGCCCAAGAGCGTGGCCGGGAAGCTGAGCGTGTGGAAGGGCACGTTGTCCTTGCCCATGAACTGGACGTAGCGGACGTCGCCCGCGCCCTTGTCGGTGCGCCACCAGCGCTCCCAGTCGCCGCCATGGGCGTCGGCCCATTCGGCGGTGCCGGCGATGTATTCGATCGGGGCGTCGAACCAGACGTAGAACACCTTGCCCTCCATCCCGGGCCAGGGGTCGTCGCCCTTCTGCACCGGGATGCCCCAGTCGAGGTCGCGGGTGATGCCGCGATCCTGCAGCCCGTCGCCGTCATGCAGCCATTTCTTGGCGATCGAGACGGTGAGGTTGGGCCAGCCCTCCTGCCCGTCGATCCACTGGTCCAGCCGGTCGCGCAGCTTCGATTGCAACAGGAACAGGTGCTTGGTCTCGCGCACCTCCAGATCGGTGGAGCCCGAGATGGCCGAGCGCGGCTCGATGAGGTCGGTCGGGTCCAGCTGCTTGGTGCAGTTCTCGCACTGGTCGCCGCGCGCGCGCTCGTAGCCGCAATTGGGGCAGGTCCCCTCAACGTAGCGGTCGGGCAGGAAGCGGCCGTCGGCATGGGAATAAACCTGCCGCGAGGACCGCTCCTCGATCAGGCCGGCATCGTCGAGCCGGGCGGCGAAATGCTGAGTCAGGCGGTGGTTCTGCGGGCTCGACGAGCGGCCGAAATGGTCGAAGGACAGCCGGAACCCGTCGGCCAAGTCCTTCTGCACCTGCCACATCTCGGCGCAGTATTCCGCGACCGGCTTGCCGGCCTTCTTCGCAGCCAGCTCGGCCGGGGTGCCGTGCTCGTCGGTGGCGCAGATGAACATCACCTCATCGCCCCGCGCGCGGCGGTAGCGGGCATAGAGATCGGCGGGCAGCTGCGAGCCCACGAGGTTCCCCAGATGCTTGATGCCGTTGATATAGGGGATGGCCGAGGTGATGAGGGTGCGGGGCATGCTGGCGTCTCCGTGGTCGCGCGCTTCTAGGACGCGCGCGGTCCGCGCCGCAAGCCGCGCCGGGAACCGCCGGGCGCGGCGGCCCGTTGGTCGGCATGTCCCGGCTGACCCTCTCCCCCCGGCTCGTCTGGCTGCGCCGCAATGTCGAGATCGGCATACTCGCCGCGCTCGTGCTGGCGGTGATGGCCGTCTGGGGCTTCGCCGAATTGGCCGACGAGGTGATCGAGGGCAGCACGCGGGACCTCGATCGCGACCTGCTGCTTCTGCTGCGCAGCGCGGGCGACCTGGCGGACCCGCTGGGCCCGCCCTGGCTCGAGGAGATGGGCCGCGACCTGACCGCGCTGGGCGGGGTGATCGTCCTGTCGCTGGCGACGCTGCTGACGGGCGGCTTCTTCCTGATGCGGCGGCAATGGGGCTCGATGCTCTATCTCTGGGCGGCGGTCGGCGGCGGCATCCTGATCTCGAGCGTCGCGAAGGAGCTCTTCGACCGGCCCCGGCCCGAGCTCGTGCCGCACGGCTCGATCGTGCACACGGCCAGCTTCCCCTCGGGGCATTCGATGATGGCCGCCGTCGCCTACCTGACGCTGGGCGTGCTGATCGCCCGGGTGCTGGAGCGGCGGCGCCTCAAGGCCTATGTGCTCGCCGTCGCGGTCGGGCTGACGCTCCTGGTGGGCATCAGCCGCGTCTATATGGGCGTGCATTGGCCGACCGACGTGGCGGCGGGCTGGATGGCGGGGGCGGGCTGGGCCGGGATCTGCCTGATCGTCGCGCGCCTGCTCGCGCGGCGCGGCCATGTCGAACCCGACCGCGACGAGGGCGACCAGCCGGACCCCGCACCCGTCCCCGAGGGCCGCTGAGCCGCGCAGCCGCTCAGAGGTCGATCGCGCCGGGCTGCGTCTTCGCCTTCTCCTCGGGTTCGACATGGATGGTGACCTGCACGCCTGGCTCGGCCGCGTGAAGCGCCGCCTCGATCCGGTCGCAGAGGGCATGGGCGCGCGCCACGCTCCAGTCGCCGGGCACGACGAGGTGGAACTCCATGAAGCTGACCGCCCCGGCATGGCGGGTGCGGATGTCGTGGGCCTGCACCGCCTCCGCCCCGGTCTCGGCGATGACGGCGCGCAGCCGAGTCTGGGCCGCGGGGCTGACCGCCTCGTCCATCAGCCCGCCCAGCGACGCCTGCACCACGCCCCAGCCGGACCAGAGGATCACCAGTGCCACGCAGGTGCCGAGGATCGGGTCGAGCACGGCGAATCCCGTCAGCGCCACTAGCACGACGCCGACGGCGACACCGGCGGACGACATGACATCGGAGAGAAGGTGACGGGCATCGGCGGCCAGCGCCCGCGACCGCGCCGCCTTCGCCGTCCGGAACAGCACCGCGCACCAGATCGCGTTCAGCACCCCGGCGCCCAGGTTGACCATGATGCCGGCCCAGGGCGCGACCAACGGCGCGGGGTCGCGCAGCGCCAGCGCCGCCTCGCGCAGGATGGCCAGCGCCGAGAGCACGATCAGCACGCCCACGCCGACCGCGGCCAGCATCTCGGCCTTGTGGTGGCCCCAGTTGTGGCGCGCATCCGCCGGGCGGGCCGCGACGCGCAGCGCGAGCAGCGTGACCCCCGCCGTCGCGACGTTCACGAGGCTTTCCAGCGCGTCCGACAGGAAGGCGACCGAGCCGGTCAATCGCCAGGCCAGCGCCTTGAGCGCGAGCACCGCGCAGGCGACGCCGACGCTGAGCGCGGCGATCCGGCCCGGGCGGGCGCTCAGGTGAACTGCTCGCGAAGGAGCCGCTCCTCCAGCCCGTGACCGGGATCGAAGAGCAGGCGGTGGCAGACCGAGGGATCGCTCTCGACCTCGACGCGGACCACGTCGCGCACCGAGCGCGAATCGGCCTCGGCCATCATCGGGCGCTTTTCGGGGTTGAGCACGTCGAAGCGCACCTTGGCCGTGCGCGGCAGGAGCGCACCGCGCCAGCGGCGGGGCCGGAAGGCCGACATCGCCGTCAGCGCCAGAACGTCCGAGCCGATGGGGAGGATCGGCCCGTGGGCCGAGTAGTTGTAGGCCGTAGAGCCCGCGGGCGTCGCCACCAGCGCGCCGTCGCAGACCAGCTCCTCCATGCGGATGCGGCCGTCGACCGAGATCCGCAGCCGCGCCGCCTGCGGACCCGCGCGCAGCATCGACACCTCGTTGATCGCCAAGGCCTCGACCACCTCGCCATTGCTGCGCGTGGCGATCATCTTCAGCGGATTGGTCACCGCGATCTCGGCCGCCTCCAGCCGCGCGGTCAGGCCGGTCTCGGCATATTCGTTCATCAGGAAGCCGACCGTGCCGCGATTCATGCCGTAGGTCGGCGCCTCGATATGCATGGTGGCGTGCAGGGTCTGGAGCATGAACCCGTCGCCGCCCAGCGCGACCACCACGTCCGCCTCCTCCAGCGCGCACTGGCCGTAGCGCTCGGTCAGCGCGACAAGCGCCTCCTGCGCCTCGGGCGTGTCCGAGGCGACGAAGGCGATCTTTCGTGCGGTGTTCGGCATGGTGTCCCCCCGGGTGCGCAGCGTTGCGGCCCCTGCGACGGAAAGGCAAGCTTTGCCCGCTTTCCAGGCGGCGCCGGTTTGCGTAGAAGGCCCGCGACACCAGCCCAGGAGAGCGCCCATGACCGCCCCCTTCCGCGATGACGGCTTCTTCACCCGCAGCCTGTCCGAGACCGACCCCGAGATCGCCGAGGCCACCCGCCAAGAGCTGGGCCGCCAGCGCGACGAGATCGAGCTGATCGCCTCCGAGAACATCGTCTCGCGCGCCGTGATGGAAGCGCAGGGCGGCGTGATGACCAACAAATACGCCGAGGGTTACCCGGGCCGGCGCTATTACGGCGGCTGCCAGTTCGTCGACGTGGCCGAAACGCTGGCCCGCGACCGCGCCAAGCAGCTGTTTGGCTGCGGCTTCGCAAACGTGCAGCCCAATTCGGGCAGCCAAGCCAACCAGGGCGTGTTCACCGCGCTGCTGCAGCCCGGCGACACGATCCTCGGCATGTCGCTCGACGCGGGCGGGCATCTGACGCATGGCGCCAAGCCCAACCAGTCGGGCAAGTGGTTCAACGCCGTGCAATACGGCGTGCGCCAGCAGGACCTGCTGCTCGACTACGACCAGGTGCAGGAATTGGCGACCGAGCACCGGCCCAAGATGATCATCGCCGGCGGCTCGGCCATCCCGCGGATCATCGACTTCGCCCGCATGCGCGAGATCGCCGACAGCGTGGGCGCGTACCTTCTGGTCGACATGGCGCATTTCGCGGGGCTCGTCGCCTCGGGCCACTACCCCTCGCCCTTCCCGCACGCCCATGTCGCGACCACGACGACGCACAAGACACTGCGGGGCCCGCGCGGCGGGATGATCCTGACGGACGATGCGGAGCTGGCGAAGAAGTTCAACTCGGCCATCTTCCCGGGCATCCAGGGCGGGCCGCTGATGCATGTCATCGCCGCCAAGGCCGTGGCCTTCGGCGAGGCGCTGCGGCCGGGCTTCAAGGATTACCAGACGCAGGTGATCTCGAACGCCCGCGCGCTGGCCGACCAGCTGCAGAAGGGCGGGCTCGACATCGTCACGGGCGGGACGGACACGCATCTGATGCTGGTCGATCTGCGGCCCAAGGGCGTGAAGGGCAACGCGACCGAGGACGCGCTGGGCCGCGCGCATATCACCTGCAACAAGAACGGCATCCCCTTCGACGACGAGAAGCCGATGATCACCTCGGGCATCCGCCTGGGCACGCCCGCGGGCACCACCCGCGGCTTCGCCGAGCCGGAGTTCCGCCAGATCGCCGACCTGATCGTCGAGGTGGTGGACGGGCTGGCGGCGCATGGCGCCGACGGCAATTCCGAGGTCGAGGCGGCGGTGCGCGGGAAGGTCAAGGCGCTGTGCGACCGGTTCCCGATCTACCCCGATCTCTGAGCGTCCCGCACAAGTCGGGGTGACTTCGGGCGGCGTGTTCCACAAGTTGGGGCAACCCGCCCCGACCGCCCGAGGCCCTCGATGACGACCGGATTCTTCCACGACGAACGCTGCCTCTGGCATGGCGGCGGCAACTACGCGCAGATGGCCCCGGTGGGCGGGCTGGTTCAGCCCATCGCCGGCGGCGGCGGGCTGCCCGAGGATCCCGAGACCAAGCGGCGGCTGGTGAACCTGATGCGGGTGACCGGCCTGATGAGCGATCTGTCGGAGCGCAGTGCCCCGATGCTGGACCGCGAGGACCTGCTGCAGGTCCATCCGGCCGCGTATCTCGACGCGTTCGAGGCGGCCTCTGACGCCGGCGGCGGCGAGCTGGGGCTGCGCGCGCCCTTCGGGCCGGGCGGCTACGACATCGCGCGACTGTCGGCGGGGCTGGTGAGCGGCGCGCTGGAGGCGGTGCTGCAGGGGGCGCTCGGCAATGCCTACGCCTTGTCGCGCCCGCCGGGGCATCACTGCACCGCCGACTGGCCGAACGGCTTCTGCCTTCTCGCCAATATCGCGCTGGCGGTGCGCCGCGCGCAGGCGCTGGGGCTCTGCCGCCGCGTCGCGGTGCTGGACTGGGACGTGCATCACGGCAACGGGACCGAGGCGATCTTCGCCGACGATCCGGAGGTGCTGACCGTCTCGATCCACCAGGCGAATAACTACCCGCTCGACACCGGCGGGTTCGAGACGCGGGCGCAGGCCAACCTGAACGTCCCGCTGCCCCCGGGCTGTGGCCATGACAGCTATCTGGAGGCGATGGAGCGGCTCGCCCTGCCCGCGATCCGCGCGCACGAACCGGAGGTGATCGTCATCGCCTGCGGGCTGGATGCCGGGGCCTTCGATCCGCTGGGCCGGATGCTGGCCCATGCCGGAACCTTCCGCGCGATGACCCGGCAGGTGATGGCGCTGGCCGCCGAGACCTGTGACGGCCGCGTCGTGATGGCGCATGAGGGCGGCTATTCCGAGGTCTACGTGCCGTTCTGCACCCACGCGATCCTGGAAGAGATGTCGGGCAGCGCGGTCCGGGCCGAGGATCCCTTCGCCGCCACGCTGGCGCAGCGACAGCCGGAGGCCGATTTCCGCGCCTTCGTCTCGGACCGGATCGGCGCGATGGCGGCGGCCCGCGGCCTGTCGTCCCGCACACCGCGGCATGCATTGAAAGCGCGCGATTGACCGGCTATCGATTTCGTCACGACCGCGACTGAGGAGACAGGGATGAGGAAGGTCTACGGCTCGGCAGCGGATGCGCTGGACGGGCTCCTCTTCGATGGCATGTTCATCGCCGCGGGCGGCTTCGGCCTGTCCGGCATCCCCGAGCATCTGCTCGAAGCGATCCGCGCGGCGGGCACGAAGGACCTGACCTTCGCGTCCAACAACGCCGGCGTGGACGATTTCGGGATCGGCATCCTGCTGCAGACCCGCCAGGTGAAGAAGATGATCTCCTCCTATGTGGGCGAAAACGCGGAGTTCATGCGCCAGTACCTCTCGGGCGAGCTGGAGCTCGAGTTCAATCCGCAGGGTACCCTGGCCGAGCGGATGCGCGCCGGCGGCTGCGGCATCCCGGGCTTCTATACAAGGACCGGCGTGGGCACGCAGATCGCCGAGGGCAAGGAGCACAAAGAGTTCCCCACCGGCCCGGACGGCGCGCCCGAAACCTACATCATGGAGCGCGGCATCGTCGCCGACCTGGCCATCGTGAAGGCGTGGAAGGCGGACACGACTGGCAACCTCGTGTTCCGCAAGACCGCGCGCAACTTCAACCCGCCGGCCGCGATGTGCGGCAAGGTCTGCGTGGCCGAGGTCGAGGAGATCGTGCAGCCGGGCGAGCTCAACCCCGACCACATCCACCTGCCCGGCATCTATGTCCACCGCCTGATTCAGGGCGATCACGAGAAGCGGATCGAGAAGGTCACGACCCGCCCCCGCCCGGAGGGCGTGAGCCCTGGCGCCTGAGCGCACTCCCCCCGGCGGCGGCCCCGCCCGGGCCCGCGAGGTCGAGGGGCTTCGCGCGCTCGATCCGTCCGCGCGCCGCAAGCTCGCCTCGGTCATGGACGAGGGGGGCGCGCTGGACGGCTTTAGCCGCGTGCGCGTCGCCGTCGTGCTGACCGACGCCCGGGCCGAGGACAATCCGATCGTCTACGTCAATTCCGCCTTCGAGCAGATGACCGGCTATTCCCGCTCCGCCGTGGTCGGGCGCAATTGCCGCTTCCTACAGGGCGAGAAGACCGACAAGGCCGATGTCGACCGGTTGCGGTCCGCGCTGAGCGAAGGGCGGGACGTCACGCTCGACATCCTGAACTATCGCGCCGATGGCGAGCCGTTCACCAACCGCGTGATCATTGCTCCGATCTGCGACGCCGAGAGCAATCCGATCTACTTCCTGGGCATCCAGAAGGAGGTCTACGCCTCCGAGAAGGAAGAGAGCGGCCCCGGTAGCGATATCCTGATGGCCCTGCGGGGCCGGGTGCAGGAGGATCTGTCGCTCCTGCTGCAGCAGGTCTCCGAGGTCGGCGAGGACCGCGCGCCCTCCGCCTTCGAGGAAATGAACCGCCGGATCGAGTGCCTGCAGCTCGCCTACGAGTCGGTCCGCCTCTCGGACCGGCAGGGAGCGCTGCATCCGGGCATCGATCTCGGGGCGCTGGTCAGCCGGGCCGCGGCCGCCGTGGCCCATCACGAGGGCCGCCCGGGCGTGCGCTACGTCCAGAGCATCGACCCGATGGACGTGAATCTGGACGCCGCCGTGCGCGTGACGCTCCTGATGTCGGAAGTCCTGGCGAATGCCTTCCACCACGCCTTCGACCGGATGGATGACGGCTTCGTCGAGTTGCGCCTCAAGCGGCTCGCCGCGGGCGGGCTGCGCCTGTCGGTCAGCGATGATGGGCTGGGCCTGCCGGCCAACGCCCCCTTCCCCGACCCGAACACCGTCGGCGGACGGCTGGTCAATACGCTCGTGGGCGGGCTCGACGCCACACTGACGCCCGTGCGCGGCGCGGCGGGCACGGTGGTGATGATCGACGTTCCCGTCGACATGCTCGAAATCTAAGGAGAACGAGAACCCATGCCCTGGGACCGCAACCAGATGGCCGCGCGTGCGGCGCAGGAACTGCAGGACGGCTGGTACGTCAATCTCGGGATCGGGATCCCCACGCTCGTGTCGAACTACATCCCCGACGGGATCGAGGTGACGCTGCAATCCGAGAACGGCATGCTGGGCATGGGCCCCTTCCCCTATGAGGGCGAAGAGGATGCGGACCTGATCAACGCCGGCAAGCAGACGATCACCGAGCTGCCGCACTCGTCCTATTTCGATTCGGCGACCAGCTTCGGCATGATCCGCGGCGGCAAGATCGCGATGGCGATCCTGGGCGCGATGGAGGTGGCCGAGAACGGCGACCTCGCCAACTGGATGATCCCGGGAAAGCTGGTGAAGGGTATGGGCGGCGCCATGGACCTGGTCGCGGGCGTGGGCCGGGTGGTCGTGGTGATGGACCACGCCAACAAGCATGGCCAGTCGAAGGTCCTGCGCGAATGCACCCTGCCGCTGACCGGCACCGGCGTCGTGGACCGCATCATCACCAATCTGGGCGTGCTGGACGTGGTCGAGGGCGGGTTGAAGATCGTCGAGCTGGCCGAGGGCGTCACCGAACAGGCGCTGCGCGACGTCACCGAAGCGACGCTTGTCGACTGACCTGCCGGAGGGCGCCCCGCCAGAGGGCGATAATGGCGAGCCGGCCAGGCGTCATCGCGCCCTGCTCCGTGTAACGGCGCAGGCGCGCGGGCATCCCACCGGGCCGGCGTGACCGGCCGGAAGCTCAGCCGCCCATCAGCGACGCATCGAAGACGCAGCCGTCGCCCGGCATCACGGGCGGGGTGGTGCAGATCAGCCGGGCCACGTTCCACGCGGCCATGACCTTGGGGACATAGGCCCGCGTCTCGGCATAGGGCGGCACGCCGGAATGGCGGCGCACGGCGCCCTCGCCCGCGTTGTAGCCCGCGAGCGCAAGGACCGGGTCGTCCCCAAATTCCCGCATCAGCCAGTCGAGATAGGCGACCCCGCCGCGGATGTTGTCGGAGGGGTTGCGCGTGTCGCGCACGCCGAAGCGGGCCGCCGTCTCGGGGATGAGCTGCATCAGCCCGCTGGCCCCGGCATGGCTGACGGCGTCGGTCCGGCCCGACGATTCGACCGAGATGAGGGCGAGGATCAGCGCGGGCGAGACGCGGGTGCCGACCGAATGGCGCAGGATGTCGGGGCCGTGCCGCTTGGCGATGGCCTGCAGATGCGCCAGCGGCGGCGGGGCGATGCCGCTGCCGGCGGGCGGGCGGGCCGCGACCTGCGCGGCCTTGCGGAAGCGGCCGGCCTGGCGGGCGATGGCGGGCGAGACGGCGGACCAGAACCACGCCTGCTGCGGCTGGCGCGCCAGGGGCTCGGCCGGAGCGGTGCCCGGCGCGGCGATCTGCGGCAGATCCGGCAGGGTCGGCCGGGGCGCGGCCGGGCGCGGGGCGCGCGGCTCGATCTGGATGTTGATGCGCTTCACGGCATCCGCCGCCGGCGGGCGGACACGCTTGAAGGTGAAATCCGCGGCCAGGCCCGGGACGGGCACACAGGTCAGCAAAAGGGCCGCAAGCGCGGCGCCGGAGAGGATCGTGTTCATGTGCAAGACTGCTCGGTCTCGTTTTTGATTGCGCCGACCCTGCCACAGAATCGCACCCCGCGGCAGCCCGGACGCGGCGATCCGTGCCCGTGCTGTGACATTCGCCGCGCTTTCGCCTCGGCTGGACGCGCCTCGCCCCCGCGGCGCCGGCCCGCCGCCCCGTTATCGTTCCCGGAACACGGTCAATTCCTCGGGAAATCGCGATTGTCCTCAAATTGAGCCGAACCGGACATGTTTCCGCCCCAATTGGCCGACATACCCCTCATATCGGAAGCGCAACCGGCGATGGCAGACCGCCCCCGCGCCAACCGATCAACAAGAGGCACCGAGAAACTCGGGCGAGGAACGTGGCGATCGAGCAGGCCCCACCGGAGCTGTTGGCAGGCAGAACCGGAGACAAGAGGGACACGTCACACTTCCGTCGGTACGAGAACCGAGGGACAGGGGGCCGTGCTGGCAGGCACGGCCCCCGCTTCGGTTAGATTGACGCGAAACGACCGCGGCATTTCCGCAAACTCTTCTTAAGGCCGTCGCATTCCCGCCCCCTTTGCCGGGCAAATCAGGTTCATCGAAAGGGCACGCCCGACGATCCGACCAAGACCTGAACCCAAAAGGGAATGAATCAATGCTGAACGCGATCAACACCTTCAAGAACGACGAATCCGGCGCCGTCACCGTCGACTGGGTTGTTCTGACCGCCGCCCTCGTGGGCCTGGGCCTCGCCGTCATGGGCGTCGTCTCGAAGGGCGTGCAGGACCTGTCGGGCGACATCGAAGGCCAGCTGAAGACCGACATGATTGGCGCGGGCTTCGGCGCCGCCGGCACCGGTCTCGACCTGTCGAAGTAAGATCTCCGATGCTTCTCCCCGTGGAGAGGTGCAGCGCCCCGGACCCCAGGTCCGGGGCGTTTTTCGTTGGCCCGACCGTCCCGCGCGGTTCCCGGGATCACCGCGAACTTACCCTTCCGACGCCGCATTATGGCCCCGAATCTCGGTGAAAAGAGTGCCATCGCAAGGGCGGGAACGCCCGCCGACGACTGACCTGAACCTACATCTGACTCTCAAGGAATGAACCAATGCTGAACGCGATCAACACCTTCAAGAACGACGAATCCGGCGCCGTCACCGTCGACTGGGTTGTCCTGACCGCCGCCCTCGTGGGCCTGGGCCTCGCCGTCATGGGCGTCGTCTCGAAGGGCGTGCAGGACCTGTCGGGCGACATCGAAGGCCAGCTGAAGACCGACATGATCGGCGCGGGCTTCGGCGCCGCCGGCACCGGCCTCGACCTGTCGAAGTAAGACTTCCCACGCCCCTCCTTCGCGGAGCGGCGCAGCGCCCCGGACCCCAGGTCCGGGGCGTTTTCCGTTTCAGCGGCGCGCCTCGGCCCGACCCAGAGGTTCCCCGTCCGTTTCACGAATTGGCCGCATTCGGACGTCATACGGGAAACAACGGCCGCCGATCGGCCGATCAGCATTCAAGGAACCCGCCCCATGCGCCTGATCTTCGGACTCGTCCTGCTCGCCGGGCTCGGCCTCGCCGGCTTCGCCATCCACACCGCGCAGGAGCGCTTCTCGCAATACAAGAATGCGCTGGCCTCGACCCAGCAGCAGATCATCACGACGACGGATGTCTTCGTCGTGCGCCGCCAGCTGCGCTACGGCGATCCGCTGCGCCAGAACGACGTGCGCCCGGTCGCCTGGCCCGCCGATGCGGTGCCTTTGGGCGCCTTCACCAAGCTCGAGGACATCTTCCCCGAGGGCGAGGATGCCATCCGCACCGTGCTGCGGGTGATGGAACGCGACGAGCCGCTCCTGGCCGTCAAGGTCACCCGCCCGGGCGAAGAGGCCGGCGTCGCCGCCAGCCTGACCGCCGGCATGCGCGCCTTCACCCTGCAGACCGACGTCAACAGCGGCGTGTCCGGCTTCCTGCGCCCCGGCGACCGCGTCGATGTCTACTGGACCGGCTCGGGCGCGCAGGGCGGTGTCACCCGCCTCATCCACGCCAACCTGCCGCTGATCGCGATCGACCAGATCACCGACGAAGAGCGCAACGCGCCCACCATCGCGCGCAACATCACCGTCGAGGCCAGCCCCGACGTGGTGGCCAAGCTGGCGCAGGCGCAGGCCACCGGCCGGCTGTCGCTGGCGTTGGTCGGGGTGAGCGACGAATCCGAGAGCGCTTCGGTCGAAGCGACCCTGGACCAGATCCTCGGGCCGCAGGAAACCGCGCAGCGCCAGGATGTCTGCACCGTGCGGACACGCAAGGGCTCGGAAGTCGTGCTGATCCCGGTGCCCTGCCCCGAGGAAGGCTGACCCCTCCCACCATAATGGCCGTCCCGCCCGCGTCGCACCCCGCGCCGCGGGCGGATTTGTGTCGAAACCTTGGCGCGGTGTGGCCTCCACGCACTGCGATTGCGTCGGAAATGGCGAAAACATTGCTTTATCCACAGCATCTGCCATTTTGGCCGAAACGCGGACGTCAGATCCGCGCCGAGCAGAGTGATCAGAGAGGCAGGTCACAATGAAGATCCGTACGATCCTGCGGGCATCCATGCTCGCGCTGATGCTTTCGGGCACATCCATCGCAGGCGCACATGCGCAGACGCTCAGGCTGGCCGAGGGCCAGACCCAGGGCGCGCTGCGGGTTCCGCTGAACCGCGCGCTGGTGCTCGAATCCGAGCTCCCCTTCGCCGAGTTGTCCGTCGCGAACCCGCTGATCGCGGATATCGCCACCCTGTCGGAGCGCACCGTCTACGTGCTGGGCAAGGCGCCCGGCCGCACGACGCTGACCCTTCTGGGCCCTGACGGCCGGCTGATCACCAATGTCGAGGTGCAGGTCAT
This sequence comes from Jannaschia sp. GRR-S6-38, assembly GCF_029853695.1. NCBI lineage: Bacteria > Pseudomonadati > Pseudomonadota > Alphaproteobacteria > Rhodobacterales > Roseobacteraceae > Jannaschia > Jannaschia ovalis. The sequence continues at coordinate 671,835 of NZ_CP122537.1, forward strand.
CCCCGACATCGCCGAGTTCAAGGAGCGCCTGCGGGAGCTCTTGCCCGGCGAGCAGATCGAGGTGCGCACCGCCAATGACGGGATCGTCCTGTCGGGCACGGTGTCGTCCTCGCAAAAGCTCGACCAGGCGCTGGAAGTGGCCCAGCGCTACGCCCCTGACGCCGTGCTGAACCTGATGTCGGTCGGCGGCGTGCAGCAGGTCCAGCTCAAGGTGCGCTTCGCGGAGATGTCGCGTTCGGTCACCAAGGAGCTGGGCTCCAACCTCTCGCTCAACGCATCGAGCGGGGACGAAATCTTCACGGGCAGCACCTCCACGGGGCTCGCGTCCTCGACCGGGACGGCGACCTTCAGCTTCGGCGGCGGAAGCTACGGCGTGACGTTGGCGCTGCAAGCCCTTGAAAGCAAAGGCCTCGTCCGCACGCTGGCCGAGCCGAACCTGACCGCCCTTTCGGGCCAGGCGGCGCGCTTCCTCGCCGGCGGCGAATACCCGATCCCGGTGCAGGGCGCGGAAGGCCAGGTTTCGGTCGAGTACCGCCCCTTCGGCGTCGAGCTGCAGTTCACGCCCACGGTCGTGGACCAGGACATCATCAACCTCGTGCTGGACGCCTCCGTCTCGGCGATCGACACGACGATTGGCGCGACGATCGGCGACACGGCTGTCGACGGCTTCACGCAGCGCCAGACATCGACCACGATCGAGATGCGCGACGGCCAGTCCATCGCCATCGCGGGGATCCTGCAGGACGAGTTCCGCGACGGGACCTCCTCGGTGCCCTGGCTGGGCGACGTGCCGATCCTCGGCGCGCTGTTCCGGTCGGCCGACTATCGGCGCTCGCAGACCGAGCTCGTGATCATCATCACGGCGAACCTCGTCACGCCGGTCTCCGGCGAGGCGCTGGCCCTGCCGACTGACCGGATCCGCCCGCCCACCGAGAACGAGCTGTTCCTCTTCGGCCGGATTTCGGGCGGGGCGCAGAACGCCACGCGGCGCTCGACCCGCGGTGGCGAGGCAGCGGCGCAGGACTTTTCCGGGAACTACGGCTACGTGATGGAATAAGATCATGAAAACGCTACCTCTTTCCCGCCGCTCCTTCCTTGCCGGCCTGGGTCTCACCGGGCTCGCGGGCTGCGATTTCCTCGCCGTCACCGCGGGCAGCGAGGTCGACGAGGGCGCCTTCGGCAACCCGACGATGCAGAACATGCTGGTGATGAACGGCTCGGTCCCCGCGGCCAGCCGGATCGGCGCCAACTTCGCGGACTCGGTGCCGACGACGATCAATTTCGCCTTCAACTCGGCGCAGCTCAGCCCGACCGCCCGGGCGGTCCTCGACCAGCAGGCCGATTTCATCCTGCAGTTCCCCGAGGTCCGCTTCTCGGTCTACGGCCATACCGACCTGGTGGGCTCGCGCGCCTATAATGAGCGGCTGGGCCGCCGGCGCGCGCAGGCCGCGGTCAACTACCTGGCCGCGAAGGGCGTCTCGCTCAGCCGGCTGGAGGCGCTGGTCTCCTTCGGCGAGGAGCGCCCCCTCGTCCCCACCGAAACGCGCGAGCCGGCCAACCGCCGCACGGTGACCGAGGTCGCGGGCTTCGTGTCGGGCCACCCGCTGGTGCTCGACGGCAAATACGCCCAGATCGTGTATCGCCGCTATGTCGCGGGCGCCGGGGCCTCCGCCGAAGGCTGAGAGCCACGATGCCTCCACAATTCGCGAAACGCCCGGATGGCATGGCTGTCCGGGCGTTTTTCGTCCCGGATCGGTCCGGCCGCCTCGCCACGGCTGTTCCCGAAGTTTCCGATAATTTCAGAACTTCGGTCCAATTGTTGCCCGAATTCCCGGTCATCCCGAACGGGCCGGGCGCAGTACGCCCCGGTCCGGGTTTCGACCCGGTGTCCTTGAGGCGCGCCCGAAACGGCGTGCGCGTAGCACGGTGAACACGATGTCGAGCAACCTGGCCATCCTTCCCGAGCCCGAACCGCTTCGCGCGGTGACCGTGTCCCGCGATGTGCAGGAATTCGACCTTCTCATCGAGGACATGGAGGCCGAGCTGGGCGAGGCCTGGGGCGACCTGACCTTCGCCGAGGCCGGGGCCTTCCTAGCGCAGGACGAGGCCAAGAAACTGGAATTCATCGTCCTGGCCCTGGACCAGCAGGACGAGGCGGCGCTGCCGCGGGCCCATGAGCTTGTGGGCCAGGCCAAGGCCGCCGGGCTGAAGGTCATCCTGGTCGCCGAGGGGCTTGGGCCCATGGCGCTGCACGAATTGCTGCGCGCCGGCGCCGACGATTTCGCCCCATACCCGCTCCCGCAGGACGCGCTCTCCGAAGCGGTCAGCCGCATCCGCATTCCCGGCCAGCCCGACAGCGAGGGCATCATGCGCCGCGCGGGCGCCGATATCGTCGACGCCGCTGCGGTGGGTGACGATGCCGAGACGCCGAACCTGCCCGCCATGCCCATGCGCAGCGGCGGCAGCGGCCAGGAAGGCGCGGTCTTCGCGCTGCAATCCGCCTCGGGCGGGGACGGCGCCACGACGCTGGCCGTCAACCTGGCCTGGGAATTCGCCAACCTGAACGCGGCCGACCCGCTGAAGGTCTGCGTCATCGACCTGGGGCTGCAATTCGGCTCGGTCGCGACCTATCTCGACCTGCCGCGCAAGCCGATGATCTACGAGGTGCTCTCGGATATCGCGAGCATGGACGAGCAGGCCTTCCGCCAGGCGCTGAGCGTCTACAAGGACAAGCTCGCCGTCTTCACCGCCCCCTCGGACGTTCTGCCCTACGACCTCGTCGGGCCCGAAGAGGTGACGGCGCTGCTGAAATTTGCGCGCGAATGCTTCGACATCGTCATCGTCGATATGCCCGGCTCCGTGACCGGCTGGACGGATACCGTGATCTCGACGGCGGAGCTGTTCTTCGTCGTCTGCCAGATGGAGGTCCGCTCCGCCCAGAATGCGCTGCGTTTCCAGCGTCTTCTGCAGGCCGAGGGCGTGCCGACCGAGCGGGTGAGCTATCTGCTCAACCGCGCGCCGGGGAAGATGGATCTGGGCGGACGCTCGCGGATCGAGAAGATGGCCGAGAGCCTGGGCGTCAAGTTCCATCACGTGCTGCCCGATGGCGGCAAGCAGGTGACCGAGGTGAACGATCAGGCCGCGCCGCTGCGCGACCTGGCGCCGCGCAACGCATTGACCAAGGAAATCCGCGCCGTCGCGACCGAGCTCAACGATGCCCGCCAGCGGATCGCCGCGGGCGAGGATGTGGGCGCGGGCGCGAAGGGCAAGAAGAGGTCCTTCCTCGGACTGTCCTTCGGATGATCGCCGCAAGGGGCTGACAGATGTTCTCACGCTACAAAAAACCGCAGATCGAAAGCGCCAAGCCGATCGGGGCGCCCGGCGCGCCCGACGAAAAGGCCGCGCCCGATGCGCCCGCCCTCGGGGCGTCCGAAGTCGCGCCGGCGCCGAAGCCCGCATCCGTTCCGAAGGCGAAGGCCCCCGCCGCGCCGGTGCCCGAGGACAAGGACCTGAAGCGCCGCGTCCGGCTGGAGGAGCTGAAGACCGAGATGCATCACAGGTTGCTCGACAACCTGAACCTCTCGGCGCTGGACAAGGCCGACCTGTCGGCGCTGCGCGCCGAGATCGTCTCGATCACGACCGAGGAACTGGCCGACATGGGCGTCGTGCTGGGCCGCGACGACCGCGACATCCTCAACACCGAGCTTTTCGACGAGGTCACGGGCCTGGGCCCGCTCGAGCCGCTGCTGCGCGATCCGGACGTCAACGACATCCTCGTGAACGGTCCGCACAACATTTATGTCGAGCGCGCGGGCAAGCTGTCCAAGTCGCCGATCCGCTTCAAGGACGAGAAGCACCTGCTGCGGATCATCGACAAGATCGTCTCCGCCGTGGGCCGCCGCGTCGACGAGTCCAACCCTTATGTCGACGCCCGCCTCAAGGACGGCTCGCGCTTCAACGCGATGGTCCCGCCGGTCGCGGTGGACGGCTCGCTGGTCTCGATCCGTAAGTTCAAGAAGGAAAAGCTGGGCGTCGACGACCTCGTCAAGTTCGGCGCCTTCACCGAAGAAATGGCGATGTACCTGCAGGCGGCCTGCGCCTGCCGGCTCAACGTCATCGTCTCGGGCGGAACGGGTTCGGGCAAGACGACCACGCTCAATGCCCTGAGCTCCTTCATCGGCCATGCCGAGCGCGTGCTGACGATCGAGGACACGGCGGAACTGCAGCTTCAGCAGGACCATGTGGGCCGGATGGAAAGCCGCCCGCCCAACGTCGAGGGCAAGGGCGCGGTGACGCAGCGCGACTGTCTGCGCAACGCGCTGCGGATGCGTCCCGACCGTATCATCGTGGGTGAGACCCGCGGCGAGGAGGTCATCGACATGCTGCAGGCCATGAACACGGGCCATGACGGCTCGATGACGACGATCCACGCCAACAACGCCCGCGACGCGATTTCGCGCCTCGAGAACATGATCGCCATGGCCGGCATCGAGATGCCGCTCAAGGCCGTGCGCGCCCAGATCGCCAGCGCCGTGAACCTGATCGTGCAGGCCTCGCGCCTGCAGGACGGCTCGCGCCGGATGGTCTCGATCACCGAGGTCACGGGCATGGAGGGCGAGGTCATCACCCTGCAGGAGATCTTCCGCTACGAGCGCCTGGGGCTGGAGCCGGACGGCACCATCATCGGCCGCTTCACGGCCACCGGCATCCGCAGCCATTACGCCGACCGCTTCAAGGCCTGGGGCTACGACCTGCCCGCCTCGATCTATGAACCCGCAGGGGGGCGCTGAGCCATGCAACTTTCCATCGAGCCGCTGATCTACATCGCGATCTTCGGATCCATGCTGCTGGTCATCGGCGGCATCTACCTTCTGGTCTTCGGCGAGAGCATCAAGCTCAACAACCGGGTCAACCGCCGCCTCGCCCTGATGGAGAAGGGCGCCACACGCGACGAGGTGATGGCCCAACTCCGCAAGGAGATGAGCCAGCACGACAGCGCCAAGCAGATCCCGCTCTACTCGCTGATCGCCGAGAAGGCGCAGAAGGCGAACCTGGCCTTCACGCCGGGAATGCTGATCGGGGTCATGGTGCTGCTGGTCTTCATGTCGTTTGCGATGATGACCCTCTTCACCTCCGCCGCGCTGCCGATCCGGGGGCTCCTGTCGATCGTGTTCGGCGTGGGCGCCGTCTATGTCTGGGTCAACGGCAAGGCGAAGAAGCGCCTCGCCCTGATGGAGGAGCAGCTGCCCGACGCGGTCGAGCTGATCGTGCGCTCGCTGCGCGTCGGCCACCCGCTGAACTCGGCCATCGGCATCGTCGCCAAGGAGATCGCGGACCCGCTGGGCTCCGAGATGGGCTTCATCGCCGACGAGGCCGCCTATGGCCGCGACATCCCCGAGGCGCTGCGCGCGCTGGCCGAACGCGTCGAGCTGCAGGATCTGCGCTTTCTCGCCGTTGCGGTGGCCATCCAGCAGAAATCGGGCGGCAACCTGGCCGAGATCCTCGAGGGCCTCGCCAAGGTGGTCCGTGCCCGCTTCAAGCTGTTCCGCAAGGTGAAGGCGATCACCGCCGAGGCCCGCTGGTCCGGCGTCTTCCTGTCGGCCTTCCCGATCCTCGCGCTTGTGGGGATCAACGTGGGCAAGCCCGACTACTACGAGGGCGTCAAGGACACCCCCTATTTCATCCCGGCCGCCGCGGTGGTCTGCGTCTTCCTCCTCGTGAACATCGTGTTCATGCGGATGATGGTCAACATCAAGGTCTGAGGCCCGCAAATGGACATCATGGAGATACTGCGATCCGTGACCGAGGGCGTGCTTGGGCCCGACGGCATGATCTACATCGCCGGCGGCGCGGGGCTTCTCCTGGTGCTCCTGACCCTGCCGATGCTGCTGACGCGCAAGACCGATCCGCTGGACCGGCTGCGCGCCGAGCGCGCGGCGGCCGCGATCGAGGCCTCCGAGGCCAAGCTCTCGCGCCACGGCAACCGCAACGAGACGCTCGCGAAATACGCCCAGCTCCTCGATCCGCAGGACGAGGAGGAGATGTCGAAGGCCCGCAAGATGCTGATCCAGGCGGGCTATACCCACAAGGACGCGGTGCGCACCCTGACCGCGGCGCAGCTTCTGCTGGGCCTGGGTCTTCTGGTGCTGGGCCTGCTCTACAGCTTCCTTCTGGCGGGCGACATGTCGACCGTGCAGCAGGTCAGCTACACGCTGGTGCCCGGCGCGGTCGGCTATTACGCGCCGAAATACTGGGTCCAGAAGCGCATCGCCAAGCGCCAGGAGGAGATCCAGCAGGGCTTCCCCGACGCGCTCGACCTGCTTCTGGTCTGCGTCGAGGCGGGCCAGTCGCTGGACCAGTCCATCATCCGAATGGCCACCGAGATCGAGCCGTCCTATCCCGCGCTGGCCGGCGAATTCCTGATGGTCGCGCAGGAGATGAAGGCCGGCAAGGACAAGCCCGACGTGCTGCGCGCCATGGCCGAGCGCTGCGACATCAACGACATCACCAGCTTCGTCACCGTGCTGATCCAGTCGCAGACCTTCGGCACCTCGATCGCCGACGCGCTGCGGGTCTACGCCTCGGAGATGCGCGACAAGCGCGTGATGCGCGCCGAGGAAAAGGCCAACGTGCTGCCGACCAAGCTGACCGTCGGCACGATGATGTTCTGCGTGCCGCCGCTTCTAATCATCCTGATCGGCCCCTCGATCCACGGCATCGCCGAGACGCTGGGCGGCGGGGCGGGCGGCTTCTGATGCGCGCCGCGCTCCCCCTCCTCGCCGCGCTCGCCTTGGCCGCCTGCGCCCCCGACATCTCGGGTCGCGGCGCCCTGCCCGACGATCCGCTGCTGCCGCCCGGCGCGGCCGAGGGCGCGGCGATCGTGGACCCGATGATCGTCGGCGACCGGCTGCTGGCCGCGGGCGAGCCCGAGCTGGCGCTCGACACCTATATCCGCGCGGGCATCGACGGCACCGCGCCCGAAAGCGAGGTCGCCCTCGCCATGGCGGTCGCCAATATCCGGCTGGGGCGCCTGAACCAGGCCGAGGACCAGCTCCGCAAGCTGACCGCCGCCGAGCCGCGCAACGCCCGCGCGCTCAACAATCTCGGCGTCGTCCTGCTCGAGACCGGACGGCATGGCGAGGCGTTCGGCGTTCTCAAGACTGCGTTCGCCTTGCAACCCTCGCCGGAAATCCGCGGCAACCTGCGCGTCGCCGCTTCCAAGATGCAGACCGTTCGCTACGATGACGGCAATAATGACGCCTTCACGCTGACGCGGCGCGACGACGGGGTCTATGCCCTGAATTCGCCCGATGGTTGAGAAGAACAGGAAGGCACGAGCAGAAGAGGACGCAAAAATGCGCCACCCCACCCTGTTGCCGCTTCTCCTGGGAAGCGTGCTGGTCCTGTCCGCCTGCAATGCCTCGCGCGATGCGGAGGTGGCGCGCGCCATCGACGCGATGGAGACCGAGGAGGGCGGCATCCGCGACATCATGCTGACGGTCGCCGAGCCGGCCGAGGCGGTCGCCTATTTCAAACGCAAGACCGATGCCGAGCCCGACGTGATCGCGCATCACCGTGGCCTGGCCCGCAGCCTGGTCCGCGCCGGCCGCGGCACCGAGGCCGTGCTCGCCTGGCGCGAGGTCACGCAGATGCCCGACGCCGCCCATGACGACAGCGTCGAGCTGGCCGACGCGCTGATCCGAGTCTCGGACTGGAAGGCGGCCGAGGCCACGCTGGACGCCATCCCGCCGACCCACGAGACCTACAAGCGCTACCGCCTCGAGGCGATGGTCGCCGACAGCAACCGCCAGTGGGAGCGCGCCGACAGCTTCTACGAGACCGCCGTGGGCCTGACCACGACGCCCGCGGGCACGCTGAACAACTGGGGCTTCTCCAAGCTGACCCGTGGCGACAGCGAGGCCGCCGAGCGGCTCTTCACCGAGGCGATCACCTATGACGACAAGCTCTTCACCGCGAAGAACAACCTCGTCCTCGCCCGCGCGGCGCGCCGCACCTACACCCTGCCCTCGCTGCGGATGTCGCAGGAGGAGCGCGCGCAGCTGATGCACACCGCGGGCCTCGCGGCGATCAAGCAGGGCGATGTCGATATCGGCCGCAGCCTGCTCGAGGACGCGATCGCCACCCATCCCCGCTATTTCGAGCCCGCGGTCCGCGCGCTCGAGGCGCTGGACGCCTGAGCCATGGAGGTCGCGCTGGCCGCCACGCCGATGCAGGGCTGGGTCTTCGGCCTGCTCTCGCTGCCGATCTGCCTCTGGGTCGCCTATACCGACCTGTCGCAGATGCGGATCCGCAATCAGGCGGTTCTGGCGCTGTTCCTCGTCTACGTGCTGGCCGGCATCTTCGTCGTGGCGCCGCTGACCGAGTACCTGTGGCGCTTCGTCAACCTGGCCGTGATCCTGGCCGCGGGCTTCCTTCTGTCGACGGCGCGCGCGGTGGGCGCGGGCGACGCGAAATTCGCGGCCGCGATGGCCCCCTTCGTCGCGCTGGCCGATATCGGCGAGGTGCTGATCCTGTTCTCGGTCCTGCTGATCGCCACCTGGCTTCTGCACCGCGTGGCCCGGTCGATGGCCCCGGTGCGCAACCTCGCGCCCGACTGGAAAAGCTGGACCGAGGCCAAGGACTTCCCGATGGGCATCACGCTCGCCGCCACGCACCTGACTTACCTGGGCCTCGCGGCCACGCAGGGCTGAGCGAGGGCGAAGGAAATTCCCACACCCGGCCGCCGGACCGGGACCGTATTTGGAGGATGCGCCGATGAATATGCATACCGATCCCGCCCAGCTGGGCGTGCCCGCGCCGACGCAGCCCCGCACGCTGCAAGAAACCGGCCTGACCGGGGTGATGCTGCGCGACGTCATGCTCAAGACCGTCTACCGCAAGTCGGTCGAAACGACGCGCGAGATCTCGGCCGCGATCTGCCTGACGACGGGGCTGACGCAGCAACTGATCGATCAGGCGCGCGAGGCCGGGCTCATGCAGGCGACCGGCACAATGCATGCCGGCTCCTCCGGCGAGATGGGCTATCAGCTGACCGATGCCGGCAAGGGCCGCGCGACCGACGCGCTGGCGCAGTCCGAGTATTACGGGCCGATGCCCGTCCCGCTCGATCGCTACAAGGAGCAGGTCAAGGCGCAGTCGATCAAGAACATCAAGATCACGCGCCAGCGCCTGCTCGACTCGATGGGCCACCTGATCCTGCCGAAGGACTTGATCGACCAGCTGGGCCCCGCGGTGGGCTCGGGCCGGTCGGTGCTGATGTACGGCCCGCCCGGCAACGGTAAGTCTTCCATCGCCGAGGGCATCCGCGCCTCGCTGGGCGACAATATCTGGATCCCGCACGCGATCGAATACGCGGGCCAGGTCATCACGCTCTACGACCCGATCGTGCACACGAAGGTCGAACAGCCCGATCACGAGAACAGCCTGCGCAAGACGAACCTGCGGGTCGATACGCGCTACCTGCTCTGCACCCGGCCCACCGTGATGACGGGCGGCGAGCTGGCGCTCGACATGCTGGATCTCAACTACAACGCGGTGGCGCGCACCTATCAGGCGTCGCTGCAGCTCAAATCCTCGGGCGGGGTGTTCATCGTCGACGACCTCGGTCGCCAGGAGGAGCCGCCGCAGAAGATCGTCAACCGCTGGATCGTCCCGATGGAGATGGGCTACGACATCCTGGCGCTGCAATCGGGCGAGAAGTTCGAGGTGCCCTTCGACACGCTCGTGGTCTTCTCGACCAACTTCCACCCCAACAAGATCTTCGACGTCGCGGCCCTGCGCCGGATCTTCTTCAAGGTCCTGATCGACGGGCCGACCCAGGCCGAGTTCCTCAAGATCTTCGCCATGGTCGCCAAGAAGAAGAAATTCGCGCTGGACGAGCCGTCGCTCGTCCACCTTCTGAAGTCGAAATATCCAGAGATCGACAACGTCTACGCGAATTACCACGCGAACTTCCTGATCGATCAGATGATCGCGACCTGCAATTTCGAGGGCATGGAATACCGCATGACCCCCGAGCTGGTCGACCGCGCCTGGGCCAACCTCTTCGTCGAGGAGACCGAGATCGTCCACTGAGCCCGCGAAAGGGCCCGGCGCCGCCCGATTCCCGCCAAGAAGACCGGCGAGACAGGCATTAACCACGACGACGCATCCGCAAGAAAGGATCACGCCATGACCGACATGACCCGCTCGCTGAAGCGCACGGTCCGTCTGGGCTATGTTGTCGTTCCCGCCGCGGGTCTCGCCGGCATCCTGGCGGCCGTCGCCGTCACGATCGGCACCGCGATCACCGGCCCCGAGACCGCCTATGACGCGATCCAGCCCGAGCAGATCGCCGAGATCGAATTCCTGTCGCAATCCGGCGTCGAGCTGGATGCCGTCGATGCCGCCTGCGCGCTGACGGGCTGCGCCGGCGCGGAGATTACGCGCGTCCTGCGCGCCGAGGCGGCCGCAATGACCGGCGACGAGCTTTCCGCCGCGCTGCGCGACCAGGCCCGCACGCTGTCGGCCAATTTCGGTGCGCTGGACGCCGCGACCGGCGACCAGGCCGCGATGCTCAAGGCCGAGAACGCCGCGCTCCTGCAGATCGTCGATCTTTACCGCCACGAGCTGCGCGCCCGCCGCTGATCCCTCCCCGCACCGCAACCCGCCGCACCGGCCCCGCCCGCGTCCCGGGCGGGGCCGATCCGCTTTTGGGGATCGTCCGCGCCGGGCCGGCCTATTCGGCGACAACGCGCGGATCGTCTTCACCATTCCCCCGAATGGGACCCAATACGCCCGTGCTCGGCCACGAAGCCGCCCAATTTATCGGTAAAAGTCAAAGCAAGGACTTTCGTCCCCCCTGGAACCGAAACGAGAGTGGATTCATGAACTTCAACACCGAGCAATTCATTTCCGAAGAATCCGGTGCGGTCACCGTCGACTGGGTCGTGCTGACGGCCGCGCTGGTGGGCCTGGGCCTCGCCGTGATGGGCGTCGTGTCGACCGGCGTGCAGGACGTCTCGGGCGATATCCAAGGCCAGCTGGAGTCGGACGCGATCATGCGCGTGGCCTTCACCACGGACGTGACCGACGCGCTGACCAGCAGCGAAGTCAGCGGCCTGACGGCGGCCTTCGCCAACATGTCGAACGAGCAGCTGCAGTCCGCCTGGGAAGGCGCCGCGCAGGAGTATGTCGAGGCCGCCACCGCGCTCGACGGCATCGTCACGGCCGGATCCTCCGCCGACTGGAACGACCCGGCGACCACCGTCAGCTACGCCGGCGTCGATTACGCCTCGGAGAGCGAGTACAACAGCGCCGTCTCCAGCTACCAGACGATCAGCGACCAGGCGACGCAGCGCTACGGCATGCACCAGAACGAGGGCACTGAGCGGGGCTACGAGTTCCAAGCGCCGACGCAGCAGGTCGCCACGGGCGGCTGACGCATCCGCATATCGAGCACGGAAGGGCGGGCCATCGCGGCCCGCCCTTCTTTTTGCGCGGGGCGATGCTACGTCGGGCGAGATGGACGCCATGCTGCCCCCTGCCCTTTCGGAGTTCTTCACCAGCCGTCACTGGACGCTCCACCCGCACCAGCGCGAAATGCTGGCGCGCGCCGATGCCCCGGCACTGCTGCTGATCGCGCCGACCGGCGGGGGCAAGACGCTCGCGGGCTTCCTGCCGACGCTGGCCGAGCTGGCGGATGGCGAGCACACGGGGCTCCACACGCTCTACGTCTCGCCGCTCAAGGCGCTGGCCAACGACATCCGACGCAACCTCTCGACCCCGATCGCGGAGGCTAGCCTGCCGATCCGTGTCGAGGACCGCACCGGCGACACCAGCCAGACCCAGCGCAAGCGCCAGCGCGCGGACCCGCCGCATATCCTGCTGACGACGCCGGAAAGCCTCGCGCTGATGATCTCCTACCCGGACGCGGCGCGCACCTTCGCCGGGCTCAAGCGCGTGATCGTCGACGAGATCCACGCGCTGGCCGACAACAAGCGCGGCGACCAGCTGATGCTGTGCCTGTCGCGCCTGCAGACGCTTGCGCCCGGGCTGCGCCGCGTCGGGCTGTCCGCCACCGTCGACGACCCCGGCGTGATCGCCCATTACCTGGCGCGCCACCCCGATCCTTGCCCGATCCTGCATGCCGATCCCGGCCCGCCGCCCGATATCGACGTGCTGGAGACGGAGGAGGCCCCGCCCTGGGCCGGCGCTGGCGGGCGCTATGCCATCCCTGCGGTCCTCGAGCAGGTGCGGCAGCACAACACCACGCTGATCTTCCACAACACCCGCGCCCAGGCCGAGATCTTCTTCCACAACCTCTGGCTCGCCAACGAGGAGGGGCTGCCCATCGGCATCCATCACGGCGCGCTGTCGAAGGAGGCGCGGCTGCGCGTGGAGCAGGCGATGGTCGCAGGCGAGCTGAAGGCGATCGTCGCCACCGGCAGCCTCGATCTCGGGATCGACTGGGGCGATGTCGACCTGGTGATCCAGATCGGCGCACCGAAGAAGGTCAAGAACCTGGTCCAGCGGATCGGCCGCGCCAATCACCGCTACAACGCGCCCTCGAAGGCCCGGCTAGTCCCCGCCAACCGCTTCGAGGTGATCGAGTGCCACGCCGCGCTCGAGGCGGTGCGCGCGGGCCAGCTCGACGGCGATCTGCGCCTCGACGGGCCGCGCGACGTGCTGTGCCAGCATATCGCCTGCGTGGCCTGCGCCGGCGATTTCGCGGCCGACGAACTGTTCGCCGAGGTGACCTCGGTCGGGCCCTATTCGGCGCTGTCGCGGGCCGATTTCGACGACTGCCTCGATTTCGTGGCGACCGGCGGCTACGCGCTGCGCGCCTATGACCGCTACCAGCGGCTGAAGGAACGGGCACCCGGCATCTGGGGCCTGCGCGATCCGCGCGCGGCGCGACAGATCCGCATGAACCTCGGCACGATCGTCGACACCGATAAGCTGAAGGTCCGCTTCAAGGGCCGGGGCGGCCAGCCGCTGGGCGAGATCGAGGAGGGCTTCGCCGCGACGCTGTCGCCCGGCGACACCTTCCTGATGGGCGGACAGGTCGTGCGCTACGAGAACATGCGCGAATTGACCGTCGAGGTCTCGCCCCGCCCGAACAAGGAGCCGCGGATCGCGACCTATGTGGGCTACAAGTGGACGACCTCGGTGAAGCTGGCCCACCGCATCCAGGACATGCTGCACGAGCGGCGCTTCGACGCCCTGCCCGGCCACACCCGCGAATGGCTGGAGCTGCAGGACCGCAATTCCCGCATGCCCGAGCCGGGCCGCCTTCTGGTCGAGACCTTCCCCCGCGACGGCCGCCATCACGTGACGCTCTACGGCTTCGCGGGCGTCAACGCGCATCAGACGCTGGCGCTTCTGGTTACCAAGGGGATGGAGGAGGCCGGGCTCGACCCGCTGGGCTTCGTCGCCACGGATTACGCCACGATGATCTGGGGCCTACGCCCAGTGCCCGACATCCGACCCTTCCTGCAGAACGACGGCGTCCATGCCGCGCTGGAGAGCTGGCTTCAGGGCAACGCGGTGATGAAGCGCACCTTCCGCAACGCCGCAATCATCGCCGGGCTGATCGACCGCAACTACCCGGGCAAGCGCTCGACCGGGCGGCAGGCGGCGTTCTCGTCGGACATCCTCTACGACACGCTGCACCGCTACGATCCCGACCACCTGATGCTGCGCATCACCGAGGAGGAGGCGATGCGCGGCCATATCGATTTCGGCCGGGTCGAGCTGCTGCTGGAGACGGTGGGCGACCGGATCGACCAGGTGCGGCTGGACCGCGTCAGCCCGCTTTCAGCGCCCCTGTTCCTCGAACACGGGATCGTGCCGATCAAGGGCCGGGCCGAGGCGCGGCTGATGGAGGAGGAGGCCGCCGCGCTGATGGCGGAGGCCGGACTGAGCCTCGAATGAAGCGTCTTCCCACGGCAGTCTTGCGTCCCGCCACGCGCCGTGATTCACCCGGACAAATGCGGAACGCGCATGCCTTCACCTTCGCAGGCCAGCACCTGGTCGCCCGGCCCTCCGGCGCGCTCTACTGGCCGTCGGCGCGGCTTCTGGTCGTCAGCGACCTGCACCTGGGCAAGTCCGAGCGCATCGCGCGGCGCAGCGGGCCCCTGCTGCCGCCCTACGAGGTGCTGGACACGCTGACCCGGCTGGACGAGGACATCACTGACACCGACCCGGCCGCCGTCATCAGCCTCGGCGACAGCTTCGACGACATGGCGGCGGTGCAGGCGCTCGATCCCGATTTCCACGCCTGGCTGCGGCGGCTGATGGCCGGGCGCGACTGGACCTGGGTGACGGGCAACCACGATCCGGCGCCGCTGGGCCTGGGGGGTCACGCCGCCGAGGGCGTCACCTGCGAGCCGCTGACCTTCCGCCATATCGCGACCGAGGCGGGGCGCCATGAGGTGTCGGGGCATTACCATCCGAAGGCCGCGCTGTCGGTGCGCGGGCGGCGCGTGTCGCGGCCCTGTTTCCTGCATGACGGCAACCGGCTGATCCTGCCGGCCTACGGCACCTATACCGGCGGGCTGCGGTCGCGCGACGCGGCCCTGGCCGGGCTGATGGGCGCGCAGGCCCGAGCCATCCTCGCCGGATTGCCGATGGTGGAGATCCCGATGCCGCGCTAGGCTCCGCCGACCGGAGCCGGAGACCCCGATGCGCGCCCTCGCCCTAATCCTCGTCCCGATCCTTGTCCTGTCCGGCTGCGCCGCCGTGGTCGCGCCGCTGCTGCCCGCCTATCGCGACACCTCCGTCACCATCGCCTCGAAGGCCGATTTCGACCCCGCGCGCTATGCCGGGCTCTGGCACGAGGTCGCGCGCTTCCCGGTGCCGTTCCAATCCGGCTGTCCCCGCGCCACCGCCGAATACACAGCCCCCGACGCGGCGGGCGAGATCCGGCTGCGCAACACCTGCCGCGACGCCGACGGCGCGGCCCTGCGCGCGATCACCGGCCGGGCCGAGACCATCGGACCGGGCCGGCTGCGGGTCAGTTTGTCGGGCGTGCCCTTCGCCGCCCCGCTCTGGGTGCTGTGGACCGATGCCGATTACCGGACGGCGGTGCTGGGCCAGCCCGATGGCCGGGCCGGCTGGATCCTGAACCGCGACCCCGAAATCCCCCCCGACCGGCTGGCCGCCGCGCTGACCGTTCTGGACTTCAACGGCTACGATACGGGGGCGCTGATCTACGCGCCTGCGGTCCAAAAGCCGCTCGAATGAATCGATTCGAAAAAACTTTCTTGCAAAGGCGAATCAGAAATTGACCCCCGATTCGCAACCGGGTTAGTGTCAGTCATCGGCCGGGCAGTGGCCGGAAAGATCAAATAAAAACAAGCCTTTGGGGCAGTTCTCATGATGTCGGCATGCGCGGGCGCGCAGGTCATATCCACCGTACAGGCGCGGGTGGACGGATCGTTTCCGTCCACCCGCACGCCGTTTCCGAAAGGGGCCCGGTTTCGCTGGTTCGGAGAGCCGCTGCGCCTCGACGGGGCGCGGGCGGCGATGCTGCTGCCCGAGCCGCTGGGACAGGCCGAACTGCGCGGCCACCTGCCCGCCGCCATCGCCAAGCTCGGCCGTTCGCGCGGCGCTCTGCCGGCGGCCGAAGCCCGCCCCATCCCGGACGCGCAAGACGATCCCGAC